>JBEGTX010000371.1:0-7272 GCA_041179165.1 Pseudomonadota bacterium | reverse complement strand
GCCCCCACCAGGCACACCACCACACTGAACACATACAGACGGAGCGACGTCTTGCGTGTGCGCAGGCAAGCGCTTCGAAGCGCAGGGTTCGTGGGGCAGGGCGCGCTGCGGTTGCGCCATTGCAGCACGCCACTGGCCGCCAGTGCCAACGCGGCAAAGGCAAACAGCTCCACCTTGTGCTCACTCAGCCACACGACCTGCGGGAACACCGACACCAGCGACGACAGTGCCGCGCCCGCACCGAGCGTCACCAGCAGCGCAGGCAGTGCACAGCACACCAGCGTGCTGCTGCTGGTCACGAGGCTCAGCACCGAGGCCCAGAAGCCGGTCCTCGATTCGATCAGACCGTCGGCGCTCATTTGCGCCCCTGCCCCTTCGCCGGCTGGGTGGCCGCCTTGATGTCCGCCACGGATTGCTCGACCGTTTCAAGCTTCACCACGTCGTAGCCGGCCTCGGTGATCTCGTGGGACACCGTCTTGGGGTCCAGCGTTTGCCCTTCCTTGGCCTCCACGGCGACGACCTTCTGTTTCAGGTCGACGAACACGGCCTTGGTGGCGGGCAGCGCCAACAAGCGCTTCTCGATGCCTTGCGCGCAGAACGCGCACACCATGCCATGGACGGTGGCCTTCACGCTGGTGGCAGCGAGGGCAGGTAGCGCGACGCCGGCGAGTGCCAGCGCGATGAGGGTGGGGATCAATTTGTTCATGGGGAATTCCTTAAAACGTGAGCATCAGGTTCGCGCGGGCTTCTGAGGCGTTGTTCACGCCCACCTCGACGAAAAATCGGTTGTGGATGAGCCTCAGCAGCGGGGTGAGCTCGGTCTTGACCGAGAGGCCGCGCATGCGGCGGGCCTCCAGGACAAGCCAGGGTTGCACCTCGTCGTAGTCGGCCTCGTAGAACGAGAAGCCGGCCTTGAGGGTGGCGGTGTCATGCCGGACATCACCTGCCCGGTAGAGCCGCGCCGTGGCCGCTCCATACAGTCGCGTGGTCTCATAGTCGACCTGCAGGCCCGGTGCCAGCGCCGTGCGGGTGCCCGCGAAGTCGTTGCCGCGGATGCCGCCAGCGCCCATGAAGAACCAGACGTTGGCCTGTGCATCGGCCAGGTTCCAGCGGCTCACGAGGCGGGTGTAGGTGAGCTCGGTGAGCTGGCGCGTCTTGCTGCCGTCGTCGGAACGCATGCGCAGCGTGCCGGCACCGATGGCGTCGCGCGCCGTGACGGCGTGGTTGGCCCAGACCTCCTGCCAGTTGCGACTGAAGTCGCCCATGACCATCGAGCTACCTTTGAAGCTCATGGGGGCGGCCGAAGCGGCATGGGGCACCATGGTCAGCCCGGCCAGGAGGGCTGCCACCGGCACCATCGAATGCGGCCTCATGGAGACACCTCGATCTGCTGCACGGTCAGCGTGCCGTTGTCCTCTCGAACGGTGAAGCGCACCTTGTCGCCCACCTTCAGCGCGGACCAGGGCGCGGTGTTGTCCATGTGAAAGGGCATGGTCATCGCCGCCATCTTCAGGCTGGGGATGGGCGCGTGGTCGAGCGTGATCTTGTGCCGCGCGGCATCCAGCCGCACGACGCGGCCCGCAACCCACGCAGTGTCGGCCTGGGTGTTGACCGCACCAGCGGTCGCCCAGGCGGGGGCGGCACAGCACAGCGCCACCCAAAGCATCAGTTTGTTCATGTGATCTCCAGCAGCGGCTCGAGCGAGCCGCGATTCATTCGCCTGCAGACCTCTGCAGGCGGACCTTGGGCTTGGAGATCAGGAAATAGGTGGCTTGATCGTGGGGGCTGGCGACGCGCTCAGCGAAGCGGGACCCCGCGCGGCGCTCTGCACATGGCCCGCAAAGTGACCCACGCTGCCGGGGGCTGCTGCCATCTGGGCGATGGGCAGGCAGAGGTCGCAGGCATTGCAACCATCGGTGGAGCCCGAGGAGGGGTGCCCCGCATCACCGGGTCCCGCCATGGCGGCTTTGCCAGCGCTCGGTCCGGCCGTGGACGAAGCGGCATCGGACGCGACGTGCATCAGGCAATTGGGCGGCATGTGCGGTGCGGCATGCGCACCCACGGTGCCGACCGCTGCCTGCAAACTCATCTCAATGCCCATGAGGTCACCCGCCCAGCCACGCAGAGGCAGCAGGCAGATCATGAACAGGACAAGCAGGCGGCGCATGACACCATCATAGGATGTTGCCGTGCGCTGCGTCCATGAAGGTCTTTCGGAATCGGGCGTTGCAGGCAGTTTTCCGCAGCGCCCGGCCCCGAGAGCAACGATCAGCGGATGAACACGCCTCGTGGGCCCACGATCGTGATTTCAACGAAGCGACCGGGGTGGTGATTGGCTGTGCTGAACGAAATGTCGCCCGTGGCCACTTTCAGACCACGGATGCTCTCGATGCCCTTGGTGACCGTTTGCGGGGTCACGTTGTTGCCTGCACGCCGGATGCCATCGAACAGCATGCGGAACATCAGGTAAGCGCCGTAGTGGGCGTAGTTGGGCGTCTGGCGCGCGCGCGTGGCATCGGCCATGTACTCGCGGGCCAGCGGATCGGTTTGGCGCCAGTAAGGAACGATCTGCGTCACGGCGATGCCGCGGGCATCGTCACCAAGGGCTGGAAGCGCACCCAGGGCCGTGCTGATCGTGTAGATCGGGGCGGCGCCCACGGCTTTGTAGGCCTTGACGAAGCCCACCACCGACGGGCCGGCGATCGACAACAGCAACACCGCTTGCGGTTGCTTGGCGTTCACGGTCATCGCGGCGGCCAGCGCGTCGGAAGCGTCCACCGCCACTGGTACGCTGGCCACCAAGGTGGCACCGCGCTCCTTGATGGCCGCTTCTGCGATGGGCAGCATCAGCTTGCCGAACTCGTTGTTCTGGAAGGCCACCGCAATGCGGCCGCGCTGCAGCGTCACCAGGTGACGCACACATTCCGCCACCTCGTCCGCGTAGCTGGCGGTCGTCGTGAAGAAGTAGGGATGCGGGCGGGCGCGCAGCAGATGCGAGCCGGTGTACACGCCGAACAACGGCACCTTCTTTTCAAGGAGCATCGGCATCACCGCTGCCACACCGGGCGTGCTGGCCAGGCCGGTCAAGGCCACGACCTTGTCGCGCTCGATCAGCGTGGCCACGTTTTCGGCGGTCCGACGCGGATCGAATGCGTCGTCCAGCTGCACCAGGCGGACCTTGCGGCCGTTGATGCCGCCCTTGCGGTTCACCGAATCGATGGCCAGCGCCTGCCCTTCGACGATAGGCGTCAGCACGGCCGCGACCGGGCCCGTCAACGGCAGGCTCTGGCCGATGACGATCTCGCTGCTGCCGGCAGGCTGGGCGCGGAGCGAGGTGGACAGGGATGCGCCGGCGGCTGCGGCCGCAGCGGCCAGAAGGGTGCGGCGTTGAATGGAGCTGGTCATGAAGTCGGTTCCCGTTGTAGATTGGCTCGGGCGGGTAAACCCGCGCGCTCGCCAATCTAACCGACGCCAGTGCAATATTTGCACGATCGTTCAAAAATACAGGCAAAAAATGGGTGTGAAACGCCGAAAATGCCGCGAGGATCGACCCAGACGGGATTTTTTCGACCGCTGTGCTGAAGTCTCAGCGCAAGACTTCGAGCAACCGGTCCAGCCCACCTTCGTTGATGGCCACAAGCGCCTGCTCACGCACCTTGGGCTTGGCGTGGTACGCCACCGACAGGCCGGCCGCACCCATCATCGGCAGGTCGTTGGCCCCATCGCCCACGGCAATGGCCTGAGCCGGGTCGCAGCCCACACGCGCGCAGGCGGCCAGCAGCTGTCGCTTCTTTTCTTCACCGTCCACGATGTCGCCCAGCACCCGGCCGGTGAGCAGGCCGTCCACCACCTCCAGCGTGTTGGACTTGGCGTCGTGCATGTTCAGGCGCGCCTTCACGCGGTCGGCAAAAAACGTGAAGCCACCCGACACCAGCAGGCTCGTGAGCCCGGCCTCGTGCACCGCGGCCAGCAGCGTCTCGGCGCCCGGGTTCAGACGCAGGCGCTGCTGGTAGACCGATTCCAGCGCTGAGGCCGGCACCCCTTTCAGCAAGGCCACGCGGCGGCGCAGGCTGTCCTTGAAGTCGGTGATCTCGCCACGCATCGCGGCCTCGGTGATGGCCGACACCTCGGCCTTCTTGCCGGCCTCGTCGGCGATCTCGTCGATGCACTCGATGTTGATCAGCGTCGAGTCCATGTCGAAGGCGATGACCTTGAAGTCACGCAACTTCAGTGCGGGCAGGCTCGCGTGAATCACGAGGCCAGCGGGCTGGGCGGAAGGGGGCAGGGCGGATGTGCTCATGTCGGGGCAGGGTGAGGGGTACCGAGTTGGCGCAGCACGTCGCGGATGAGTTGCGCGCGCTCTTTCGGGTCCTTGGTTTCACGTTCGATGCGCAGCTTGTCGTTGCCTGCGAGCTTGATGTGCTTGTTCTTCTGCACCAGCTCGATGATGCGGATGGCATCGATCGGCGGGTTCGGCTTGAAGCTGATCACCATCAGGGGAGCCGCCGCATCGATCTTGATCACGCCATACGGCTTGGCCAGCACACGCAGGCGGTGCACGTCGAACAGCGTCTGGCCTTGTGCGGGCAGCTTGCCGAAGCGGTCGGTGATTTCTTCGAGCAGCAGGTCGATGTGCTCGGCCTTCTCGGCCGAGGCGAGCTTCTTGTACAGGCTCAGACGCGTGTGCACGTCGCCGCAGTAATCGTTGGGCAACAGGGCAGGCGCGTGCAGGTTGATGTCGGTCACGACCGACAGCGGCGACAGCAGGTCGGGCTCCTTGCCCGCCTTCAGCGAGCGCACGGCCTCGGCCAGCATCTCGTTGTACAGCTGGAAGCCGACCTCCATCATGTTGCCGCTCTGGTTGTCGCCCAGCACCTCGCCCGCGCCGCGGATCTCGAGGTCGTGCATGGCGAGGTAGAAGCCTGAGCCGAGTTCCTCCATGCTCTGGATGGCCTCGAGCCGCTGCGAGGCCTGCTTGGTGAGGCCTTGCACGTCGGGCACGAGCAGGTAGGCATAGGCCTGGTGGTGCGAGCGGCCCACGCGGCCGCGCAGCTGGTGCAACTGGGCGAGGCCGAACTTGTCGGCGCGGCTCATCACGATGGTGTTGGCACTCGGCACGTCGATGCCGGTCTCGATGATGGTCGAGCACAGCAGCACGTTGTGGCGCTGCGCCACGAAGTCGCGCATCACCTTCTCCAACTCGCGCTCCGGCATCTGCCCGTGGGCGATCGCGATGCGCGCTTCGGGCACCAGCGCCTGCAGCTGCTCGCAGCGGTTGGCGATGGTGTCGACCTCGTTGTGCAGGAAGTACACCTGCCCGCCGCGCTTCAACTCGCGCAGGATGGCCTCGCGGATCACACTGCTCGACTCGCTGCGCACGAAGGTCTTGATGGCCAGCCGACGCTGCGGCGCGGTGGCGATCACGCTCAGGTCGCGCAGGCCTTCGAGCGCCATGCCGAGCGTGCGCGGAATCGGCGTGGCCGTCAGCGTGAGCACGTCCACCTCGGCGCGCATGGCCTTCACCGCTTCCTTGTGGCGCACCCCGAAGCGGTGCTCCTCGTCGATGATCAGCAGGCCCAGCCGCTTGAACTTCACGCTCTGGCTGATGAGCTTGTGCGTGCCGATGACGATGTCGATCGTGCCGTCTTCAATGCCGGCGAGCGCCGCCTTGATCTCCTTGGCCGAACGGAAGCGCGACAGCTCGGCCACGTTCACCGGCCACTTGCCGAAGCGGTCGGAGATGTTCTGGAAGTGCTGCTCGGCGAGCAGCGTGGTGGGCGCAAGGATGGCCACCTGCTTGCCGCCCGTCACTGCCACGAAGGCCGCGCGCAAGGCCACCTCGGTCTTGCCGAAGCCCACGTCGCCGCAGACGAGCCGGTCCATCGGCTTGGGTGACACCATGTCCTGAATCACCGCATGGATGGCGGCCTTCTGGTCGGGCGTTTCCTCGAAGCCGAAGCTGGCCGCGAAGGCCTCGTAGTCGTGCGGCGTGAAGCGGAAGGCAAACCCTTCGCGTGCCGCACGGCGGGCATACAGGTTGAGCAGCTCGGCGGCAGTGTCGCGCACCTGCTCGGCCGCCTTGCGCTTGGCCTTGTCCCACTGGCCCGAGCCCAGGCGGTGCAGCGGCGCTTCTTCCGCGCTCACGCCGGTGTAGCGGCTGATCAGGTGCAGCTGGGCCACGGGCACGTAGAGCGTGGCCTTGTCGGCGTATTCCAGGTGCAGGAACTCGCTCGGTCCATCGCCCAGGTCAATCGTCATCAGACCCACGTAGCGGCCGATGCCGTGGTTGCTGTGCACGACCGGGTCGCCTACCTTGAGCTCGGACAGGTCCTTGATCAGCGCGTTGACGTCGCTGACCTGCTCTTGCTTGCGGCGGCGGCGCGCGGTGGGCGAGGAGGCGAAGAGTTCGGTCTCGGTGACGAACTGGATGCCGGGCTCGGTCCAGAAGAAGCCCTGCGCCATCGGGGCCACCGCGATGGCAAAGCGCTCGGTGCTGGTCTCGAAGGACGCCAGGCCACCCATGAGGGGAGGCTCGATGCGGCTGTCGCGCAGCAGCTCGAGCAGGCTCTCGCGGCGGCCTTCGCTTTCGGCCAGCATCAGCACGCGGTGCTCTGAGCGGGTGATGTGTTCCTTCAGGCGGCGCAGCGGCTCTTGTGCGCCACGGTCCACGCTGAGGTCGGGCAGGGGGCGGGCCCAGTCCACCGGGTCGCTGCCGCGCACGGCGAGCGTGGCGTGGGTGTTGGCGAGGGTGAAGAAGTCTTCCGGCCGCAGGAACAGGCTCTCGGGCGGCAGGATGGGCCGCTCTTTGTCGTGCTGCAGAAAGCGGTGGCGCTCGCGCGTGTCGTTCCAGAAGCGGTTGAAGGCGTCGTCGATGTCGCCGTGCAGCACAAGGGCCGAGTTGTCGCCCAGGTACTCGAAGATGCTGGCCGTGCTGTCAAAGAAGAGCGGCAGGTAGTACTCGATGCCGGCGGTCGCAATGCCCGAGCCGATGTCCTTGTACAGCCGCACCTTGGTCGGGTCGCCCTCCATCTTCTCGCGCCAGCGGGCGCGGAAGGCCGTGCGCGCCTCCTCGTCCATCGGAAACTCGCGGCCCGGCAGCAGGCGCACTTCAGGCACCGGGTACAGGCTGCGCTGGCTGTCGGGGTCGAAGGTGCGGATGCTGTCGACCTCGTCGCCGAACAGGTCCACCCGGTAGGGCACGAGAGAGCCCATGGGAAAGAGGTCGATCAACCCGCCACGCACCGCGTACTCGCCCGGCGACACCACCTGGCT
>JBEGTX010000370.1:0-9930 GCA_041179165.1 Pseudomonadota bacterium | reverse complement strand
CGAACGCAAACTCGCGGAAGCGCGCGAACAGCTGCGCTCGCTGGAGCGCCAGGCGCAGGAAGCGCAGTTCTCCTCACGCGCCCTGGCGGCACGGCGCAACGAGTTGCAACGCAGCATCGAGACCTCGTTGCAACAGGTGGCGAGCAACGAACAGTCGACGGTGCAGCTGCAAGAAGAGCTGACCCGCCTGACCGATGCGTCGGCCCAGGTCGGCCTGGAAGCTGCACTCTCCTTGAAGCTCGAGCGCGAGGCCGCGCTGGGTGCCAAGCGCAGCGAATACGACGACCTCACGATGCGCCTGCGCCGCTCTGACGAGCAGCGCCTGCAGCACGAACAAAGCCTGCAGCCGCTGCGCGACCGCATCACCAAGCTGCAGCTTGAAGAACAAGCCGCACAACTCGGGGGCGCACAGTTCCTGGACCAGCTCACGGCGGCAGAAGTCGACCTCGAAGCGCTGGCCAAGAACGTGGAAGACAACCAGGTCAAGCTGCACGGCCTGCAAAGCGAGATCGACCGCATCAACCGCGAGATCAACGCGCTCGGCGCGGTGAACCTGGCCGCGCTCGACGAGCTCACCGCCTCACGCGAACGCAAGACCTTCCTCGATGCGCAGAACGCCGATCTGAACGAGGCCATTGCCACGCTGGAAGGTGCCATCCACAAGATCGACCTGGAAACGCGCGACCTGCTCGGCACCACCTTCAACCAGGTGAACGAGCATTTCGGGCGCATGTTCCCGAGCCTGTTCGGTGGTGGCAATGCGCGCTTGGTGATGACGGGCGACGAGATTCTCGATGCGGGCGTGCAGGTGATGGCCCAGCCGCCAGGCAAGAAGAACAGCACCATCCACTTGCTGTCGGGTGGTGAGAAGGCGCTCACCGCCATTGCGCTCGTGTTCGCCATTTTCCAATTGAACCCCGCTCCGTTCTGTCTGCTGGACGAAGTGGACGCGCCGCTGGACGACGCCAACACCGAACGCTATGCCAAGCTCGTGAAGACCATGTCAGCCGGCACCCAGTTCCTGTTCATCAGCCACAACAAGATTGCCATGGAAATGGCCGAGCAGTTGATCGGTGTGACCATGCAGGAGCAGGGCGTGTCGCGCATCGTGGCGGTCGACATGGAAGCGGCGGTTGGTCTGGTCGAGGCCGCCTGAGAGAGCCTGCATGAACAACCTGACGATTGCCCTGGCGTGTGTTGGTGGTGTGGTGCTGGCCGGTGTGGTGGCGCACGGTGCCTGGCAGGCCCGCAAGGCCGGGCCGCTGCGGCCTGTACCGCCGCCGCCATCGGAGCCGCGCGAGCCCGTGCTGCTCGACCCCAACGCGTTGCCCATCGAGCCCACTTTGGGTGGGCCGCTGCCCGAGCTCGATCGAGGCTCCGACTCCGAGAACGACGCGCAGCTGCCCATGCCGCGCCGCGTGACCGCCAAGGTCGACGCCTTGATCGATGCCATCGCCCAGCTCACGCTCGAGTCGCCTGTCAGTGGCGAGATGGTGTTATCGCACCTGCCACCCACGCGGCGTGCGGGCAGCAAGCCTTTTCTGGTGGAAGGGCTCAACGCCGAGACGGGCGAGTGGGAAGCGCCCGTGCCCCGTCAGCGCTACGGCGAGTTCCAGGTGGGCGTGCAGCTCGCCAACCGCACCGGTGCGCTCAACGAGATCGAGTACTCCGAGTTCATCCAGAAGATCCAGCTGTTCTCCGAACTCATCGGCGCGATGGCCGATTTCCCCGACATGCTCGACGTGGTCGGCCGGGCGCGTGAGCTCGATGCCTTTGCCGGCCAGCACGATGCGCAGCTGGCGGTGCACCTGCTGGCGCGCAACGCGGCCTGGAGCGTGGGCTACATCCAGCAGCACGCCACGCGCCACGGCTTTGTGCCGGGCATGGTGCCGGGCCGCATGGTGTTGCCTTCGCTCGAAGACGGCGCACCGCCGGTGTTGATTCTGGGCTTCGACGCCCAGGCTGCATTGGCCGACGACCCGAGCCAGGCCGCCGTGCGCGACGTCACGCTGAGCTTCGACGTGCCCCAGACCGAGCCAGCAGCCGAGCCTTTCATCGCTTGGCAAGCCAGTGCCCAGGCCTTGTCGCTGGGCATGGACGCGGCCATCGTCGACGACAACGGCCAACCACTGAGTGAGCCGGGCTTTGCGGCCATCGGTGCAGAACTGGGCAAGCTCTACGATGCGCTGGAGGCGCGGGATGTGGGCGCGGGGTCGATGGCGGCTCGGCGCTTGTTCAGCTGAGGTTCTGGTGACGCTCCGTTGACGCTCACGCGATTGCCGTGGAGGTCAACGCATGGAGGCGCCAGCGCACTGTGCTTGGCGAGTCACCGTCGTGGCAGCATGCGATGTTCAAACGGGCGCTGCGCGCCCAGGTTCGAGCTCGTCGTCGTCTTCTTGTGTGCCTGTCGGAATGAGGGCCCCGCTGTCCGGTTCCACCGGCAGCTCCCCGGGTTCAGGCTGACCCGGCGGGATGGGTTCGCGGTGGGTGCTCATGACCGATCTCCCGTCAAGGGCGCATGCCGTCGGACCTGCACCGCAGCCTCATGCAGCGCAGCCGACATGGCAGCCTCTTGGGTCGCGAGCACCGCGCCCGTTCCGGGGTGGGTGGTCTCTCCGATGCAGATTTCCCAGTTCCAGCCTTCGGGCACGTGGCGGGTGCGAACAAGCACCTGCTGATCGTCAACAGGCAGACGGGATTCGTGCCATTGGTTCAGGTCGGACATGCTGTTCTCCTTAAGGGGGCAGAGCGCCCTTGTGGGGCGGTGCCGAGGCACACTGAGCAGGGACGGGTTGCCGTCCTGCTGGCAGTCTCGCGCGTTGACAGAGCCGCTGAAGTAGTCCGTCGAGCGAGATGCCTGTCGGCTTTGTCCGACATCGCTTCCACGGGTGCTGCGCTGCATGACGTCGCGCACAAGGCGTTACAACGGCTTGCACCCTGAACCGCTAGAGTGCCGAAGGGGGGCCTTGGAACAGGGTCGAAGAACAAGAATCCATTGAAAGACAGCCACATGCAGTTCGGTCTCAAGGCAAGCGTCATTGCCATCTTCGAAACGGTGGCCATTCTGGCTTTGGCGGGTTGTGGCGGGGGCGGCGAAACGGGCACCACGCCGGCACCTGCACCCAGCGCCGTGACGCCGCCACCGGCTTCACCAGCCCCGACCCCGAGCGCGCCCACGCCTGCACCTTCGGCACCCACACCTGCGCCATCGCCTCCGGCGCCTGCGCCACCAGCCCCGGCCCCCACACCGCCAGCTCCTGCTCCTGCTCCAACTGCAGGCCTGAGCCCTGCCTGCGCCAACTTCTATGCGGCCGGTTTCACACTCCCTGGTGTGAGCGCCGTCCATGCAGTGCCGACAGTTGCCAAGCCGGGCAAGGGCGCTGTTTTGACCGAGGCGGTGTACGGCACCTGCGAAGTGCGCGCCACCGACCACACGGCCGACGGCATTTCGTCCACCGGATTTGCCCGCAACGACTATTCACGCCGCCAAGCCTTCAATGCGGACAGCAGCCGGCAGATCGTCGCCGCCCTCGATGGCCACTGGCACCTGTACGACGCCAACACCCACGCCCGCGTGAAGCAGCTGCCCAACCTGGGCGGGGACGCCGAGCCGCAATGGCACGCGACCAACCCGAACCTGCTGTACTTCATGGCCAGCAACGGGCTGGGCATGCAGCTGCAGGAGCTGAACATCGCGACCAATGCGGTCCGAGTCGTGGGCGATTTCGGCACGCGGCTGAGGGCCCGCTGGCCGACCGCCAACGCCGCATGGACGGGCTCGGAGGGGTCGCCCTCTGCCGATGGCCGCTACTGGTGTTTCATGGTCGACAACAGCAGCTGGGCAAGCGTGGGCGTGTTCACTTGGGACCTCCAGACCGATACCATTCTTGGTTACCTCGACACCAACGGCGACCGCCCTGACCATGTGAGCATGTCCCCCACGGGCAACTACTGTGTGGTCTCGGGTGACGGCGCCCGCGGCACCACCTCGTACTCGCGCGACTTCACTCAGAGCCGCCGCATCCTGCACAACTCCCAACATTCCGACCTCGCATTGACCGCAGCTGGCGACGATGTTTATGTGGCCGTCGATTACTCGGCCAATGCAGGCGACGTGTTCATGTTCAACCTGCGAACCGGCATCCGCACCGATCTCTTCCCCACCTACGTGGCCGGTTCCGGCACCGCGCTGCACGTGTCGGGCAAGGCCTTCAACAAGCCGGGCTGGGCGGTGGTCAGCACCTATGCCGAAGGCGGAGCCGCTCAACCCTTTCACAGCAAGGTGATGGCTGTGCAACTGGCGGCCAATCCCAAGATGTTCAGCCTGGCCCACCACCGCAGCTTCTACAACGAGTACTGGACGGCCCCTGTTGCCAGCGTCAACCGCGATTTCACGCGCGTGGTGTTCAACTCGAACTGGGGTGTGAACAGCAAGACCGACGTCGACGCCTATGTGATCGAGTTTCCATCCAGTCTGTTGAGGTAGGCGCCAGCATGGCAACGCAGCGCCCTGTCAGCAGGGCTCCGTCACCCGCACCGATGGAGCCATCTTTCAGCATCGACCGGTTTGATATGGATGTCCCGCGGCTGTGCTCGGCCTTGGCCGACCCCGACAGTTTTCGGCCGCAGAAGCGCGAGCTCAAATGGTTTTCAACCATGTCGAGGTTTCCAAGTCTGTTGCGCGAGGTGCTGCTGCTCGAGTTGACACATGGCAACGTGTTCGGCTCCATTCAGGCGGGTGGTGATTGGCCGCAGGTGGGGAGCATCATGGTGTTTGTGGACCGTCCATTCTTTGCCGATCACACGCTGACACGGCAGGGCCTCAGCTTGGGCTACCCGCACGACCCACACTACTGGACCTGCGACATTCAGCAAACGGTCGACGGTGTCTATCACGCCATTGCCTATTGAGCTTGCTCGTTGCGCCAGCCTTTTTCATAGAACCACGCCATGACCGTTTCTGATGCTCGCCAACCGGGAGCCTTGCTGGGCCGATATCGCCGCAGCCGCATGGTGCTGTTCGGTGTGGGCATTCCGGCGCTGGTCATTGCAGCGATCGGCCTGTTCGTCTTCTGGCTGATCACCCGCATCGGGCGTGACGGCTTGAGCTTCAGTGGCGATGTGTCCATCCTGTATGCCACGGGCAGCGGCCTCGTGGCCTTGGGGCTCGTGCTGCTGCTGGTGGCGGTGCTGCAGTACCGCGCGATGCCCAGCTTCGAGCTTCATGAGCATGCCGTGAGGGTGCAGGGCGGTGGGCACAATCAGTTCGACTTCTATGAAGACATCGAGTATCTGTATGTCTATCTGGTCGGCGGCATGGGCTACCGTGGCGAAGGCAAGCTGCGCTGGGTGTGGACCCATGGTGCACGCCTGGCCCGATATTCCGAGTTCATCGGCCGATTGTCGGAACTGCACGCGCGCTACCGTGGCGAAAAACTCTACCGCGCACTCAAGGTGGGCCAGACGGTCACGCTGCCTTGTGTGCCCGATGCGGTGGCGCGCTTCAAGGGCCTGAGCGCGTTGCGAAGCCTGAACTACAAGACCTTCGACATCACGCTCACCAACAAGCTCCTCACCATCGAAGGCAAGAGCCTCCCCATCGAGCGCGTGGCCGACCTGAACGTCAACAACTGGATCGACCGCAGCCAGATCGTCGACACCGAGGGCAAGGTGTTCCACGCCATGCATGCACGTGCGCTCATCACCGGCGGCGTGTTGTTCGAACTCATCGGTCGATTGCAGCAGGACCAATCCCGCTTCAAGGCTTGACTCGCCGATCACTCCACCGGTTCTTCGTGCAACTGCCTCGCCACATCCTGCACCTGCTCGGTGTTGGCGGCCACCATCAGCCCCCACGAGGCGGCGGCCACGGCCACCGCACCGCCCGCCATGCGGGCCCAGCGCAGGGCAGGGTTCCCGCCGGTCTGCAGCACCCCCATCGCGGTGCCGAGCAGCCAGCCGGCCACCAGCCCGCCCAGGTGAGCCGCCTGGTCGATGCCGGTGATGGCGAACCCGAGCACGATGTTGATGCCGATGGTCTTGATCAGGTCCTGGTGGAACTTGGCATCAGTCGCCGAGGGCTCCACCCTGCCAGCCGTGCCCATCCAGATGCCGGCCAGGGCACCGCACACCGCCATGATGGCGCCTGAGGCGCCCACGCTCACGATGAGCTGCAGCTTGGCCGGGGCGAACATGCCGGAGTAGGAGCCCAGCGCACTGCTGGTCTTGTAGAGGTGAAGCGACGACCACCAGGTGCTCACGACGCTCGACGCCAGACCGCCCACCAGGTAGATCACGGTGAAGCCGGCACCGCCGAAACGACGTGCCGCCACCGGGCTGATGGTGAAGAGCATGAACATGTTGGCGGCCAGGTGGATCAGCCCCACGTGCACGAACATGCTGGTCAGCAAACGCCACGACTCGCCATTCAATGTCAGCGGAGACAGGTTGCCGCCCCACTGAAACAGCTGAGCGGGCGTGGGTTCCATGGGCGGCACGCCGTCGAGCAACTGCACGATGTAGACGCCGATGCAAAGCATGCCGAACACGAGCGCGCCCAGGAGCGGATGGCGCCAAAGCGCTGTGGGCGTGGAGGAGGGAGAAGATGTCACGGGGAAGGGGGCTTCAGTGTTGGCGACAAAGGGTCGCCGTGGTTTGACTGCCGGGAGGCGAGCCGTGTGCGAGGTGCGGTCCCGTGTCTTGGCTACGGGACGGCACTGGGGGAAGGTCAGGACATGATCTTGTGGACTTCGACCAGCTTGATGCCGGTGAACTCTGCTGCTCTGATGGCATCGCCGAGATCGCGTCGGAACACGACGATCCGGGGGTAGTGCTTGAGACGGAACAGCAGGGCCTGCGTTTTGATGCGGGTTTCGTCCAGCACCAGTTTTTCGCAGTCGCAGATCAGATCGGGGAGCATGTCGTGCCAGGTCACGATCGATTGCGCGCGGTCGAGCGCATCCTGGTGCACATGCGGGTTGACGAGGAAATACTCGGCATCGACGTCGCGGCCCTGGTGATCGGCGATTTTCACCGGGAGGTACTCGGTGTGCAATGGGGCAGCGGCTTCGATGAATTCTTTCATGCGCCGTGAGGCGATCAGCGTGCCGCCGAAAACATGGACCCAGTCGCTGAGTTCCTTGTTTTTCGGGAACTCGGGGTCCATGTGAAGCCTGACGTCCGCCGGCCAAGGCTGCAGCGATTGGCCGACATGCCAGTTGTGGACTGCTGGCATGTTGTCCGACCTTCTCAACACGCAAAGTTTGGAGCCTGAGACTGCTTTGGCGACAAGGTAGTTGCTCATGAACTGGAGGGCTTGGATGGCTGGTGTGCGGTCGAGGAGATTGCGGCTTGTGCACCACAGAGGTGCCTGAGTGATCAGGGAGAGGCAGAGGGTGCCATTGTGCGTCAAGCCCCGGGCCTTCAAAAATTTCTCAAAGCAGCGCACACTCGTGTTCATCGGCTTCGGCGTGGCGTGGGCACGGCTTGTCTCAAGGAGTCTGGATCAGAATCGCCGCGTCAGAAAATGCGAAAACAAACGCCAGAAGAACGATAGGAATGAGCGTCATCTCATGAAAATGCGGAGGGTGCCATGCCGATACCCTCGAGCCAGTTCGCGCGTCTTTTGGCGCCTGATGACGGAATAGTTTCAAGGGGGATGTTCCGTGGTTTATCTCAAAACGCTCAAGCTCGGGCTGCGGCTCGGCCTGGCATTCGGTGTCGTGCTGCTGCTCATGGCGATCGTCGTGGTCGTCGGCCTTCGAGGCATTGGCTCGGTGGGCGACAACGTTCGAGAGGTGTATCTCGAGCGCACCATCCCGATTCGCCAGTTGGGTGAGATCAACCGGATCATCAACCGCAATCGGGTGCTGGTCATGGACGCCATGGCCCGGCCGTCCAAAGAGAACATCGAGCGGCGAAGCAAAGAGCTCGACAAGAACGTCGAAAGTGCAAACCTGCTGTGGAAGCAGTATTCGGCGATCGCCATGACGCCGCAGGAAGCGAAATTGGCCGAGGTGTTTGCCAATGCCCGCGCTGCCTACGTCAAGCAGGGCCTGCTGCCGCTTCGTGACGCCGTTGTTGCGGGCCAGACCGAAGAGGCCGAGAAGATCTACCAGATCGTCTCCAACCTGGGCCCTGCAGCCGAGAAGGCCATGCAGGAGCTGGCGACCTTGCAGGTCGAAGAGGCGGGCTTGGCCTATGCTCGGGCCCAGAAGACCGCATCGATGGTCAATGCCGCGTCCCTCATTGTTGCGCTCATCGCCATGGTTGGCAGCACACTCCTCGCATGGGTGATCGTCAAATCGATCACGGGTCCGGTGCGGGAGGCCGTGGCCGTCGCCAAGGCCATTGCGGCCGGGGACCTCACCTCGCAGATCGACGTGCGCGGCAAGGATGAAATTGCTGCGTTGCTGCGTGAACTCTCGGCCATGAACACGAGCCTGGTGGGCATCGTCAGCCAGGTGCGCAACAGTTCCGACTCCATCGCCACCGGCTCCGCAGAGATCGCCACGGGCAACGCCGACCTCAGCCAACGTACTGAAGAGCAGGCCAGCAACCTGCAAGAGACGGCGGCATCGATGGAAGAGCTCACTGCCACCGTCAATCAAAACGCCGACACCGCGCGCCGGGCCGCCGAGTTGGCAGGTGGAGCGTCCGACGCCGCAGCCCAGGGCGGGCATGTGGTCGAGCAGGTGGTGGCCACCATGGGTGAGATCGCCGAGAGCTCACGCAAGATCGTCGACATCATCAGCGTGATCGATGGCATCGCTTTCCAGACCAACATCCTCGCGCTGAATGCAGCCGTCGAAGCGGCGCGAGCGGGCGAGCAAGGCCGCGGCTTTGCCGTGGTGGCCTCCGAGGTGCGCACGCTGGCCGGGCGCTCGGCCGAGGCGGCCAAGGAGATCAAGGCGCTCATCGGTGCGAGTGTGGACAAGGTGGAGAACGGCTCGCGGCTCGTTCACGAGGCGGGCCAGTCGATGAGCGAGATCGTGACCCAAGTGCGGCGCGTCAACGACTTGATCAGCGAGATCAGCGCTGCGAGTGTGGAGCAGAGCTCGGGCATCAGCCAGGTCGGCGATGCCGTCAATCAGCTCGACCAGGTTACGCAGCAGAATGCGGCCCTGGTCGAAGAAAGCGCCGCGGCGGCCGAGAGCCTGAAGCACCAGGCTGCGAACCTGGCCCAGATCGTGTCGGTGTTCAAGCTGTCGCGTGGATAGCGATCAGGCACGGGCTGCTTCACACCGAGGCGACCCTCAAAGGTACTTTCGCCACAACTCATTCATGAGCTTGCCTTGCGGATCGGTCTCGGCCTTTACGCGCCGCAGCGCCGCAACTTCCGGGTAGGCTTTCTCGAATTGCTGAGGAGTCGCATGCATCTGGTAGGGCAGGTAGTAGCGTCCGCCATGCGCGAGGGCCGCGGCCACGAGTTCGCGGGTCCACGAGGCCACGGCCTCCTGGGCCAGGTCCCAGGTGCGTTGCTTGTGATACAGCACGAACGAGAACACCTCGGTGGCGGCCCAGGGAAGCAGCGACACCCGGTCAGCGGGTGAGTGCCGGATGGACACGTTCAAGGCCTCCACCCGGTGCGACCGTAGTACCTTGGCCATCGCCTGCGCAAAGCTCAAGAACCCCGCTTCGGGGATGAAATACTCCTGCAGCGCGTAGGTGGAGAGCGCGCGGGTGAGCGGTTCGAGTTCGGCCACATCGAGGCTCGCCTCGTGGTTGAGCCACTTCACGCTCGGCTTGCTGCGAAGCACCGGCTCGATGACCGAGCTGCGCAAGACCTTGCCCCCCGGTAACTCGGTCACGGCCCAGATGGTGTTTTGCTCGAGCCTGTAGGTCTGATCGCGAGGCACCAATCGCGCGGGCTCGGTCAGCGGACGGCTCTCTGCTGCGCGGCGCCAGGTCACGCTGGCCGGCGCGTCGAAG
>JBEGTX010000369.1:0-4468 GCA_041179165.1 Pseudomonadota bacterium | reverse complement strand
TCATGGCCACCGGTGGCGCAGGCAAGGTCTACCGCTACACCACCAACCCCGAAACCTCCACCGGCGACGGCATCGCGATGGCCTGGCGCGCAGGCTGCCGCGTCGGCAACATGGAGTTCATTCAGTTCCACCCGACCTGCCTGTACCACCCGCTGGAGCGCAGCTTTCTCATCACCGAGGCTTTGCGCGGCGAAGGCGGCCGGCTGCTGCTGCCAGACGGCACCCGCTTCATGCCCGACCACGACCCGCGGGCCGAACTCGCGCCACGCGACATCGTCGCTCGTGCGATCGACTTCGAGATGAAAAAGCACGGCCTCGACTACGTGCTGCTCGATGCCACGCACCTGGGCGAAGCCTTTCTGAAGGAACACTTCCCCACCATCCACGCACGCTGCCTGCAGCTCGGCATCGACATCGCCCGTCAGCCCATTCCGGTTGTGCCGGCAGCGCACTACACCTGCGGCGGCGTGGTCACCGACCTGCTGGGCCGCACCGACCTGCCGGGCCTGTATGCGGTGGGCGAAACCACCTACACCGGCTTGCACGGCGCCAACCGCCTGGCCAGCAACTCGCTGCTCGAGTGCGTGGTGTTCGGCCGCACCTGCGCCGAAGACATCCTCACCCGCGAGACCGGCCCGCACCCGGTGCTGCCGGCGTGGGATGAAAGCAAGGTCGAGAACGCCGACGAGCAGGTGGTCATCGCCCACAACTGGGACGAGCTGCGTCTCCTGATGTGGAACTACGTGGGCATCGTGCGCACCACCAAACGCCTGGAGCGTGCATTGCACCGCATCCTGCTGCTGCGCAGCGAGATCGACGACTACTACAAGAACTTCCGCGTGAGCCGAGACTTGCTGGAGCTGCGCAACCTGGTCGACTGCGCCGAACTCATCGTGCGCTCAGCCCTCATGCGCCACGAGAGCCGCGGGCTGCACTACAGCCGCGATTTCCCGCACACGCTGCCGGTGAGCTTCCCGACGGTGCTCGTGCGGCCAGCTGTCAGTTCATCCGGGCCGCAGCCGGCGGGGCTGATGTCGGGGCTGTGCGGTTGAGGCTTGTCTCACATTGTTGTGAGACAAGTCAGAGGGAGGGGTGCCCCTCCCGCATGAATCGTTTCGGGATTCAGTGACCGTCCAAACGATTGAGAATGGCCAATGCCTGCGCTGCATCACCTTGCGCGGCCAATGTGCGGAACCGCGTTTCGGCGTCGAAAACGGCGAGCGCCTGAGCGCTCATTTCTTCAATCAGTTTATTGACGCTCAGCCCTCGGCTGCGAGCCAGTGTTTTTAATCTCTCTGCCGTTGTGTCGGGCAGTCGAATTGTCAAGGTACTCATTCCAACTCCTTCAAACATTGCTCAGGGGTCATCACCTTCAGGTGCTTCCACAGCAACGCTCCACGGGCCACGTCACGGATGTTGTGCGAAACGATGGCGCTCGCATTGCCCGCGATGGCGAGTTCGATCAAGTGGTTGTCGCCTTCGTCAGGCAAATTGGGTCGCCAACCGTAATAGACAGACACCCAGCGTCCAGCTTGGGCCAATGCAGACAGTATTTGCCTGCGTTCCGAAGAAGTCGTGGCATCCGTCCAAACATCACGGCCCATGAGGTCTTCGTATTCGGACCACAGCGCGTTTCCGAACAGGGGCTGATATCGCTTTTGCAGAATGCGCCTCAGCACTTCGCGTGAAGCGCCGCCATCGGACCGCAGCGCGGAAACGAGGACGTTGGTGTCGAGAACAATCTCTATCATGAGCTGACAGCATATATGCTGTCACTTTTCGAGTCAATGTGGTTCAGGGGCAGCGGATCGCTCAAGCGGGCGCGAGCTTGGGCGATTCAGTTGCGCGCTCGCATCGCCGCACGCGCCTGTACGAATTCGAAGCTGTAGCGCACGGCTTCGGCGATGGCCGACTCCATGTCGGCCCGTTCTTTCTCGCTCAGGTAGAACGAAAAGTCCACCGCGTGGCGGATGTAGCGCGGCGGCAGGCGGTTCAAGGCCACACAGGCGATGTCGGCCAGCAGCTCGTTGCCTTGCAGATGGGGGTAGGCGGGCAGTGCGGCGCGGATGGCGTCGAACACGGCTTGCTCATGGAAGTTGTGGATGGTCTCGAAACTGGCGCTCATGGCAGTCGGCTCCTGGCTTCCCGTGGGGAAGGAATCTCGACTGTAGGCCTTGGCGGGCCGCTTGTGTTCGGGGCAACCCCTCAGGTGGCACGGTGCGCTGCTGAATCGATCACGCTCCCGCGGAGTAGGGCTCGCCGGGGAAAGTCGATCAGGCGAACGATGGCTCGCCGATGAACCACTCGCGGCGGGGCCAGTGCCGCCGCCCCGGGGTCAAGCTCACAGGCGCTCGAGCACGCGCATCGAGTAGTCGGTGGCGCGCACGTCCTTGGTCAGGCGGCCGATGGAGATGCGGTCCACGCCGGTCGCGGCAATGGTGGCCATCTCGTCGATCTTCACGTTGCCCGAGACTTCGAGCAGAGCGCGGCCGGCGTTCAATTGCACGGCCTGCACCATCGTCTCAGGCGTGAAGTTGTCGAGCAGCACGCTCATGGCGCCTGCGTCGAGCGCCTCACGCAATTGCACGAGGTTCTCGACTTCGATCTGGATGCCCACACCGGCATTCAAGGCCTGGGCGTTGCGCAGCGCTGCGCCCACGCCACCGGCGGCGGCGATGTGGTTTTCTTTGATGAGGATGCCGTCCCAAAGCGCCATGCGCTGGTTCTGGCCGCCACCCACGCGCACCGCGTACTTCTGCGCCTGACGCAGGCCGGGGATGGTCTTGCGGGTGTCGAGCACCGCGCAACCCTTGGGGTTGGTGGAGGCCGAGCCCATGGCGACGACGTGGCGGCGTGTGATGGTGGCCGTTCCGGACAGCAGCTGGAGGAAATTGAGGGCAGGGCGCTCGGCCGACAGCAGTGCACGCGCGTTGGCTTCGATGTGGCAGACGAGGGTGTCGGGTGCCATCAGCGCACCTTCTTCGACGTGCCAGTCGATGCGGGCTTTCGGGTCGAGCGCGAACACGCAGCCGTCGAACCACTCGCGGCCGCACAGCACGGCCTCTTCGCGCACCAGCACGCGGGCGCGCACGCGCTGGGTGACGGGCACGAGCTGGGCGGTCCAGTCGTTGAGGCCGATGTCTTCGATCAGGGCCTCGCGGATGTTGCGTTGGCGGGCCTGGTCGAGGTTTTCGTTGAGTTCAAACATGGTGTGAGGCGCTGGGGACGCGGATGAGAAGGTTCAGGCCGCGCCGATGTTCTTGACGAGCCCCGGCTTTTGCGTGACCGACGGGTTCTGCTTGACGAAGTCGAGCATGCGGTCGATGCAGACCTGGGCCTGCGTGCGCACGGGCTCATTCACGAAGATTTCGCCTGTGCCTTGTTCGAGGCATGCCACCACGCCTTGCAGCGCGTTCATGGCCATCCAAGGGCAGTGCGCGCAGCTCTTGCAGGTGGCGCTGTTGCCGGCCGTGGGGGCCTCGATGAGGATCTTGTCCGGCGCCATCTGGCGCATGCGGTGCAGGATGCCGTTGTCTGTCGCCACGATGAAGGTCTTGGCCGGCATCGTGACCACGGCGTTGAGCATCTGCGAGGTGGAGCCGATCACGTCGGCCTGCTCGACCACGCTCTTGGGCGACTCGGGGTGCACCAGCACCACGGCGCCAGGGTGTTCAGCCTTGAGCAGGTCGAGCTCGAGGCCGCGGAACTCGTCGTGCACGATGCAGGCGCCGTTCCACATCAGCATGTCGGCGCCGGTCTGCTCCTGGATGTAGCGGCCGAGGTGGCGGTCGGGCGCCCACAAGACCTTTTTGCCCTGGTCCTTGAGGTGTTTGACGATGGCCAAAGCGCAGGAGCTCGTCACCATCCAGTCGGCACGTGCTTTCACGGCCGCGCTGGTGTTGGCATAGACCACCACGCTGCGGTCTGGATGTGCATCGCAGAAGGCCGCGAACTCGTCAGGCGGGCAGCCGAGGTCGAGGCTGCAGGTGGCTTCCAGGTCGGGCATCAGCACCCGTTTTTCGGGCGAGAGAATCTTGGCGCTTTCGCCCATGAAACGCACGCCGGCCACTACCAGCGTTTGCGCCGGGTGGTCGCGGCCGAAGCGCGCCATCTCCAGCGAATCGGCCACCAGGCCGCCGGTTTCCAGCGCCAGGTCTTGCAGATCACCATCGACGTAGTAATGCGCCACCAGCACCGCGTTGTGGGCCTTCAGCAGCGCCGCGGCTCGGGCCTTGGTGGCGGCGCGTTCGCTCGCGTTCAGCGCCTTTGGCACCTGGGCCCAGGCCTGGGCGGTGCAACTGTTGCCGCTGGCGTCTTGCCGGGTGAAGTCGTAGAGAACTTGGGTGGCTGGCTGGCTCATGGCGACAATGGTAGACCGGCACGGGGGTTGCCGAAAATGCGCCTGAAAGAAGCCGCAGAAGCCGCAGAAGCCGCCGCAAAACCAGCGCAACCCTGGCACAGTGCCGCT
>JBEGTX010000368.1:0-4297 GCA_041179165.1 Pseudomonadota bacterium | reverse complement strand
GCGCGCCGGTCAGATGTCGAACAGAAGGCGCTCAGGTGCTTCGAGCGCTTCCTTCATGGCCACCAGGCCCAGCACGGCTTCGCGGCCGTCGATGATGCGGTGGTCGTAGCTCATGGCCAGGTAGTTCATCGGGCGAACGACCACTTGGCCGTTTTCCACCACCGCGCGGTCCTTGGTCGCGTGAACGCCCAGGATGGCCGACTGCGGCGGGTTGATGATCGGCGTGGACAGCATGGAGCCGAAGGTGCCGCCGTTGGAGATCGAGAAGGTACCGCCGGTGAGGTCGTCGAGCGAGAGCTTGCCTTCCTTGGCCTTGTTGCCGAACTCGGAGATCTTCTTCTCGATGTCGGCAAAGCTCATCTGGTCCACATTGCGCAGCACGGGCACGACCAGACCGCGGGGCGAGCCCACAGCGATGCCGATGTCGAAGTAGCCGTGGTAGACGATGTCGTTGCCATCGACCGACGCATTGATGACCGGGTACTTCTTGAGTGCGGCCACGGCCGCCTTCACGAAGAAGCTCATGAAGCCGAGCTTCACGCCGTGTTCCTTCTCGAACTTCTCCTGGAACTTCTTGCGCATCTCCATCACCGGAGCCATGTTCACCTCGTTGAAGGTGGTCAGGATGGCGTTGGTGGCTTGCGACTGCACCAGGCGCTCGGCAATGCGGGCGCGCAGGCGGCTCATCGGCACGCGCTGCTCCGGGCGATCTCCCAGATTCTGGGTGATCGGTGCGGCCACAGTCTGCAGAGGGGCCTTGGCAGGTGCAGCTGCGGCGGCTGGCTTGACGGCAGGTGCTGCCGCCGGAGCCGGGGCCTTGGCGCCCGACGCGATGGCGCCCAGCACGTCGCCCTTGGTGACGCGGCCGTCCTTGCCGGTACCGGCCACCGAGGCCGTGCTCAGCTGGTTGTCGGCCAGCAGCTTGGCGGCTGCAGGCATGGCGACGTCGGACTTGCTGCCGCCGGTGGCAGCCGCTGCCGCAGCCGCAGGCGCAGCAGCCTGCGGGATCGGCTTGACTTCGAGCGGGCTGGTCTGCACGGTCCCTTCGGTGTCGATGCGGGCGATGATTTCATCGCTGGTGCAGCTCTCACCGTCGTTCTTGACGATCTGCGCCATCACGCCGGCCGCAGGTGCGGGCACTTCGAGCACGACCTTGTCGGTTTCGATCTCGACGAGGATTTCATCGATGGCCACGGCTTCGCCGGGCTTCTTCTTCCACTGCAGCAGGGTGGCTTCAGCCACGGATTCAGACAGCTGCGGGACCTTGACTTCTACGATTGCCATTGGGTTCTTTCAACGAAATTTGATGCGGTGAGGAGCAGGCCGGCGAGGTCCGAGAGGCAGCTGAGTGCGGACCTGCCGCGCTGCCAGATTCGGGGGCCTTCGCCGCCTGCCATTCACTTACTTGGTCAGCACGTAGCCCTTGAGCTTGCCGAAGGCCTGGTCGAGCAGCGCCTTTTGCTGCTCCTGGTGCAGATGGGCATAGCCCACTGCAGGCGACGCCGAAGCCGGACGGCCTGCGTACGCCACCTTCTGGCCTTCGCCCAGGTTCTCGTGGATGTAGTGCTGCACGAAGAACCAGGCACCCTGGTTCTGTGGCTCGTCCTGGCACCAGATCACCTCGGTGGCGTTCGGGAACTTCTTCAGCTCGGCGGCAAAAGCCTTGTGCGGGAACGGATAGAGCTGTTCCACCCGCACGATCACGGTGTCCCAGGCCTTCTTTTCGTCACGGCGCTTGATGAGGTCGTAGGCCACCTTGCCCGAGCAGGCGATGACCCGCTTGACCTTGTCGGCTTCGATCTCGACGCGGCCCGGACCGATGACGGTGCGGAACTCGCCCTTGGTGAACTCGGACAGTGGAGACGCCGCATCCTTGGCTCGCAGCAGCGACTTCGGTGTCATGACCACCAGCGGCTTGCGGAACATGCGCACCATCTGGCGACGCAGCACGTGGAAGATCTGGCTGGCCGTGGTCGGCTGCACGATCTGCATGTTGTTGTCGGCAGCGAGCTGCATGAAGCGCTCGAGGCGGGCGGACGAGTGCTCCGGTCCCTGGCCTTCGTAGCCGTGCGGCAGCAGCAGCGTGAGGCCGTTGGCACGGCCCCACTTCACTTCCCCGGAGGCAATGAACTGGTCGATCACGACCTGCGCGCCGTTGACGAAGTCGCCGAACTGCGCTTCCCAGATCACGAGCGTGTTGGGGTCGGCACTCGCGTAGCCGTATTCGAAGCCGAGCACGGCTTCTTCCGAGAGCAGCGAGTCGATGACGACGAACGGGGCCTGGTTCTCGGCCACGTGCTCGAGCGGCGTCCACGTGCCTTCGTCCCATTTCTCGCGGTTCTGGTCGTGCAGCACCGAGTGGCGGTGGGTGAAGGTGCCACGGCCGCAGTCTTCGCCCGACAGGCGGACCGGGTAGCCGCTGGCCACCAGCGAGGCGTAGGCGAAGTGCTCGGCCATGCCCCAGTCGACGTTGATTTCACCGCGGCCCATGGCCGCGCGGTCGGCCAGCACCTTTTCAACCAGGGGGTGGGCCTTGAAGCCGGCCGGGATCGCGGTGATGCGTTCGGCCAGGCGCTTGATTTCAGCCAGCGGCAGTGCGGTGTCGGCCGAGTCGGTCCACTTCTTGTTGAGGAAGGGCGACCAGTCGACGGCGTACTTGCTCTTGTAGTTGGTGAGCACCGGATCGACCGTGTGCTTGCCAGCGTCCATCGCGGCGCGGAAGGCCTTGACGAGTTCGTCAGGGCCGTCGGCCTGCAGCACACCTTGCGCCACGAGCTTGTCGCCGTACAGGCGGCGCGTGCCAGGGTGCTGGCCGATGCGCTTGTACATGAGCGGCTGTGTGAGCGCCGGGGTGTCTTGCTCGTTGTGGCCGAGCTTGCGGAAGCAGACGATGTCGACGACGACGTCCTTGTTGAACTCCTGGCGGTAGTCGAGGGCGAGCTGGCTGCACAACACCACGGCTTCGGGGTCGTCACCGTTCACGTGCAACACGGGCGCTTCGATCATCTTGACGACGTCGGTGCAATACAGCGTGGAGCGGCTGTCGCGCGGATCGCTGGTGGTGAAGCCGATCTGGTTGTTGATGACCACGTGCACCGTGCCGCCGGTGTAGTAGCCGCGCGTTTGTGCCAGCGCCAGCGTTTCCATCACGACGCCCTGGCCTGCGAAAGCCGCATCACCGTGCACGATGATCGGCAACACGGTGTCGCCTTCCTTGTCGCCGCGGCGGTCCAGACGGGCCTTCACCGAGCCTTCGACGACCGGGTTCACGATCTCGAGGTGGGACGGGTTGAACGACAGGCTCAAGTGAACCGGGCCGCCTTCGGTCGTCACGTCGCTCGAGAAGCCTTGGTGGTACTTCACGTCGCCGGACGGCAGGTTTTCAGGGGCCGTGTGGTCGAACTCGGAGAACAGGTCCTTGGGCGCCTTGCCCAGGGTGTTCACAAGCACGTTCAGGCGGCCGCGGTGGGCCATGCCGATGACGATTTCCTGCACACCGGCCAGACCGGCGCGCTGCACGAGCTCGTCCATCGAGGCGATGAAACTTTCACCGCCTTCGAGCGAGAAGCGCTTCTGGCCCACGTACTTCGTGTGCAGGTAGCGCTCCAGGCCTTCGGCTGCCGTGAGGCGGTCGAGGATGTGGATCTTGTCTTCGGCCTTGAAGGTGGGCTTGGAGCGGATGGACTCCAGCCGCTGCTGCCACCAGCGCTTCTCGGCCGGGTCGGTGATGTGCATGTACTCGGCACCGATGGAGCCGCAGTAGGTTTCACGCAGGGCCTGCACGATCTCGCGCAGCGTCATTTGCTCTGCGGTCGAGAAGTAGGTGTTGGTGGCGCTGAACGAAATGTCGAGGTCGGCTTCGCTCAGGTCGTAGAAGGCCGGCTCGAGTTCGGGGATCTTGGGGCGCTCCTGGCGCTTGAGCGGGTCGAGGTCGGCCCAGCGCGAACCGAGAAACCGGTAGGCGGCGATGAGCGACTGCACGTGAACCTGCTTGCGGGCGACGGCGAGGTCAGCGTTGCTGGCCTTGTTGCCGAAGGCATTGGCCTTGGCGCGCTGAGCGAATGATTCGACGACAGGGGCGTGGGCCACATCGCGTGTGGTGCTGCCGTCGGCGGCGGGCACGTTCTGGAGCGCATCGAAATAAGCGCGCCAGTTGTCGGACACGGAGCCCGGGTTGTCGAGGTAGGCCTCGTACATCTCTTCGACGTAGGGCGCGTTACCGCCGAACAGGTACGAATTCGCCCTGCTTTCTTGCATCATTTTCGCTCACCTTTCGCACCGGTTTCCAGTGCTGTAG
>JBEGTX010000367.1:0-19667 GCA_041179165.1 Pseudomonadota bacterium | reverse complement strand
CAGCCCCCAAGGGGCGCCGCCTGGCGGCCTGGCAGAGCCAGATCCGCTGGCGTTGGGCAATGCGCTTCGCTCTAGACCCTTGCCACCCACCATGTGCTTCGGCGGATCCTGAATTCCTGCGTCGGCCGGCGGAGTCGGCTCGCGCGCAATTGCTTGATCGGTCGGCCTCGCTTCGCTTTGGCCTGTTGAACACATGCGCTTTTGACGGCCCATGAAAAAGGGAACCCGTAGGTTCCCTTTCATCATCGGCCCAGCGCACCAGGCGCCAGGCAAGTTCACATCAAACCAACATCAAGGGCAAGGTGCCAGCGCCACGATGTTCGGACGCAGCGCGTTTGTTGTTGCGCTTTCGTCCGGACCACGGGTGTTCACCGTGTGCGTGCAACCATAGGTAGGCGCGGCCACCGTGGCGGCGGTCACCACGTCGTCGCCGGCGGGCTTCACGCCGGTGGTTTCCCAGGTGATCATGTCGGCGAAGGCGTTGACTTGCTCGGCGATCGTGAAGTCACAGTGGCTGGCACCGCGAATGGCACGCTGCACGAGGTAGTTGCTGTTGCCCTTGGCGGCTACGCGTTTCTGGTAGATCTGTTCCATGCTGAACGGCACGAACAGATCGCCCAGCGTGTGGATCGACACGACAGGGATCTTGAAGTCGCCATTGACCTTCGGCACCCAGCGCAGACCGTCGTAGCGGCCGCGATTGAAGTCGGCTGCGGCGGTGAGTTTCTGCGCGTTGGTGTTCAGCGTGGCCGAGCCGGCCGTGTCGCCATCGATCACGTAGGTGAAGCGGTTGGTGTCGATGGCCGCTTTGTTGAAGATGCCGTTGACCGTGCCGTCACCACCGAACGAACCCCAGGCCGACGGGAAGCTTCCGCCGAAGGCCAGACCGAAATCGAACATCGGGCGTGGGCCGCCGGTGAGGTTCTGCAGCACCGACTTGTACTTCAGGCCGGTGGCTGTGGGGGTCGAGGGGAAGGTCGTGTACAGCGTGGACGTCACCAGGGCAGAGATGTCGGCCCAGCCGGCGGTCGGGTAGCGTGGCACACCGGCCAGCGCCTGGGCGCTCACTTGTGCTGCGCCGAGGTAGTCGAAGAGTTCGGTGTCACCCACGACGCCGCACATCGGCACGGCACCGGCGTAGCGGACCTTGTTGCGCGCGGTGGCGTAGGTTTCGTCTTCGATGGCTGCCGCGGAGATGTGGCCGCCCATCGAGTGGCCGATGATGTAGGTCTTGGTCGGCGCGGTCAGCGGGCGCGAGTTGGTCGCGGCGATGCTGCTGAACGCCAGTGCCAGGGCATTGGTGTCTTCGACACCGGCGCGCACGTCGTAGTAGTTCTTGCTGTAGCTGGAGGCAGCCCAGGCGTAGCCTTGCTGAATGAGGTAGCGGCGGATCGACGGCATGGACGGGACCAGCGTGTTGATCGTGCCCACGTAGCCGTGTGCGTACATCACGAGCTTGCCGTTCCAGTTCGGCGGCACTTCGATCTGGTACTGCGCGCCGTTGAGCATGCCCTTCCAGCGGCTGGTCGTGCTCATGTCGGTGACGTCACCGGTGGCCGCAGCCATGGCAGCGAAGGTCGTTTCGTTGGGGGCTGCCGGGGCGAAGCTGGTGCGGGTGTCGTGCACGCGGGTTTCTTCAACCGGGGCGGGGTCGTCGCTGCCACCGCAGGCGGTCAGGGTGATGACGGCCAGGGTGATGGCGCTGAGGGGGGAAAGATATCGCATGGGGGGTGACTCCGGTGTGGGCAAGGACTGCATCGTCGAACGCCTTCCACGCACACGCATGGCGGCCCGTTCGACGGGGTGTTGCAAGACTAGGGTCGATTCACCTTCAGCAGGGTCCGGAGTTTCCCGCGCCAAAAGTCGCCAGGGTGACAAACACCCGGTATGGTCTCAGCGCGAGGCCGCGACTTTCGTGAGCGCCATCACGAGTTGCGCCACATCGTCTTCGGTGTGCGCTGCAGTGAGTGAAATGCGCAGCCGCGCCGTGCCTTCGGGCACGGTGGGCGGGCGGATGGCAGGGACCCACAGGCCTTCGTCGCGCAATGCGGCCTGCACCGCCAGCGCATCGGCATTGCTGCCGATGATGAGCGGCTGGATGGCCGTGAACGATCGCAGGTGATTCCAGGGCAGCCCGGAGGTGCCTGCGCGCAGTTGTTCGATCAGCTGTGCGAGGTGGGTGCGGCGGTGGTCGTCGCGTGCCATCACCTTCAGGCTGGCGCGCACCGTCTCGGCCACCATGGCCGGTGTGGCGGTGGCGAAGATGTAGCTGCGGGCGCGCTGCATCAGCCACTCGACCATCACCGGGTCGCCCGCCACGAAGGCACCCATGCTGCCTGCGGCCTTGCCGAGGGTGGCCATGTAGATGAGCCGCGGCGAGTCGAGCCCGAGGAACGCTGCAGTGCCGCGGCCTTGCGGCCCCAGCACGCCGAAGCCGTGGGCATCGTCGATCATCAGCCAGGCATCGTGGCGTTCACAGGCGGCAAGCATCTCGGTCAGTGGCGCCACGTCGCCGTCCATACTGAAGACCGCATCGGTGACCACGAGCTTGCGCCGCGCGGTGGAGGCCGACAGCAGCTGCTCGAGCGCGGCGACGTCGTTGTGCGCATAGATGTGCGCCTCGGCGCGCGACAAGCGCACGCCGTCGATCAGGCAAGCGTGGTTGAGGGTGTCCGAGAACACCGCGTCGCCGCGCCCCACCATCGCGGGCACGAGCCCGATGTTGGCCACATAGCCGGAGCCGAAATACAGCGCACGGGGCAGTCCCACGAACGCCGCGAGTTCAGCCTCGAGTTGCTCGTGGGCGCTGCTGTGGCCGCTCACCAGTGGCGAGGCGCCCGAGCCCACCCCATAGGTCTGTGCCCCTCGGCAGGCGGCAGCCACCAGCTCTGGATGGCGCATCAGGCCGAGGTAGTCGTTGCTGCAGAACGCGAGCATGCTGCGGCCGTCGACCTGCAGGCGCGGGCCGTCGATGGCCTGCACCACGGCCCGCCGGCGAATCACATGCTGGCCGGCCAGCACATCGAGCTGGCGCTGGATGGCTTCGATGCCGTCGAGGTTGTGGTCAAGAGGCTGCTCGGGGCTGACGTCGGGGCGATGGGTCATGGTCGCAGGCAGTGCCGCACGGTCGCGTCACGTGGTGAAGGGGGGTGCATTGTGCACACGCTGACCGGGGGGCCTTCTCAAGACCCTGCGTCAAGACCCTGCGGACTTCAACGCGGCCACCGCGCAGTGACCGGTTCAGTGGCCGCGGGCAGCCAGCGCACGAGCGCAGGATCGGGTGTGGCAAGGCGCGGAATGTCGGCCCACATCGGCGCGTGCAGGCGCTGGCGCAGGCTCTCGATGTTGTCTTCGGGCGAGGCCATGTCGGGGTCGATGCGGTTGGCCACCCAGCCGGCCAGCCGCAGGCCGCGGGCACGGATGGCGTCTTGTGTGAGCAGCGCGTGGTTGAGGCAGCCCAGGCGCAAGCCCACCACCATCAGCACCGGCAGGCCAATGGCCTGCGCAAGGTCGGCGCCGGTGTGGTGGTCGTTGAGGGGCACGAAGAACCCGCCGGCGCCCTCTACCACCACGGCATCGGCCAGCGCGGCGAGCTGCTGGTAGCGCACGGCCAGCAGCGCGATGTCGATGGTCACGCCTTCGGCCCGCGCCGCCAGATGAGGCGACATCGGGCGCGACAGGTTGTAGGGGTTGTCGAGCTCACGCGGCACGGTGACTGAACCTGCGGCGCGCAGCGCCAGCACGTCGTCGTTGTCCTGGTGGCCGGGCGTGATGCCGGCGGCCACCGGTTTCATGCCGGCCACGCGGGCGTGGTGGGTGCGCAGGTGCAGCAGCAAGGCGCTGCTGACGAGGGTCTTGCCGACGTCGGTGTCGGTGCCGGTGATGAAGTAGCCGAGGGTCATGGAGGCAACAAGGTCAGGCGAGGGTGTCGTTGAGTGCGGCCACCGCGCCGCGCGCCAGCCAGTCGATGGCTTCAGCGGCCATCACATACGGCGGCATGAAGTACAGCGTGTTGCCGATCGGGCGCAGCAGCAGGCCGTGGGCCAGGGCGGCGCGGTGGTAGCGCTGCGAAAACGTGGGGTCGGTGGTGTCGATGTCGAAGGCCCAGATCATGCCGATCTGGCGCCAGCGCTGGAGCGCGGCGTGCTTCAACAGCGGCGAGCAGGCCGTGGTGAGTTGGTCGGCAGTCTGGCGGTTGTGGGCCATCCAGTCTTGCTCGCCGAAGATGTCGAGCGTTGCGAGAGCCGCGCGGCACGCCAGTGCGTTGCCGGTGTACGAGTGCGAGTGCAGGAAGCCGCGCGCGGTGCGGTCGTCGTAGAAGGCCTCGTACACGGCGTCGGTGCAGAGCACGGCTGAGAGCGCCAGCGTGCCGCCGGTGAGCCCTTTCGAGAGGCAGATGAAGTCGGGCACGATGCCGGCTTGCTGGTGGGCGAACAGGCTGCCGGTGCGGCCGAAGCCGACCGCGATTTCATCGCACACGAGGTGAACCTTGTAGCGGTTGCACAGCGCCCTGACCAAGCGCAGGTACTCGGGGTCGTGCACCGCCATGCCGGCGGCGCACTGCACCAGCGGCTCCACGATGAGGGCCGCGGTCTCGTGGTGGTTCTGCTGCAGCCAGGTCTCGAGTGCGGCGGCGCTTTGCCGTGCGTGTTCGAGCGCCGAGACGCCCGGTGCCGCGCGGCGTGCATCGGGGCTGGGCACGGTGGCGCTCACGCGCACGAGAGGGCCGTAGGCTTCGCGGAACAAGGGGATGTCGGTGACCGACAGCGCCCCGGCGGTTTCACCGTGGTAGCCGTCTTGCAGGCCCACGAAGCGGCACTTCTCGGGGCGACCTTGGTTGCGCCAGTAGTGCGCGCTCATCTTGAGGGCGATCTCGGTGGCCGAGGCGCCATCGCTTGCGTAGAACGCATGGCCGAGGCCGGTGAGTGCGGCCAGCCGCTCCGACAGCTCGACCACCGGCTCGTGTGTGCAGCCGGCGAGCATCACGTGCGACAAGGTGTCGAGCTGGTTCTTGAGCGCCGTCACGAGCGTGGGGTGGCCGTGGCCGAACAGGTTGACCCACCACGAGCTCACGCCGTCGAGGTAGCGCTGGCCTTGCGGGTCGTAGAGCCACACGCCTTGCGCTCGCGACACCGCCAGCAGCGGCTGCGTTTCGTGGATCTTCATCTGGCTGCAGGGGTGCCACACGGCACGCCGGCTGCGTTCGATCAGGTCGTTGGAAGCCATGGGGTTCAGCGCTCCGGCGTGGCATGGACCATGCCGCCGCGAAAGGTTTCGAAGATGAGCATCAGCGGGCCGTCGGGTGTGCTCACGCGGTAGCTGCGGCTGGCGTTCAGGTCGGGCTGGCCCACATGGGTCCACAGCAGCGCTTGCAAGGTGGCGCTGGTGTCGACCCGGTCGCGGCGCACGAAGATCTTGTTGAGCAGGTGGCCGATGGGTGCCGTGCCTTCGTCCAGACTGTCGAGAAACCAATCGGGCACGGCGTCGAGCCGCGTGAAGGAGAGGTTGTCCATCATCACTTGGCCGTGGGCGACGAGGGTCGTCACGCGCTGCAGCCACTCGGTGCCGCCGAGGTGCTGGTGAACATCCGACGGCACGGTCTGCGTGCGCGTCTGGTGGTGAAGCACGAGGTCGACCGGCCCGCCGCTCACGGCCTCGCAACAGCGGGTGGTCGAGCCGTCCTGGGCCAGCAGCATGCGCAGCAGCGCGGCGTGGGCGGGGTCGGCAGGGAAGGTTTGGCGCTCTACACTCATGTGCCCGAAGTCTTGTCGATGGTCATAGATGCCCAGGATCGTACCCGTCCCTCTCACCGGCAGCCCGCAAGCCGTGTACGCGCGCCTGCAGTCGCGGTCGGGCACGGTGCTGCTCGAGAGCAGCAAGGCCATGGTGGGGCTGTCGGGTTGGTCGTGGATTGCCTGCCCGGCGGTGGCCACGTTGCAGACCGGGGAAGGCCGGACCACGCTGACCGACCATGTGTCCGGCAATGTGCTCGACCGCTGGGACGACCCCTTCGATGCGCTGCGCGAGGTGCTCGCCCGCATCCACGAGCCGGAGCACAGCACGCGCCCCGAGGGGCTGGCGTTTGCCGGCGGGCTGATCGGCTACCTGGGCTATGACCTGGCGCGCCATGTGGAGCGTCTGCCCACGGTGGCGGTGTCTGACCCGCCCTTGCCGCAGATGCACCTGCACCTGTGCGACCATGTGCTCGCCTACGACCACGCCCTCACCCAGTGGTACTTCTGCACCAGCATCTGGACGGGGGTGGACCTGCTCACGCGCGAGGGTGTGTGGGCCGCCACGCTCGCCCACGCCGGGGCCACGGTGGACCCCACCCTCACCCGCTACCTCGCGGGCGAGCTGCACTCGCGCACCACCGACACCCGTTATCTGGACCAGGTGCAGCAGGTGCTCGATTTCATCGCCGCGGGCGACATCTTCCAGGCCAACCTGTCGCACCGGCTGGAGGCGGCGTTCGAGGGCGATCCCTTTGCGCTCTACCAGCGCCTGGCCGATGTGAACCCCGCGCCGTTTTCGGCCTACCTCGAGACGCCTGGCTTCGCGTTGGCCAGCGTCTCGCCCGAGCGTTTTCTCAAACTCAAGGGACGCGAGGTGACGGCCCGCCCGATCAAGGGCACCCGGGCGCGCGGCGCTGATGCGCGGCTCGATGCCGAAGCGCGCGAGGCCCTGGCCCACAGCGTGAAAGACCGCGCCGAGAACCTGATGATCGTCGACCTGATGCGCAACGACCTGGGCCGGGTGGCCGAGGTGGGCAGCGTGCGGGTAGAGGGCCTGTTCGAACTCGAGGCGCATCCGAGCGTGTGGCAGATGGTCTCGACCGTGCGGGCCCGCCTGCGGCCGCCCTTCACCCAGGCCGATCTGTTGCGGGCCTGTTGGCCGCCAGGCTCGATGACGGGCGCCCCCAAGGTGCGCGCCATGGAGATCATCGACACGCTGGAGCCGGTGCGCCGCGGGCCCTATGCAGGCGCCATCGGCTACCTCGATGCCCAGGGCAGCATGGACTGGTCGGTGGTCATCCGCACGGCGGTGGTGGCGGCCGGCCGGGTGATGGTGCAGGTGGGCGGGGCGGTGGTGTCCGACTCCACACCGCAGGCCGAGCTGGACGAAACGTATGCCAAGGGGCGCCTGCTGCTGCAGGTGCTGGCCGAGGGGCGTTTGCCGCACTGAGCCCACCCCCATGTCTGCGCCCTTTGTTCCCACGACCCTGCACCAGCGCCGACTGCGCGAGGTGTGGCGCTCGGCCGGGTGGCCGTGCCAGGACCTGATCGAGATCGATCTGCTCGCAGCGGGTTTGCTGGAGCGTGTTCGCCAGCCCTCGGGCCCGGATTGCCTGCGCGTGACCGATGCGGGCGTGCGGGTGCTGGCCGACACCTTGCAGCGCAACCGCGCCAAGCGAGATGCGCACGAGGCGCTGGTGGAGTGTGTGGCCCGCGAGATGACACGCAACGGCCGCCTCGCCTGGCAAGGCCTGAGCCTGCTGGCCCCTCTGGCGCGAGACGACACGTCGGTCGCCCTGCCATTGACCGTGAAGGATGCGGCCGACGATGCGCTGCGGCGCGATGACTGGCTCGGCGAGCCACCCCCCCGACCCCCTGCCCTGCCCCCGGCGCGCTGGGTGTCGGCCATGCCCGATGTGTACTCGGTGCGGCACACCACGGTCGAGGCGTACCTCGAGCCCATCGTGCATGAGGTGAAGGTGCGGCGCAGCGACCTGCTGGCCGACCTCAACCGCCCGGCCAAGCGGGCCGCCTACCTCGCCCTCAGCAGCCAGTGCTGGTACGTGCTCAAGGCCGGCATTGCCGAGCCGCACGAGGTGCCGCCCGAGTGCGGCGTGATCTTCGCCACAGGCACCACGCTCGATGTGGCGCGGCCGGCGCCGCGGCGGCCGTTCCAGATGCCGTTCGGCCTCTGGATGGCGCTGGCCCGTTCGACGCCCATGCCGGGCTGGCGGGCCGAGGAGGCGCAGGCCTGCCTGGGTGAGACGCAGCAGCTCGACGATCTCGACCGACCCGCCGATTGACTCTGCTACGCCAGCAGCGTCCAGCCGGCCCGGTGGATGCGGTGCGACGACAGCCGCGTGGTGTTCTCGAACAGCTCGATGCGCAAAGCGTCGTCGTCGATCTGCAGCATGCCGAACACATCGCGCTTCTTGGGGCCGATGGCCGGCACCTGTGCCATGGCGCTGGCCGTCGCTTCGAAGAGACGGCTCTGCGGCGGCTGCAGAAAGCGGGGCTCGTGGATATCGCCGCTCAACACCAGGATTCGCCGCGTCTGGGACCATTCGCGAAGCCACTTGTAGTCGTCGGGGTACTTGGCCCACCCTGCCAGCACCGAGCCCGAAGCCACGATGTGGATCTGGTCTTCACCCGCTTGAAATGCCTGACCGAGCGCCTCGCGTTGCGCGTCACCCAGCAGCGTGCCGCCCTTCTCTTCGCGAAAGCTGCGGCCGTCGGTCAGGTGCAGCACGATGCCGGGGCTCAGTGAGACGGTGCTCGCGATGGACACCGCGTTCTTGTCCGGAGGCACCTCACCCTCTGGGGCCGGGTTGCCGGGGTACGCGCGTTTCGGCACGCGCGCCAGCTCCTCGCGCCACACGCGGAACTGCTCGCGCGACAAACGCTGCACGTAGTCGTAGGCGAGCTCGTCGCCCGAGTCCGGGCCGGCGCCACGGGCGTTGTTCCAGGCGAAATCATGGTCGTCCCAGATGGCGTGCACCGGGCGGTTGGCGATGGCCTGCTTGAACGAGGCCACGTTCCACTGTGCCTGGTAGCGGGTGTGCATGCGTTCCGAGAAGGCTGGCATGGGCATCCACTTGGGCTGGTTGTGGCGCTCTTCGAGGTTGTGGCCCCATTCGTAGTCCATGTAGATCGAATCCCCCAGCAGCACGATCTGGTCCGGGTTCTGGTCGTGCAGCGCGTACCAGGCTTGTTGAACCGGTTCGTTGAGGGTGTCCATGCACGAGGTGAAGGCGATCTTCATGGGGTGTCCCTTTGGGGCGGGTTTCAGGCGGTGGGTGGTACGTCGGCCGGCATGGAGACGCCCGTGTCGGGTGCGTCCGGGCGGATGGGCCAGATCAGCTCAAGGCAGGTGCCGCCCGTGGGCTGCGTGCACAGTTCGAGTGACGCACCGATGGACGTGGCGCGCGCCTGCATGTTGGACACGCCGTGGCCTCGCGAAGCCTCTGCACCGGCAGCCGGCTGCAGCCCGACGCCGTTGTCCGACAGGCGCAGCACGACGGCAGGCACCTCCCCTTCGCGCCACTCGGCGTGCACGGTGACGCGGGTGGCGCGTGCGTGCTTGAGTACGTTGGTGAACGCCTCCAGCAGGATGCGCTGCACCTGGAACACCGCCTGCGGCGACAGCTGCGAGATGCTCGGCAGCGTCGAGACCTCCCACACCACGGTGATGCCCGCGGCCTGGAGCCGCGGCTGCAGGCGATATCGCAGCGTGGCGAGCACGGTGGTCAGGTCGCTGTGGGCCGGTTGCAGTGAATCGACCGCCATGCGCATTTCGTCGAGTGCGCCGCGCACGTGCTCTTCGATGGACTGGCGGTCCATCTGCGGCTGCCCCACCATGTTGAGCAAGCCCACCAGCTGCGAGCCGATGCCGTCGTGGATCTCCCGCATGATGCGCTGGCGTTCGCTGGCCACGGCCTGTTCGTGCCGCTGCACGCGCAGCGCCTCGAAGGCGTCTTGCAGCTGGCGTTCGCGTTCGGCCACACGGTCGGCCAGGTGATCGTTCAAGGCCCGGTGGTCGGCGACCGACCGGTTGAAGCGTGCCACCACCAGCCCTGCCAGGATCACCACCAGGAAGAACATCGCGTGGGGGGTCAAGGGCACGCTGGCACCTCCGAACTTGGCCATGCGCACCAGCACCAGGTCGTGCACGCTGGCCAGCACCAGCACGCTGCCCGCAAAGATCAGCACCCAGGCGATGCCGCTGTGGCGCCTGGCCGTTTCGCGTGCGACCACGGCAAGGCAAGAGACGGCTGCCACCAGCAGCAGGCCGAGCGCGGCGGTCCACAGGTCGGGTTTGAGCAGCGCGAACGACAGCGTGGCGAGAATCACGGTGGCCACCAGCACGGCGTAGATCGCCTGCACCAGCCGGCGCGGGTTCGCGCCAAGCAGCAACAGCACGAAGCGCAGCGTCAAGCCAAGGTGGCAGCCATAGCTGATGGCGAGCAGCGCTCCCCAGAGCAGCCACGGGACGGGCACGTCGAGCCAGATCTTGTCGAGGTGGCGCGCCGAACCGAAGAATGCCACCACGCTGAAGCAGCCATAAAGCGCATCCCGCTGGCGCCACCACAGGCCGGCCGCCAGCCCTCCCATCAGCAGAAAGCTGGCGGTATAGGCAGCCGATGTCGACTGCTCCCACAGGCGCTGGCGTGCATGCAACAGGTCGATCTCGGTGGCCGGCCCGTAGTGGACGGCAGACAAGCCTCCCGCGCGCAGCGGCTGCATCGTGACCTCGATCTCGAGCAGGTCGGGACGGTCCTGGTGAAAGAGCGCCGACGGCACAACCACCATCTGGCCGGCCTTGCCTGCGTCGATGCGGGGGTCGCCGAGGTCGCCGAATCGGTGCACCTCCACGCCGTTGATGCGCACCTCGGCCTGGTTGCCCACATAGGGGAACCACAGTGCACGGGTGTCTTCTGCGCGAGACGGCGGCAGGTCCAGCCGGTAGGTGGCCCGCCCGGACAGGCCGGGGAACTCCTTGTCCCAGCGGTGGCGCAGCTCGACACGCTTGTGCCGTGCGGGCTGGCCGTCGGGTTGCAGCTCGGCTTGCGCGGTGTGGAGCGTGATCACGCTCGGCGGGCTGTTGCCGTCGCCAGAACACGCAGACAGGACACACACCAGCGCGAGCAGCAGCCACCGAACGATCATGGTGGCCCTCAGGGCAGCAGCCCGAACTGGCGGGCTTCGTAGACCGCTTCGGTCTTGCTGTGCACGCCGAGCTTGCCGTAGATGTTGCGCACATGGGTCTGCACCGTGGTGACCGACACGCCCATCTGCAGCGCGATTTCCGGGTAGGTGAAGCCGCGCGCCACCAGGTCGAGCACCTGCGATTCACGACGCGACAGCGCTTCGGGCTGATCGGGCCGCGGGGCGACGACCTGGGGGACAGCGACCAGGGGGACGGGCGCTCGCACCGGGGTGTCGGCCTGCCAGCGTGCCAGCAGCTGGCGCGCGATGATGGGCGACATGGGTGAGCCGCCGGCATGCAGGCTCAGCACGTGGGCGGCGAGATCGGTTTCGGTGCCGTCCTTGAGCAGGTAGCCGCGAGCGCCGGCCTCGAAGGCCTTGAGCATGTTGGCTTCGTCACCGAACATCGTGATCACCATCACGGCGCAGGCCGGTTGCATGCGGCAGCAGCGGCGAATCACCTCGATGCCGGGCATGTCGGGCAAGCCGAGGTCGACCAGCAGCACATCGACGACGTTCTCGGCGAACCACGCGAGCAGGTCGGCGGCGGTGGAGGTGCCGAACGCGAAGCGCAGTGACGGCTCCGCGCCGATCACGTTGGTGAAACGTTCTCGCGTTCGGGGATCGTCTTCGACAAGGGCGACGGTGATGGCGTTCATGGACGACAGCGGTTGTGCCGGCATCTTCGCATGGGGGCCGGCCGAATCGGTGCTCCCGAGGCTCCTCTCATTGGAGGAGGCGCGGCGGGCCCAAGAGGTCTTGCAGCCTCCTGTGTTTCTGGTATTTCCGTCGCCCAGGGATGGCGGAACACTCTGCAGCGCGTGCCGGCACGTCGCCGCGCCATGCCCGGGAGAACACCATGATCGAGATGCTTGACCGATCGGCGCCAGCGCCAGAGCCCGCCCGTCACTGGCCGGTCTCGCGGGAGGGCACGCCCCGTGTTCCTGTTCCCGCCCTTCAGGCCGAGCTGCGCGCGGCGATGGCCGACGAGGTGGACTATGCGATGGTGCTGGTGTCTTGCGACATGCAACTCGTCCATGCCAACCGGGCTGCGCGCCGCGGGCTGGAGGATGGCGTGGCGTATTCGGACGCGTGCGGCGAGCTGCACGTGCGCTGCAGGGTTGACCAGGCCGGCCTGGCCGCTGCGGTGCATGCGGCCTGTTCACGCGGGCTGCGCGGGTATGTGCAGTTGTCCGGGCCGCAAGGCGCAAGCGCGGCGGTGGCCGTGGTGCCGCAGCGGGGGCGCAATGGCACGGATGCGGCGCTGTTGACGTTCAGCCGCGCGCAGGTGTGCGAGTCCTTGTCATTGAATGCGTTCGCCAGGCACCACGGCCTCACGGCGGGCGAAACCCGGGTGCTCGAGGCCGTGTGTTCGGGGCATTCCGCAGCAGCCATCGCACGGCGCCATGGTGTGGCGGTGACGACAGTGCGCACGCAGCTCACCAGCTTGCGCGCGAAGACCAGCGCCAAGACGGTGAACGACCTGCTGCGCACGATGGCGCTGCTGCCACCGATGGTGAATGTGCTGCAGCGCGGACAACTGCATACGTCTTAGCGCGTTGGCGCGTACCAACGCTCACCCATGTGCGCCGATGCGCACTGTCGGCGTCAACGCGGGCAGGCTGCCGTCTCGGGGCGCTCCAGCGGGTCGGCCAGGCGGGTCTTCACACCGTTGAACCAGCCTTCCACCCGGATCGACTGGCCCAGTGCGAGCACCGCGGTCTTTTTCGGGCGGGGATCGAGTGCCACGATGAACACGTCGTCGTGCAGGTTCACCTCGGCCGTGCCGATGACCTCGGTGTTGGCGGTGTGCAGCACCAGCCGGGTGGACGTGCCGCGGCCTTTGTCGAAACTCAGGTCGATGGCGCCGCATTCGATGGCAATCTGGCGAGGCTCGCCGAGCGATGCGCGAAGCAGCTTGCCGCCATTCAACGCCAGCTTCGCGTCGAGCACATCGCTGATGCTGCCGTCGGTCATTCGGGCGGAGGCGTTGCCGCTCAGGCTGTGCAGGAGGGCCGCCACCGACCGGCCGTGGGCGCTGAGTTCGAGTTGCACGTTCACAGGGCCCGTGACCCGCGCGCTGTCGGCCTGTTCGGGCAGCAGGTGCTCCACACGCCAGTGGCGGGCGCTGGCTTCGAGGCGAGCTGCCGGTTGGGCCGGGCGCGCGTCGAGCGTGAGGGTGCCGCTCGCCTGTCCGGATGCCAGATTGAATTGCATTGGCTTGACCTTGAGCTCGCCGTTTTCAAGCCGGGCGGTGAACCGCAAGGCTTTGAGTGGCGGCAGTGCCGGCACCGCCACGGAGCTGACCTGCAGGCTGATCTGGGCGTCGGCTTCGCGCAGGGCTTCCAACGACAGCTCGGACTGCCTGGCGGCGCCGCCTTGTCCGGCACCCTTGAGCAGTTCAGCCAGGTCGATGGACTCACTCTTCAGCGTGGCCTGGAGAAACGGCCGCTCGCGCTGGCCTTCGTACGTGAACTCGCCCGACAGATCGGAGCGACCCAGGCGCGTGCGCAAGTCGGTGAAGCGGTAGTCCTGGTCTTCTTTCTTCAAGTGGGCGGCGGCGCTGTAGGCCAGGGTTGCCGGCAGGTCGGCCGGCACAAAGGGATGCAGGCTGGCGAGCGAGGGCCCCTTGAGATGCAGCTTGGCGTCCACGGCGTACAGCTTGAAGATGTCGGTCACGAGTCCTTCGACTTCCAGCCGGTTGCCTGCGGTGCTGGCGTGCCCCTTCATCGGAAATGCATGCCCGCTCTCCATCAGCGAGAGCACCAGCGGCGTGTCTGCCTGGCCCTTGAAAGCGGCACCCCGCCACGTTCCGGAGAAGTCGATGCGGCTGACCAGCGGCTCGGGGCTGGCCTCGATGGTGGCGGGCTTGTCCAGCGGGCTCGCTGCGGTGTGGAGGTCCAGGTCGACACCCCGGTGCAGGAAACGGACCTTGCTGCGGTGGGCTTCGAGGGTGATGAACTTGAAGCGGCCCGGGCCGCGGTCGTCAGGGTTGCGCAACCTCCAGTTGCGTGTGCCATCGGCCAGGCGTTCGAGGTCGATGTCGGCATCGATCAGCAGCAGGCGCGAGACGATGGGACGGCGTTCGGTGAGGCTGCTCAACGAGAAGGTGAATGCAGCCTCACCTGCCACGGCGAAGGGCTTTTGGGTATCGGCCCAAGCCGTGTTGGCAATGCGCACGCCGCGCAGCCGCACGGTAGGCTCGAGCGACGGGCCGATGCTCAGGTGCAGGTCGCCGATCACGACCGAACGTCCCGAACGTTCGGTGAGATGGCGCTCAAGGGTGGGCCTCAGCCAGTTCCAGTCGAACACGGCCACGCCGACGGCCGACAACAGCACGAAGCTCAGAAACAGGCGGGTCTTCCAGCCGGTCGATCGCAGGCGGTTCAACAGGTTCATGGGCGGCCCAGTAGGAGGGGGGATGGTAGCCAACCCCGCCGATGCCGCAGTTCAGGCCGACGAACGACGGCGCGCCTTGAGTTCTACGGCCAGGTAAGCCACAGCGGCCAGGGCCAGTGGCACCAGGTAGTAGATAGCCCGGTAGGCGAGCAGGCCTGCCACCAACTCGCCGCGCCCAAGCCGGTGCGACAGCAAGGCCACGAACACCGCTTCCAGCACCCCCAGCCCTGCAGGCACATGGGTGATGACGCCCGCCACGGCGGCAATCAGCAACACGCTGAGCACCGCCGGGTAGTCGATGCGCTGCTGCAGCAGCATGTAGACCACGCCACCGATGAGCATCCAGTTGGCGCACGAGAGAGCGAACTGCAGCAAGGCCATGCGCCAGCTGGGCAAGGTGATCTCGTGGCCCCGGATGGTCCAGCTGCGTTTGGAGGCGAAGCCGCACAGCAGGAGGTACCCCACGGCCGCTGCGAGCAGCGCCCCGCCCAGCACCTGCAGGCCCGCGCTGCCGATCTTCCAGTCGGGCGGCAAGGCCAGTGGCTGAAACAGGAACAAGACACCCGCCAGAAACAGGTAGCCGAGCCAGTTGGTGATGAGGCTGAGCGACAGCACGCGGGTGATCACGTCGTTCTCGAGCCCGAGCCGCGAATACAGGCGGAAGCGGAAGGCGAACCCGCCCACCAGCGCCCCCAGGTTCAGGTTGAAGGCGTAGCTGATGGCGGTGACGAGCATCACCTGCGGCACGCTCAAGGGGTGACCTGTGGCGTAGCGGCCGATCAGGTCGAAGGTGGCGTACAGCGTGTAGCTGGCGAGGGCCAGTGCAGCGCCGGCCAACAGGCTGCCGACGGGAATGCGCAGCATGGCGCTGCCGACTTCGTCCCACTCGATGCCTTGGGCCTGTTTGCTGAGCATCCACACGACGAGTGCGAAGAAGACCAGCGTGAGCAGCTTGCGAACCAGCGGCCAGCCGCGCAGGCCGTTGGGTTTCTTGGCCGGCACAGCAGGCTTCGCCGCCGCAGGGTCGGGCACAGGACGTGGGCGGGGATGGGTCAGGCTGGCCATGCTCAGTGGGCGTCCGAGGTTTCGGTGGCGCGGGTGGCGCCGGCCATGCGACTCTGTTCACGAACCACGTGGGCGGTGTCGTGTCCGGACGCAGCGGCCTGCGGTTCGTGCGGCCCGTTCAACGGGGCCGCCGGGCCCGGGGCGTCCACGCGCGGTGCGTGTGCAGGAAGCCAGCCGGCCCAGGCCGGAAAGCGGCGCAGAAAATGGAACACCAGAAAGCTGCGCCCCCACTCGAACATGCCGCGCTTGCGTTCGGCCGGGGCTTCGATCTGCTTGCAGCAGTGTTCCATCAGGTCTTCAAGCCGCTCACGCAAGTGAGTGTTGAAGCCCTTGTCGCGGATGATCACGTTGGCCTCGAGGTTGAGCGAGAGGCTCAAGGGGTCGAGGTTGCTCGACCCCACCGTGGCCCACTGGTCATCGGCCACGGCGACCTTGCCGTGCAGCGGGCGTTTGCAGTACTCGTGGATCTCGACGCCGGCGCGCTGCAGATGGTCGTACAGCAAGGCGGCGGCCGTCTTCACGATGGGCATGTCGGGCTCGCCTTGGAGGATCAGCCGCACGCGCATCCCACGCCGCGCGGCTCGCCGCATCTCCTTGAGCAACCTGTAGCCGGGGAAGAAGTAAGCGTTGGCGATGATCACGTCGCGCCGCGCGGCGCGGATGGCCACGCGGTAGTGGCGTTCGATGTCGGTGCGGTGGCGGCGGTTGTCGCGGGTGACAAAGAGGGCCTCTGCGTCGCCTGCGGCAGGCAGCTGGCTGCCCTCGTCCTGACGAGGTGCGCGCTGGAACCAGCGGCGTGTGGCAGGCGTGTGCGCCAGTGCCTTCTGCGCAAAGCCGTGGATCTGGGCCACGAGCGGCCCCTCCACCTGCACCGCGTAGTCCTGCTTGGCCTGCGGACCGAAGTCGGCCAGGTGATCGGCCGAGTAGTTGATGCCGCCGACGAACGCCAGCTGCGCATCCACCACCACGATCTTGCGGTGCATGCGCCGGAAGACGTTTGTGCGAAAGCCCAGAAAGCGCGGCTGGGGATCGAACACCTGGAGCTGCACGCCAGCCTTCGTGAGCGCGCCGATGAACTCGGGCGTGAGCTCGGACGACCCGAAGCCGTCGACCAGCAGGTTGATGCGGACACCGCGCCGTGCGGCCTCGAGCAAACAGGCATGCAGCTCGTTGCCCACCTTGTCCTCGAACAGGATGAAGGTCTCGATCAGCACCTCGCGTTGCGCCTGGCGGATGGCGTTGAACACGGCGGGGAAAAACGCCTCGCCGTTTTCGAGCAAGGTGAAGTGGTTGCCCGCGCTCCACCGCGAGCTCACAGGAAGATCTCCGCAGCGAGTGGGGCGTGGTCGGACAGGTGCGACCAGGGCTTGCGCGGCAGCACGAAGGGCGCATGCACCTTGGCGTTGCGCACATAGATGCGGTCGAGTTGCAGCACGGGGAAACGTGCGGGGAAGGTCTTGGCCGAGCGCCCATTGGCCTTCACGAACACCTCGTGCAGACCCGCGCATTTCTCCAAGATGCGATGGGCATTGCGACGCCAGTCGTTGAAGTCACCCGCGATGAGCAGCGGAGCGTCGTCGGGCACTTCGCTGTGGATCATCTGGCACAGCAGTTCGAGCTGCTTGCGGCGATGCGACTCTTTCAGGCTCAGGTGCACGCAGATCGCATGGATGTCCTGCGTGCGGCCTGGCACCTGCATCACCACATGCAAGAGCCCGCGCCGCTCCGGCCCGCTCACCGAAATGTCGCGGTTTTCGTAGTGAACGATGGGGTACTTCGACAGCACCGCATTGCCGTGGTGCCCTTGCGGGTACACCGCATTGCGGCCATAGGCGAACTGCGGCCAGATGCTGTCGGCCAGGAACTCGTAGTGCGGGGCTTCGGGCCACGACACCACGCGCTCCGGATGTCGCAAGTGACTGCCCTGCACCTCCTGCAAGAACACCACGTCGGCCGACACTGCCCGCACCGCATCGCGCAGCTCGGGAAGGATGAACTTGCGGTTGAGCGCGGTGAACCCCTTGTGGGTGTTCACCGTCATCACCTTGAATGAAAAACCAGCTGCAGAGTTCGGCATGGGACACGGCGCTTTGACACGGCTGTTCAAAGCTCCGTTGTACCGATCAGCCTCTGTGCTGGCTGTAGGAAAAGGCCGAGGACGGGTGCAGGCGCAGGGCGCGATGGACGCGCCACCGCTTGAAAACTACTTCAGCAAACCCTCCGCCCGCAGCGCTTCTTGCACAGCAGGGCGTGCGCCGACCAGCGCCATGAAGGCCATCAGATTGGCGTTGGCGGTCACGTCGAGTTTCACGGCCTTGGCCCAGTTGGTGACGGTGTACAGGTAGCCGTCGGCCACGGTGAACGTGTCGCCCAACAGGTACTGCTTGCCAGCGAGCTGGCCGTCCACCCATGCGAAACGCTCGCCCAGCTTGGCCATGTTGAGGGCCTTGGCCTCGGCTGGGTAGGCCGGGTTGAACAACGGGCTGAAGCCCTTGTGCAGCTCGCTCGTGATGAAGTTGAGCCACTCCTGCAGGCGGTAGCGCCCCATGGTGCCGGCATCGGGTGCCAGGCCTTTGCCAGGCACCTGGTCGGCGATGTACTGCACGATGGCCGGTCCTTCGGTGAGGCGCTCGCCATTGGCGATCTCGAGCACGGGCACCGAGCCCTTGGCGTTGATGGCGTAGAAGTCGGAGCCATCCTGCAGCTTGTGGGTCTTGGTGCTTGTCATCACCAGTTCGAACTGCAGGCCCGCTTCGCGCAAGGCGATGTGCGGGGACAAAGAACAAGCACCGGGGCTGAAATAGAGCTTCATGCGCACCTCTGAGAAGTTGGGTCTGCGCACTGTACATCTGTGGTCATCGAGACCATGCAATCGCTTTCACTGCTGGCTTCAAAGGCGTTGGACCGTCACGCGGCACCAGGTTTTACAGTGGGGTTATGAACACCCTCATTCACCCCACCATCACCTCCGCCACCACGCCGTCCACGTTCCTGTCCCGCCGCGTCGAGCAGCAGGCCCAGGGCCGCCCCACGTCGGACGGTGATGGCGTGAAGCTCACACGCCTGCTGGACCAGCCGCTGCAGCGCCGACTCGACCCCTTCCTGATGCTCGATGCGTTTGGCAGCGAGTCGGCAAGCGACTACATCGGAGGCTTCCCGAGCCACCCGCACCGCGGCTTCGAGACCGTGACCTACATGCTCGCCGGCCGCATGTGCCATCGCGATAGCGTGGGCAACATCGGCCTGCTCGAGCCCGGTAGCGTGCAGTGGATGACGGCAGGGCGCGGCATCATCCATTCGGAAATGCCCGAGCAGGAAGAAGGCCGTATGGCGGGCTTTCAACTGTGGGTGAATCTGGCCGCGGCCGACAAGCTGCAGGCCCCGCAGTACCGCGACATCCCTCCGGCCGACGTGCCGGTGGTGGAACAGGCCGACGGCGTGACCGTGCGCATTCTGGCTGGCGAGAGCCATGGCATCACGGCGGCGGTCACACGCCCCGTCACCGAGCCGCTGTACCTCGACATCACGCTGCCTGCCGGCGTGTCGATCGACGCGCCGTTGCCTCCTGGGCACAACGCGTTTGTCGTGGCCTTCGGCGGCGCGGTGGTGATCGAGGGCACCCGGGTGGAGACGAACCGTCTGGCCGTGCTCAAGAACGACCCGGGCGCCCAGGGCGTGCGCGTGCAAGCGGCCGACGGCGAGCCTGCGCGTCTGCTGCTGATTGCCGGCAAGCCCCTGAATGAGCCGATCGTGCAGTACGGCCCGTTCGTGATGAACACCGAGGCGGAGATCCGTCAGGCCTTCACGGATTTCCAGAACGGGGCGTTGGCGGCTTGAGGCGGGCTTGGCGCGCCTTCAGCCAGGCGCGCGGCGAACTGCCGAAGCGGGCGACGAACGCGCGTGACAGCGCCGAGGCGCTGCCGTAGCCCACGTCCAGCGCCACCCGCTTCAGCGGCTCGCCCCGGGCCAGGCGTTGCTGTGCATGGGTGAGCCGCCAGCCGGCCAGGTAGTCGGCCGGCGTGCTGCCCATCACCTCGCGGAAGGTGGCCGCGAACGCGCTGCGTGACATGCCTGCGCAGCGGGCCAGGGTCTCGACCTGCCAGGGCTCGGCCGGCGACTGTTGCAGCGCGATGAGTGCGGCCGACAGCTGCGGGTGGGCCAGCCCGGCCAGCAGGCCTTCGGGCATGGGGTAGCGCTCGGGATGGTCGTGCAGCCAGCGGATCAGCTGGATCATCAGGATCTCGAGCAGGCGGTCGGTCACCT
>JBEGTX010000366.1:0-38185 GCA_041179165.1 Pseudomonadota bacterium | reverse complement strand
TCTCGTCGTCCCCGTCACCGTCAAACCTTCAGTGCAGGCCCGGGCCCGAGGTGGGCTTCGGCGGCACCATGCGTTTCGAAGCGGTCTCGCCCAAGAGACTTTGCTCGGTACAAGGCCGCATCGGCGCGGCGCATCAGCAGATCGATCCGGTCCGGATGGCCCTGCCAGGCTGCGATGCCGGTGCTCACGGTGAAGGGCAAAGGCTTGCCTTGCCACTCGTGAGGATGCTGCAGCAGCGCGTCCCGGATGCGCTGCGCAGCCGTCATGCCCTGTGCCACGGAGCTCTCGGGCAGCAGCGCGAGAAACTCCTCACCCCCCACACGCCCGACGAAATCGACATCGCGCATTTGTGAGCGCAGCAGCGCGGCCAGGTAGCGCAAGGCCGAGTCGCCGGCGGCATGCCCGTGGGTGTCGTTGATGGCCTTGAAGTGGTCAACGTCGAGCATCAGGATGGCGAAGGCATTGCCCGTGCGGGCCGCACGGCGCGCCTCCTGTTCGAGCTGCTCTTCCATCGCACGCCGGTTCAGAAGCTCGGTGAGCCCGTCGTGGCGCGACAGTCGGCTGAGTTCCGCCATGAGCCGCGAGGCCACCAGGGCCGCCAGCGCGAGGTGAAACACCAGGCCGGTGACGAGGAACATCAGCGCCGAGCCGGTGTTGAGCGAGCGGTTGGCGGTGATCTCGGCCACCATTTGCGCGGGCGCCCAGGCGGCATTCAGGCAGCGCGCTGCAAACACCAGCGAGCCCAGAAAGAGCGGCAAGGCGAGCAGCGCGCCCCAGCGCAGCCGCAGTTGATCGCGTGCATAGAGGCGAATCTCCCAGGCCGTGAGCCAGCACAGCACACACAACAGGCCGGCCACCACCCCCACACGCAGTGCCACGTACTCATGGCGCATGCCCAGCCACGCCACGGCGGTGACCACCCCCAACGCGGCCAGGTAGTTCGACCATCCCGGGTTGTGCCCCGCGAAGCGCCGCACCCCTCGGTACAACAGCAGCACGCCGAGCGCCGCAAGCACATTGCCCACCGCCCGCACGGCCTCACCATCGGGCCGCGACGACGTCACGAACACGAGCAACGAGAGGCCGGTGGCCGCCGCATAGCCGGCCCAGTGCAACGCCGCACGCCGATCAGCGCGCATGACCATCACGGCCACAAGCCAGCCGGCCGCCAACACGGCCTGCTGACAGGCGACCAACAAGAAAGCGGTTTCAGTGGCTGACAAAATGAGGAAGGAGGCCCCAAGCCCCCTCTGGATGAACAGGCTGCGACGGAAACTTCAGGGAAATCGCAGCGAATAACGAGATTTCGAGCGTTTCCGGGTCAGTCTGCTCGTGCACACGTTATAGCATTGCCCTTTCGGCCGCCCTACCCCATGCACGGCATCGCGCCATGCCGCAAAATCCACCCCATGCTGATCAATTTCTTCTTTACTCTGCGGGCGGCCAAGCTGAAAGTCTCGGTCAAGGAATACCTGACCCTGCTCGAAGCCATCAAGGCCGGTGTCATCGACGACGAGTCCGGCCCCACGGTCGAGAAGTTCTACTTCCTGTCGCGCATCTCCCTCGTCAAGGACGAAACCCAGTTCGACAAGTTCGACCGCGCGTTCGCGGCCTACTTCAAGGGCGTGGAACTGCTGACCGATTTCACCAAAGACATCCCGCTCGAGTGGCTCAAGAAAAAGATGGAGCTCGAGCTGAGCGCCGAAGACAAGGCCCTGATCGACAAGATGGGCTGGGACGAGCTCATGGAAACCCTCAAGAAGCGTTTTGAGGAACAGAAAGAGCGGCACGAAGGCGGCAGCAAGATGATCGGCACCGGCGGCACCTCGCCCTTCGGCGCCAACGGCTACAACCCGCAAGGCATCCGCATCGGCCAGGAGAAAAGCCGCAACAAGAGCGCCGTCAAGGTCTGGGACCAGCGCCAGTTCAAGGACTACGACGACAACCTCGAGCTCGGCACGCGCAACATCAAGGTGGCCCTGCGCCGGCTGCGCCGTTTCGCACGCGAAGGCTCGGCCGACGAACTCGACCTCGACGACACCATCCGATCCACCGCGGCCAATGCCGGCTACCTCGACATCAAGATGGTACCCGAGCGCCACAACAAGGTGAAGGTGCTGCTGCTGATGGACGTGGGCGGCACCATGGATGAGCACATCCACCGCGTGGAAGAAATCTTCAGCGCGGCCAAGGCCGAGTTCAAGCACCTCGAGTTCTACTACTTCCACAACTGCGTGTACGACTACATGTGGAAGAACAACCGCCGCCGCTACAGCGAGAAGTTCCCCACCTGGGACATCCTGCGCAAGTACAACAAGGACTACAAGCTCATCTTCGTCGGTGACGCGACCATGAGCCCGTACGAGATCCTGCAGCCCGGTGGCAGCGTCGAATACAACAACGAAGAGGCCGGCGCCGACTGGCTGCAGCGCCTCACCAACGCCTTCCCCAAGTTCGCCTGGATCAACCCCGAACCGCAAGGTGTGTGGGGCTACCGGCAGAGCATCGGCATCGTGCAGCAGCTCATGAACGACCGCATGTTCCCGCTCACGCTGCAAGGGCTGGAAGGGGCCATGCGGTTGCTGAGCAAATGACGGTTGCTGTGCGCCCGGCCGTGCCGCGCCTGGCCCGATGGTTGTCGCTGACCCTGGCACCGTGCTGCCTGGGGGCCTGTGCCCTGATCGCGCCCGACGCCGACAAGTCCACCGACCCTCAGCCGGGTACCGGCACGGCCACGGCGGTGGCTGCGCCCGATGCCGCCGCCTCGGCGCCCGGGTCGGTGTCGTACCGGCTCGAGGTCGAAGCCCCGGGGGATCTTCGCAAGCTGCTGTCCACCTACCTCGACCTCGCTCGCTTCCAGGGTGCGCCACAGGCCGATGGCATCACCGATGCTGAACTCGGCCGCCTCGTGAATGCCGCGCCAGCGCAGGCGCGCACGCTGCTCGAAACCGAAGGCTACTTCAACGCCCAGGTGGTGATCGCCCGTGAAGAAACCGATGAAGGCATGCCGCTGCTGCGAATGACCGTGCAACCCGGACCGCGCAGCCTGGTCACCGCGGTGCAGCTGCGCACCGCGGGCAACCTGCAACAGCGCGCCGACAAGGGCGAACCTGCGGCTCTGGACCTGATCCGCCAGCTCAACGAGCGCTGGTCGCTGCCCATCGGCGAGCCATTTCGGCAACCCGCCTGGAACGGCGCCAAGAACAACGCCATCGCCCTGCTGCGCGCCGAGGGCTATCCCACCGCGACCTGGGACAGCACCGATGCCCAGGTGGATGCCGGCACCCACACGGCCTCGCTGGCCGGCACCATCGACAGCGGCCCGCTGTTCTTGCTGGGCGAGTTGCGCATCGAAGGACTGCAGCGATATGACGCGCAGGCCATCCGCAACATCGCTGATTTTTCGCCTGGCACCCCCTACAGCGAAAAGCGCCTGCTCGACTTTCAAGAGCGGCTGGGCAAGCTCAAGCTGTTCGAGAGCGTGTCGGTCGACATCGAGCCCGAGCTCACCACCGCGCAGGCCACGCCGGTGGTGGTGCGGGTGCGTGAACTCAGCCTGCAGCAGGCCACGGTGGGTGTCGGCTACAGCGACAAGAACCGCCTGCACGCCACGCTCGAACACACCCACCGCCGCCCGTTCGGCTGGAACGGCCAGATCTACAACAAGGTCGAGGTCGGCAGCATCAAGCGGCTCTGGGAAAGCGAACTCAAGTCCGACCCCACGCGCAGCCGCTACCGCAACAGCATCGGCACCAGCGTGTCGCGCGAAGAGGCGGTCGACGAAGTTGTCGCCTCGTCGCGCTTGCGCATCGGGCGTTCGCTCGACACCGAGCGCATCGAGCGTTTCATCTTTGCCGAGGTGCTCAACAACCGACTCACCAACGGCGCTGGCGACCAGACCGGCCAGGCCCTGTCGCTCAATTACGAGTGGGTCTGGCGCGATGTCGACAGCGTCATCTTGCCCACCCGCGGCCTCACCAGCAACATCAAGGCGGCCGCCGGCTACGCACGGTCCAACTTCGCGAATCAGGGGCCGTTCGGCCGCCTGTACACGCGCAATACGCTGTACTGGCCGCTGGGCAACAGCTGGTTCACCCAGACGCGCCTGGAGGTCGGCCGGATCTTTGCGGCGCCCAAGGTCGGCTTGCCCGACGCCCTGTTGTTTCGCGCCGGTGGCGACGAATCGGTGCGCGGCTACGCCGTCCGCTCGCTCGGCCCCGAGGTGCCGGCCGCCAATGCCGGCGACCCGGCCGTGGTCACCAGCGGACGCACCCTCATCACGGCGAGTGCCGAGATCGCGCACCCTTTCACGTCGCGGCTGCCGAGCCTGTGGTGGGCTGCCTTCATCGATGCGGGCAATGCGTCCGATGACCTGCAAGACTATTCACCCGCGCTGGGCTACGGTCTGGGCCTGCGCTTTCGAAGCCCGGTGGGGCCGCTGCGTGTGGACCTGGCCTATGGCCAGCGAACTCGCAAGATTCGCCCCCACCTGAGCGTCGGCATCGTCTTCTGATCGCATGAGCGAGCCGCTGCCCCCCACCGATCCTGCTGTGGCCGACACGCCACCCGCGCCGCCCGCCCCGCTCGCGCCCCCCACCGCGCGCGAGCGGCGCCGTGCCCGCCGTCGCCGCGGTCTGTGGATCGGCCTGATCGCCATGACCGCCAGCCTGCTCGTCGTGGGCGCGCTGCTGTTCGGTGTGTTCTGGGCGGCCGGCACGCCTGCGGGCACCACCTGGTTGCTGGCCAACCTGGCTCGGGTCGGCATCGACGTGAAGGTCACAGGTGCCAAGGGCACGATGCTCGGCGACTTCGAGGCCGAGCAGATCACCATCCGCTCCGGCGGCACGCTGATCGTCATCGACGACGCCAGCTGGCGTCAGCTGCGCGTGGCCTACACGCCCTACCCGTCGAGCTGGGCTGCGTTGCGTGCCGACGCCCTTATCGCCCGCCGCGTCACGATCACCAACACACCCCAACCAGGCGGCAAGCCCGCGGGCCTGCCCAAACGGCTCACGCTGCCAATCGAGGTCCACATCGAGCAGGTGCAGGTGGCCGAGCTGCGCCTGCCCGGCCTGGCCGACTACCCGCTGCTTGCCTTGCAGGCCCGCCTTGCGTTGGGCGACGAACAAGGCCTCGTGCACCGCATCGACCAGCTGAGCGTCAAGGCCGACCCGCTGCTCATCACCGGCAGCGCGCGCATCGGCACCACCGGGCCCATGGACCTCGACGTGCAGCTCAAGGCCGTGCAGGCCGAGACCGTGGTGGTACCTGTGCGCCCCACCGCGCCCGTGGCCGCAGGCGCTGCGCCCACACCGGTCGATGCGCGAGCCACGGCGTCGGTCGCACGCGCCGCCTCGGCACCCGTCACGTCGCCGGCCTCGGCCAGCTTGCCCGCTTGGGCACGTTTGCTGCGTCGCGACTGGACGGGTGAACTCAAGGCCAAGGGGCCACTCGCCGCATTCAAGCTCGGCGCCGCCGTGAGCGGCCAAGGCCAGCACCTCGATGCCACGGCCACGATCGAACCCGACCTGCCCTGGCCCGTCACGCACCTCGATGCACGCACGACCGGCCTCGATGTCTCGGCCTTGTGGGCGGCGGCGCCCGCCACGTCGCTGAGTGGCGAGGTGGTCATCGTGCCACTCGACGCGGCAAAAGGTGCCACGGCCGGACTGCGGCTGAGCAGCAGCCTCACCAACGCCAAACCAGGCAGCTGGGGTGAACACCAGCTGCCCGTGCTCAGCACCAAGCTCGAGCTGAGCGGCCGTGCACTTGGGAGCGGCCCCCTCGACCTGCGCCAGTTCGAGGCCCTGCTGTCCGACGGCCGCACGGACGCCGGCGCGGTGCGCGCCACCGGACGCTGGGAAGCCAACACGTTTTCGCTGAAGGCCGAACTGAGCCAACTCAAGCCCGGTGTGCTCGATGCCCGCCTGCCGGCCATGGTGCTCAGCGGGCCGGTCACGGTGAGCGGCACCATCCCCGCTGCATCTGCTGCATCTGCCCCCACTGCAGCGAAACCCGCCTCGCGCACCGCATCGGCCGTGGTGGCGAAAGACAACCTGCCCACCTTCAAGGGCCTGGCCGAACTCAGCGGCCGCATGATTGCGTTCGACCGACCCGTGCAACTCAAGATCGATGCCTCGGGCCGCGCCAACCTTGTCGAGCTGCGCGAATTCCGTGCGGCCGCAGGCGGCGCCTTGGCCACGCTGCGTGGCAAGGCCGAACGCAACGGCAGCGCCTGGCAGATCAAGGCCGATGCCGGCCTGGTGGAGTTCGATCCCCGGCCGTGGTTTCCCTCCGCCTTCGGGTCCGACGCGGCCACCAATGTCCACCGGCTGAACCTGAATGGCCAGGCCGAACTGCTGCTGCCTGATGCCCCTGCGAGCGACACCAAGCGGCCACTGATCGATCGGCTTCGGCCGATCCGCGGCGATGCACGTGTGCAGCTCGCACCCAGCACCTTGGCCGGCGTGCCCTTGTCGGGCGAGCTGAGCCTGCGCCACGCCACGGCCGCCGAGCCACTGCGCGCCACGGCCTCGTTCGATGCCGGCGGCAACATCGTCAAGGCAGAAGGGCTGCTCGCGGCCGACACCCGTGGCGACCAGGACCGCTGGTCGGTCGATGCCCGCGCGCCGGCCATTGCACGCCTCGCCCCCATCCTGCGCTTGCTGCCCGGCGTCGCGGCTTCCGGCTTTCTCGAAGGGCTCAATGGCAGCCTCACAGGCGACACCGCCGTCACCGGCCGCTGGCCCGATCTCAACGTGCAGGGCAAGGCCCAGGTCAGCGGCCTGAAAGCGGGTGCGCTCACCATGACGCAAGGCGACCTGCGCTGGCAGTTCGGCAGCCGCGCCGATGCGCCGCTCGACATCGACGCCGAACTCGGTCCCACGGGCTGGGGCATTCAGCAGGCCAACAGTGCCCGCCTCAAGCTGACGGGCACGCCGCGTGCGCATCAGCTCAGCACCCGCATCGAACTCAAGGCCTCGCCGCCCGTGTGGCTGAACGACATGCAAGGGCGCCCCACCGCCCCCACGGCCCCAGGCGCAGCGCCGCCCCGCACCCTCGCCACACTGGGCGCACAAGGCAGCCTGAGTGGCGGCGTGTTCGATGGCGACCGGCCTGTCGACACTCCGCTGGTCTGGAAAGGCATGCTGCAGCAGCTCGAGCTGCGCAACAGTGCATCGTCCGGGCCAGCCTGGGTCAGCACACAGAACGTCGGCCTGGAACTCCATGGCGGCGGCGCCCCACAATTCATCATGTCGCCCGGTCGCGCCGACCTCTTCGGCGCGGGCCTGCGTTGGGAGCGCATCGAGTGGCAACCCGACCAAGGGGTGCGCACCCAGCACCTGAACATGCAGGCCGAACTCGAACCGCTGAATGTGGCGCCGCTGCTCATGCGCATGCAGCCCGAGTTCGGTTGGGGCGGCGACCTGAAGATCGGTGGCAAGGTCAACATCAAGCAGGCCGGCGATTTCAGCGCCGACATCGTGCTGCAGCGAGTGAGCGGCGACCTGAACGTCACAGACGACAGCGGCACGCAGCCACTCGGCCTGACCGACCTCACGCTCGCGCTCAACGTCGAGAACGGGGTCTGGAACTTCACCCAGGGCCTGGCCGGCAAACAGCTCGGCGTGGCGGTGGGTGCGTTCGTGGTGCGAACCTCCCCCCAACGCGCCTGGCCCGATGCCAACGCGCCGCTGCAAGGTGTGTTGGAAACGCAGGTCGAGAACCTCGGCACCTGGGGTGCCTGGGTGCCGACCGGCTGGCGCCTCGGCGGCCAGCTGCGGGCCTCTGCCAGCGTCGGCGGCCGCTTCGGCGCACCCGAGTACACCGGCCAGGTGGTCGGCCAAGACATCGCGGTGCGCAACCTGCTGCAGGGCGTGAACCTCACACAGGGCGCCGTCGACATCTCGCTGCAGGGTGACACCGCCCACATCAACAACTTCGTGGCCAAGGCGGGCAACGGCACGGTGCGCATCACCGGCGACGCCCGCCTCGGTGCGGCACCCCGGGCCCAGCTTCAGCTGGTGGCCGACAAGTTCCAGCTGCTGGGCCGCGTGGACCGGCGCATCGTCGTGAGCGGCGGCGGCGAGGTCATCCTCGAACGCGAGAACCTCAAGGTCGACGGCAAATTCGTGGTCGACGAAGGCCTGTTCGACTTCAGCCGCGGCGACGCACCCGCCCTGGGCAGCGACGTCACGGTGTCCAACCGCGTGGCCAACGAGCCGCCACCCACGCCCGTGCCCGAGAAGACACGCAACACCAGCATCAACCTGCAGATCGGCCTGGGCGATCGCCTGCGGCTGCGAGGCCGAGGCGTCGACACCGGCCTGGCCGGTGAGATGAAGATCACCACCCCGGGCGGCAACGTGCAATGGAACGGCAGCATCCGCGCGGTGGACGGCACCTACAACGCCTACGGCCAGAAGCTCGGCATCGACCGCGGCGTGATCTCCTTCAACGGCCCCGTGAACGACCCGCGGCTCGACATCATCGCCACGCGTCCCGACCTCGATGTCCGTGTGGGCGTGGCCATCACCGGCACCGCACTCAACCCGCGTGTGCGCCTGTTCTCCGAGCCCGAGATGTCGGACATCGACAAGCTGTCGTGGCTGATGCTGGGCCGGCAAAGCGATGGCCTCGGCAGCTCCGACACCGCCTTGCTGCAACGTGCCGCACTCGCCCTGCTGGCCGGTGACAACCCGAGCGTCACCGACCAGGTGCTGCGCAGCATCGGCATCGACGACCTCTCTCTGCGGCAGAACGAATCAGGCGACACGCGCGAGACCTTCGTCACGGTCGGCAAGCAGCTGTCGCGCCGCTGGTTCATCGGCTACGAGCGCGGCCTCAACGCCACCACCGGCACCTGGCAGCTGATCTACCGTGTGGCGCAGCGCTTCACGCTCCGCGCGCAGTCCGGCCTCGACAATTCTCTGGATGTGATCTGGACCTGGCGCTGGGAATAGATAGGGCCCCCCAGTCGTGCTCCGCACTCCTGCCCCCGAGGGGCGCCGCCTGGCGGCCTGGCAGAGCCAGATCCGCTGGCGTTGGGCAATGCGCTTCGCTCTAGACCCTTGTCACTTCGACGTGCTGTCCGCTTCAGGCCCGAAGTACGGGGCGCCTCCTGGCGGACCGGCAAAGCCGGATCCGCTGGAGTTGCTTGATGGGTCGTCCTCGCTTCGCTTCGGCCTCTTGGCTCGAGGTCCACCGGGAAATCCGGGGGGACCGGTTCGCCAGCGCATCAGCGCGATGCGCGAGATGCACCGACGTCTCGCACGACTTTGAGCCTGACGCGAAGCAACTGCGCTTGAACTTGAAACAAGCGCGGCGGACCGGCAAAGCCGGATCCGCTGGAGTTGCTTGATGGGTCGTCCTAGCTTCGCTTCGGCCTATTGGCTTGAGGTCCACCGGGAAATCCGGGGGGCCGGTTTGCCAGCGCGATGCGCGACACGAACCGATATCTCGCACGGCTTGGAGCCTGACCCGAAGCGATTGAACCCGGACTTCGCTTCACCGTGAATCGGTGAACGCTGTGCGCAGCGACCCACGTCAACCGGTCAAAAAGATGGTGCCCCCGGCAGGAATCGGACCTGCGACCTATCCCTTCATCCCACTTCGGCTTTCGCCGCCACATGACGTGTTCGTGGTCTGGACTATGCCTTGGCCATGGCCCTTGCAATGAAGGGCCGGCAGGCCTGAGCCGTCTAGTCTCTACACCTTCCCCGCGAGGGGCTTGGCTCGGCGTTGCCACGGACACTGGGCCCAGAGGGTTCACCGACTTTGACTCAATTCACACGGGCGCTTTCGCGCACCGGTGCCCAACTTTCAGGAGGGGATCGCTCTATCCACTGAGCTACGGAGGCACGCGCGGATTGTAGCCTTCAGCGAGCTAGGAGCCCGCAAGCAGGAGCAAAGTGACTTCAGCGTCAGCTTCCGTCCTACGCGAAATTCACAACCCGTCTCACTTCGGCCAGACAGAGGGCATTCGATCATCTGCGCATCCCACTTTCAGGACCTTTGCAATGACCTCTGCCCTTCCCTCTGCCGTCGAATCTCCGCTGCGCAGCCCGCTGCCAGTGGCCTCTTGCGGCCCTGCCACAGCCAGCCGTGACAGCGCGGTGTCCTGGGCCGCCATCGTCGCGGGTGCCGCGGGCGCCGCAGCCTTGTCGCTCATTCTGTTGATTCTCGGCACGGGCCTCGGCCTGTCGTCGGTGTCGCCGTGGGCCGGGGCCGGACTGGGCGCCACCGCCTTCGGCGTGTCGACCATCTTGTGGATCAGCTTCACGCAACTCGCTGCATCGGGTCTGGGCGGCTACCTCGCCGGCCGGCTGCGCACACGCTGGGCCGGTGTGCACACTGACGAGGTGTACTTCCGCGACACGGCCCATGGCTTTCTGGCCTGGGCCGTGGCTTCGCTGACCACCGCCGCCCTGCTCACCACCACCATCGGCAGCATCGTCGGAACCGGTGTGCAAGCAGGTGGCTCGCTGGCTGGCGGTGCCGCACAGGCCGCAGCCAGCATGACGACCGCAGCAGCCACGGACGGCAAGGCCTCCGACGCGGCCTCGGCCTACTTCGTCGACTCGCTGTTCCGTCCTGCCACCACTGCTTTGCCAGCGGCGTCAGCGTCGGCACCGACATCAGCGCAGGTGGCTGCCACCAACGCCGTGAGCGACACCAGCCGCGGACCCGTTGAAAACCCCGCGGAAATCGCTCGCATATTTGCCCAGAGCCTCAGCGCAGGCAGCCTGTCGCCGGACGACCAGCGCTACGTGGCTCGCCGGGTGGCCGCCCACACGGGCTTGAGTGAAAGCGAAGCCGACAAGCGGGTGACCGACACCTTCGGCCGCGCCCAGGCCGCCCTCCGCGACGCAGCCACCTCAGCTCGCGAAGCCGCCGACAAGGCGCGCAAGGTCTCGGCCCGCGCTGCGTTGTGGCTGTTCATCTCACTGCTGATCGGTGCGTTCGTGGCCAGCTATGCCGCCACGTTCGGCGGCCGTCAACGCGACCTGTGATCGAGCTCAGCCTCCCCCTACTGCACACACCTCACTCCAGGAGACCACCATGCGTTCACTGCTTCTGCTTTTTCTCGGCGTTCCCATCCCTGTGATCATCCTGATCGCCCTGTTCACCTGACGACTGCGCGCCTCCGGTCCGCTCTGCGCGGCCAGGGGGCGTTCTCACGTGCGCGCCAGACTCCGCTCAACGAAGGGTGAGGGCCGTGCGGCATGCCGACACGGCAAAGTTCAGGAAACTCAGTTGTTCGACGATGCCGGCTGTGCCGCACGTTCGATCTTCTCGCCACCCTTCTGGATGCCGCGCCCGGCCTTCTCGATGCCCCGACGCACTGCGCCTTCGGTCTTCACCGCGCCGCGTTCAATGGCCGCACCGGTGCGGCGTGCGCCGCGTTCGATGGCGTTTCCTGTGCGGGTGGCCGCAGCCGATGCGGCCGATGCCACACGCGATGGGGCCGAAGCGGCAGAGGCGGCTTCAGCAGGCTGAGCCCATGCACAGGGCAACAGGCTGAGGCTGAGCGCCACGGTGCAAAGGTTCTTCTTCATGGGGTGTCTCCAAAAATGGCCGAAGGCCGGGTTCACCATTTCATCATCCTCTGCAAGCCACGGCCAGCGGCCGTGACCCTCGTGGGTTGTAGGACCGTGCCGTTTCAGAAGGCGCACCGCCACACAAGCGGGAGAAACCCACGCCACTGCCAACGCCCGGCCCCATGGCTTGTGATTCCGACCCGTGCAGGAGTACGCTAGAGCGCATGCAACGGAGGATGCCATGGCATTGACACACGCGAAACCGGGCCAACCCATCAACCTCGCACCGCTCGGCGCCGAGCTCACCACGGTGGCCACGCACGCGCTGCTCAAGACCCACGCACTCGAGTTGATTCGGCTGGTGCTTCGCACCGATCAGACCATGCCGCTGCACGAGTTGCGTGGCGAGATGACGTTGCTGTGCATCGAAGGCAGTGTGGACATCACGCTGCCCGGCAGCCACCGCGTCTTGAAGGCGCAGCAGCTGTTGCTGCTGCCTGCTCGCGTTCCTCACTCGGTGCGGGCGCTGGAAAACAGTTCGCTGCTGCTCACCATCCAAACCCCGGCAGGTGCGCCTGGCAGTGCGTCGGCCACCCACTGACACGCGCGCAACATCACCTGGACCGGCCAACCGATGTCCATCGGCCGGAAGGATGCACACCAACACGAAACCGGGAATGCGATGCCCTCAGCGCATCGGCCAAGCCATCCCCGCAGCAAGACCTGCCTGTCAGCCGCGTGCAGAGTCGATGGCCGCGTGCTCGTCGGCCAGCAGAAAACCGCGCCCGAGCAGAGGCTCATGGGCCAGCGATTCCGCGGCATGCAGGTCGGTGTCGATCAGCGTGGCTTGCACGTCGGCAATCACGCCTTCTTCGTCGATGCCTTGGGTCGAGACCACGAGCGCCTTGAGCACCCAGGCGGTGCCGATGAACAGGCCGATGCCAGCCACGGCAAAGATGATGAGCAGCAGCCCATGCACCCAGACGTCGGTCAGCACCACGAAACCGAAAGCGGAGCCCACGCCCACTGCCGCCAACCCGACCCGGGCGCCAGCACCCAGAAAGCCGCCGAGCGCCAGCGCGTAACAGCACAGGAAGGTCACAGCCAGCAAATACTGCATGACGCCCATGTTTTGAAGACTGTGATTGAGCTCACTCATGGATCCCCCCCCGCCGCGTTTGAAAGCCATTGCATGATGTCACTGCAGGTGCGGCTTGAACATGACAAAACCCACTGTTTCACCGCGGTTATGCACGCACCATCGCACGCTGTTGTTTCATCGCCCACAAACTGCACGCTTGACTTCCCAGGCAGCAGAACCTGCCGCCTCCAGGAGGTTCAAGCGAGCAAATCTTTCCGGTTTGAAAAGGCAGTCTGCCCACTTGGCTAGGCTGTTGACCCCATCCAGGCGTGGACTGCGCTGTAATCGGCGAGAAACGACACCGATTGCAGTCGAAAGAATGTCTAGAGCGAAGCGCATTGCCCAACGCCTGGCGGTCTGGCTCTGCCGGACCGCCAGGCGGGCGCCCCTCGTATGCTTGAACTGAAGCCTGCGATGAGGCACGGTGGGTAGCGGGCAACGGAGTCTAGAGCGAAGCGCATTGCCCAGAGCCCGCGGATCTGGCTCTGCCAGGCCGCCAGGCGGGCGCCCCTCGTATGCTTGAACTGAAGCCTGCGATGAGGCACGGTGGGTAGCGGACAACGGAGTCTAGAGCGAAGCGCATTGCCCAGAGCCCGCGGATCTGGCTCTGCCAGGCCGCCAGGCGGGCGCCCCTCGGGGGCAGGAGTGCGGAGCACGACTGGGGGGCTCAAATAAGGGTGAAACTTCCCGGCGGTTCCGGCTTCCAAGCCTTCGGTCGCGTCATATACTGAATTTCTATTTTTTCGTCTGGTTTTATACGGCAGGAGCAGGTGCGCTATGGGTTCCAATTTGAAGGTCGCAGGATGGATCGCGCTCGGTGCCGTGGCGGGTGCGCTCACCACCATGCAATTGCAGGCCACGGCCCGCAACCCGGCCACCGCCATGCCGCTGGAAGAAATCCAGCAGTGGACCCAGGTCTTCGACCTCGTGAAGAACTCGTATGTGGTGCCGGTCGATGAGAAAAAGCTCATCACCGACGCCATTTCCGGCATGGTGTCCGGCCTCGACCCACACAGCCAGTACATCAACAAAGCGCAAGTCCGTGAATTCGCCGAAGGCATCACGGGCAAGTTCGTCGGCGTGGGCATCGAAATCGACATGGAAGACGGCCTGGTCAAGGTCGTGGCGCCCATCGAGGGCACACCCGCCTTCAAGGCCGGCATCAAGAGCGGCGACCTCATCATCAAGATCGACGACACCCAGGTCAAGGGGCTGACGGTCGGGCAAGCGGTCAAGCGCATGCGCGGCGAGCCCAACACCAAGGTCGTGCTGACCATCCTGCGCAAGTCGGAATCGCGCACGCTGGTCGTGCCCATCGTGCGCAGTGAAATCCAGTCGCAGAGCGTACAAGGCAAGGTGGTCGAGCCCGGCTATGCCTGGCTGCGCGTCACCCAGTTCCAGGACAAGACGGTCGAAGACTTCGTCAACAAGATCGAAGGCTTCTACCGGGAAGACCCCAACCTGAAAGGCATCGTGCTCGACCTGCGCAACGACCCGGGTGGCGCTGTCGATGCGGCCATTGCCATCAGCTCCGCCTTCCTGCCCAAAGACGCCGTGATCGTGTCGACCAAGGGGCAATTGGCCAGCATGCGTTCGGTCTCCAAGGCCTCGCCCGAGTACTACCTGCGCCCGGTCGGCTCCGGCCTGCTGCAGCGCTTGCCGCCAGACCCGCTGCGCCGCTTGCCGGCTGCGCTCAAGCAGATTCCGATGGTGGTGCTGGTCAATGAAGGTTCGGCCTCTGCCAGCGAGATCGTGTCGGGCGCACTGCAAGACTACGGGCGCGCCACCATCATGGGTGCGCAAACCTTCGGCAAGGGGTCGGTGCAGACCGTGCAATGCCTGAGCCAGGAAATCCGCATCGACAAGTGCCCGACCGCGGCCGTGAAAATCACCACCGCGCGCTACTACACGCCGAAAGACCGCTCCATCCAGGCCAAGGGCATCGTGCCCGATGTCATGCTCGACGAGACCGCCGAAGGCAACCGCTTTGCAGCCCTTCAGGCCCGCGAAGCCGACCTCGAGAAGCATCTGCAAAGCGGCCAAGGCGAAGAGAAGAAAGACGAGGCCCGTGAAAAAGCCCGTGATGCCGCCCGCAAGAAGTACGAAGAAGAAGCCGCCAAGGTTGGCGCGGGCGCCATCAAGCTGCTGCCCAAATTCGGCAGCCCCGAAGACTTCCAGCTGAACCAGGCCCTCAACCAGCTCAAGGGCAAGCCCGTGCAGGTCTCCAAGACCCTCACCGAGCGTCCACCCGAAGACAAGGAAGACAAGTGATCCGTGTCACCGGAGCCGATCGTGATTCGATGAGTCGGCACTGAGCACGCCTGGGAAGTAGTTCCGGCCTCAAGCGAGGCGCAGCTCGGGGCGGTCGTGCTCCATCTGATCCAGTCCCGGACGCCACGAAGTCAGAGGCCGAAGCGCAGCGAGGCCGACCCATCAAGCAACTCGCTACGGAACGGGTTTCCCGGCCGGATGCGAGGCGCCCCCTCGGGGGGCTGAGTCCGGACATGAACAGTCCAGTGGACTGTTCATGCCTGACGAAGGGCTGAGCTTCAGCTCAGCGCGACGTGCAACGTAGGACCGAAGGGACGTGGGGGCTTCATCCACATGAATGACCAACAGCTGCTGCGCTACTCGCGGCACATCCTGCTCGACGACGTGGGCATCGAAGGCCAGCAGCGGCTGCTCGGCAGCCACGCACTGGTCATTGGCGCGGGCGGCCTCGGCTCCCCCGTAGCGCTCTACCTCGCCACGGCCGGGGTGGGCACGATCACGCTCGTTGATGACGACGAAGTGGAGCTCACCAACCTGCAGCGGCAGATCGCCCACACCATGGCGCGCATCGGCCAACCCAAGGTGAACTCGGCTGCAGAGGCGATCGCCGCGCTCAACCCCGATGTCTCGGTGGCGCCCGTGGCGGCGCGGGCCGATGCCGCCCTGCTCGAGCACCTGGTGCCGCAAGCCGACGTGGTGCTCGATTGCACCGACAACTTCCACACCCGCCAGGCCGTCAACCGGGCCTGCGTGGCCCATGGCAAGCCGCTGGTGTCGGGCGCAGCCATTGGCTTCGACGGGCAACTGTCGGTGTACGACACCACCCATGCCGACGGCCCGTGCTACGCCTGCCTCTTTCCGCCCGACAGCCCCGTCGAAGAAGCCAACTGCGCCACCATGGGCGTGTGGGCCCCCCTGGTGGGCATCGTGGGCAGCGTGCAGGCGGCCGAAGCCCTGAAACTGTTGGCCGGCGTGGGCAGCTCGCTCAGCGGCCGGCTGCAGATGCTCGACGCCCGCCACATGCAGTGGACCGAGCTGCGGCTGCCGCGCAACCTGGATTGCCCTGTCTGCAAGTCAAGACACCTGGGGTGACGTGTCACGCAGGGAGCGGTAAGCTGTCACCATGAACAAACGAACCGACCTGACTGCCCGCAATTTTCCGACCGCCCAGCAGGAAGCCGAAACCGTCACTCCGCCCTCGCTGTACAGCGGCCCCGAAAGCGCCTACAGGCTGGCCTTCACCGACAACGACTTTCTGCTGCGTCCCGAGCTGCGGCCGGTGCGCATGCAGCTCGAACTGCTGAAGCCTGAGATGGTTCAGCAAGAGCTGGGCATCGAGTCCACCATCGTCATCTTCGGCAGCGCGCGCATCGTGCCGCGCGATGTGGCTGAGCGTCTCGTCTCCGATGCCCAGGCGGCGGGCAACGAAACCGCCCTGCGCATCGCGCAGACCCACCTCGGCATGTCACGCTTCTACGAAGAGGCGCGGCGCTTCTCCGAAATCGTCACCGAGAAGTCGCGCACCATGAGGTCCCCGCTGTACGTGGTGACGGGCGGCGGCCCCGGCGTGATGGAAGCCGGCAACCGCGGTGCGTTCGAAAAAGGCGGCAAGAGCATCGGCCTGAACATCGTGCTGCCGCACGAACAAGCACCCAACCCCTACATCACGCCGGAGCTGTGTTTCCAGTTCCACTACTTCGGCCTGCGCAAAATGCACTTCCTGATGCGCTCCATCGGGCTCGTGTGTTTCCCGGGCGGCTTCGGCACGCTCGACGAAATGTTCGAGGTGCTCACGCTCATGCAGACCGGCAAGTGCCGCAAGCGCCCCATCCTGATGTTCGGCAAGGAGTTCTGGACCAAGCTCATCAACTTCGATTGGCTGGTCGAGACTGGCATGATCAGCGCGCTCGATCTGCAACTGTTCCGGTTTGTTGAAACCGCCGAAGAAGCCTGGGACATCCTCGACGCTGAATACGGCTTCGACCTGAACGAGCACGAGAAGGGGCCGTTCGTGGCCGACATCTGAGACCGGCTCAACCATGAGCCTGCAGCCCATCAGCCTCATCGGCGCACCCACCGACGTGGGTGCAGGCGTGCGAGGTTCGAGCATGGGCCCCGAAGCCCTGCGTGTCGCCGACATCGGCCCGGTGCTCACCGCGCATGGCTTCGATGTGGCCGACCGAGGCAACCTCAACGGCCCGCCGAACCCCGGTGGCCCGTCGGTCGAAGGCTACCGGCACCTGCCCGAGGTGGTGGCCTGGAACCGCCTCGTGCACGATGCCGTGTATGCCGAGTTGCAGCTCGGCCGCCGCCCCGTGCTGCTCGGTGGCGACCACTGCCTCGGCGTGGGCTCCATCAGCGCCGTGGCGCGCCATTGCCGCGAGCAGCAACGCAAGCTGCGCATCCTCTGGCTCGACGCCCACACCGACTTCAACACCCAGGCCCTCACGCCCAGCGGCAACCTGCACGGCATGCCGGTCGCCTGCCTGTGCGGCCACGGCCCCGACGAACTGGTGGAGCTCGGCGGGCAGGTGCCGGCCATCAGCCCCAAGTGGGTTCGGCAGATCGGCATCCGCAGTGTCGACAAGGGCGAGAAAAGCTTCGTCAAGCAGATGGGCCTGGAGGTCTACGACATGCGCTTCATCGACGAGATGGGCATGCGCCACACCATGGAGCTCGCGCTCGCGACGATGGACGCCAACACCCACCTGCATGTGAGCTTCGATGTCGACTTCCTCGACGCCGACCTTGCCCCCGGCGTGGGCACGACAGTGCGTGGCGGCCCCACCTACCGCGAGGCCCAGCTCTGCATGGAAATGATCGCCGACACCGGCCTGCTCGCCTCACTAGATGTGATGGAGCTCAACCCCGCGCTCGACGTGCGCAACCGCACGGCCGAGGTGGCGGTGGAGCTCATCGAGTCGCTGTTCGGCAAGAGCACGCTGGAGCGGCGCTGAGCGCGAGATCGGCAGCGCCGTTGCTGCGGCTCGTGTCACCAACGTGCGCGTTTGCCGTGCCACATTCTGATTCACGGGCTGCTCGTTCAAGCCATCTCCCACCGCATCACCCCCTCCCCCACATCTTCTTCAAGGTTCGCGCCCCATGAGCAAAAAAGTCTGCGTGGTCACAGGTTCATCGTCCGGCATCGGCGCCGCGACCGTTCGCCTTTACGCCAAGAACGGCTGGAACGTGGTGATCAACTTTTCCCGCCAGCTGGAGCCGGCCGAAGTCGTGGCTGCGGAATGCCGTGCGCTCGGTGCCGAGGTGCTCGTCGTGCAGGCCGACATCGCGTCGGACGCCGACTGCCGCCGCCTGGCGGCCGAGACCGAGGCGAAGTTCGGCCGCGCCGACGTGCTCGTCAACAACGCAGGCACCACCAAGTTTGTCGCCCTCAAGGACTTGGAGGGTCTGTCGGCCGAAGACTTCCACGCCATCTACGACGTGAACGTGATCGGCACGTACCAGATGACCCGCGCCTTTGCGCCGCTGATGAAAAAGACGCCGGGCGGCGGCGTGGTCAACGTGTCGTCGGTGGCCTCGATGATGGGTCGGGGTTCGTCCATCGCCTACATGGCCTCCAAGGGCGCGGTGAATGCCATGACCGTGGGCCTGGCCCGCGCCCTCGCGCCCGAGATCCGCGTGAACGCCATCGCCCCCGGTTTCGTCGAAACACCGTGGCTCGAGAAGGGACTCGGCACCGCTTACGGCCACCAGAAGGCGGCCTACGAAAACGTCGCAGCCCTCGGCGCCGTCATCCAACCCGAGGACGTGGCCGATGCCGCCTGGTGGCTGGGCGCGGGTGCGCCCAAGACAACGGGCGAGGTGCTGCTTCTGGACGCGGGGCTGCGCATCAGCAAGGGCTGAGGGCACGGCCATTCACGCGGCGGGCTGGGCCGGCGAAGCCGCCGGATCGTGGTGGCGCAAAGCACTCGGATTCCAAAGCTCCGGAGCGGCTTCGTGAGTCGGCACGCCATCGACCTTGGCGTCGGGTGGGACGCAGGGTCGGTGCTCATGTCGTGAACAAATGGGGGAGCGGCCAGACGCTTGCGTCAGGGGCCTGGCTCCTGAGCGACCTCGTCAGATCGGAGCGTCCTGCCCAGCGCGACGGTGAAGGTGCTGCCCACGCCGGGCCGGCTCTCCACCCGCAGGTGGCCACCCATCAACTCCACGAGGGCCTTGGACAGCGACAGCCCCAGGCCAGTGCCTGGGACGCCCGACATTTCCGCACCGAGGCGTTCGAACGGGGTGAAAATCTTTTCGAGCTGCTCCGGGCTCAGCCCGAGGCCCGTGTCACGGACGGCGATGTTGATTTCGTTGCCGGTCTCCGTCAGGGCCACCGCGACCTCTCCGCCGGTTGCCGTGTATTTGATGGCATTGGACAGCAGGTTGTCGACCACCTGTTTGAGGCGCTTGCGATCGCCCCGGAAGAGCACGACGGCCTGTCCGGCAGGCAGGCCGCTGAACGCAATGCCCTTGACCCCCGCTGCAGCCGTCGCTTGCGAGATTGACTCCTGCAACATCGCGGCCACGTCGGTCTCGGTACGCTGCATCCCGATGCGCCCGGCTTCCGCCGAGGCGAAGTCGAGCAATTCATCGACCAGTTCAAGCATGTGCTGGCCAGCACCCGCAATGGTCGAGGCCCACCTCCGATGTTTTGGATCGAGCGCGTCGTCGAGTGTCAGCAGTTGCGCGAAGCCCATGATCGCATTGAGCGGCGTGCGCAGCTCGTGGCTGACCCGCGACAGCATCTGGGTCTTGTTGCGGCTGGCCGCCTCGGCGGTCGCCACCTTGAGCCTGCCTTCTTCGACGTGATGACGCCAAGTGATGTCCTGAACTGTCCCTCGAAGCTGGGTGACTGCGCCGGCCTCGCCCCTCACGACCTCGCCGTGGGCTTCGAGCCAGCCCAGTTCTCCATCTGCGCGAATGTATTCGAGCTCGACCACATGGGGAGCGCCGAGGCTGACCGTCTCCGAGATGGCGGCCTGCAGCCGCTCCCAAGAGGCTTTCGGATAAAGCATCGCCTGATCGGCGAATGCCGGGAGGGAGCCCGAGGGCGCACGGCCGAACATCCTCTGCATCTGTGCGGACCAGACCATGGTGTCGGTGGGCATGTCCCATTCCCAGTTGCCCACGCCGCCGAGCCGCTGGGCCTCGACCAGCGTCGCCTCGCTCCTGCGAAGCTGTTCCAAGGCCGCTTCGCGCTGAACGGCCTCCATCCGCAGCGCGGCCTCAGCCACCTTGAGCTTGGTCACGTCGGCAACGTGGGCGATGAAGCCCACCACCTGTCCGTTCACCATGTCCGGCACGTACGTGGCAAGGCTTTGCCTGCGCACCCCATCCGGCCCAGGCACGACGCGTTCGAACTGCTGCTCAGTCCCACCGAGCGCACCGCGGATGTAGGGTTCGTCGAGCGCGAAGAGTTCGGGCCCGAGCAAGTCCTTGATGGACGTGCCAACGAGGCTGTCAGGATCCACACCGAACCACCGTTCATAGGCAAAGTTCGCAAAACGGCACTGAAGATTCCGATCCCAATAGGCGAGCATGGCGGGAACATGATCGACCATGCGACGGATCGGGAGCAGCGAGCCATCACTGCGGGAAACGTTCATGTTTCGACGCGATGCATACCAGCGCCGCAATGCATCACATGCACCAAGCCGCTGGATGCCTGGCTGGCGAAGGCGCCGTGTTCCGCCCCACAGTTCACTCGCCTATGGCGTTCCGGCATGCGCATCGGCCGTTTGCCCGGCAAGATGCCGTCGTCGAAGAAAATGGCCATGGTGAAGCCCGCAAGATGGATGGACAAGTTGCATTCTCCTCAGGTTCCGCAAGGGCACCGTGATCTGCATCAGTCGAGCCATCAATCACTCCAGCACCGCCATCCATGCACCCATCGCCGTGGACCTGGCCTTCATGGGCATCGGCCCTGGGCGGACTCAAACCATGCGTGAAAATCGGCCCGCTTCGGCCGAGCGATGCGCATGTTCGTCAAACACCCTGGCCACCGCGCGCACGAAGTACCAGCCCTTCGCGGTGACCCCGACGGCATCGTGGGTGAGGGTCACGATGCCATCGCGGGCCAGCGACTCCAACTGTTTCAGCTCGACTTTGAAGCGCTGCTGCATGTCGATGCCGTGGCGCTCGGCGATGGCACGGAAGTCGAGGTGCCCCTGGCACATCAACGCCATGATCAATTCGCGGCGCAGCCGGTCCTCCCCGGTCAGCACCAGTCCCCGCGCCACGGGCAGCTCCCCACGGCTCAGCGCCGCGCGGTAGGCCGGGAGCGTCTTCTCGTTCTGGGAATAGCCATCGCCCATCTGCCCGATCGCCGAGACGCCGAGACCGACGAGGTCGCACTCTGGCTGCGTGCTGTAACCCTGGAAGTTCCGATGCAGGCGGCTCTCGCGCTTTGCCTCGGCCAACGCGTCGGTCGGGAGGGCGAAATGGTCCATGCCGATGTACTCGTAGCCTTGGCCCAGAAAGCCGGCGATGGCGCTGCGCAGCATGCCCACCCGCTCGCCAGGGGGCGGAAGGTCGTCGGCACGGATGCGCCGCTGTGGTTTGAATCGCTCTGGCAGGTGCGCGTAGGTGTAGAGCGCAATCCGGTCGGGGCGAAGCGCGTTGACGAGTTCGATGGTGCGCGCAAAGGACGCAGAGGTTTGCAGGGGCAGGCCGTAGATCAGGTCGACGTTGATGGACTCGAAACCCAGATCGCGGGCCGCCAGCACCAGGTCCCGCACGCCGTCATGCGGCTGGACACGGTGCACGGCGCGCTGCACGTTCTCGTCGAAGTCCTGCACGCCGAAACTCAGGCGGTTGAAGCCGAGCCGCGCAAGGTGCGCGAGCCGCTCGCGCGTCACCGTGCGGGGATCAACCTCCAGCGACAGCTCCGCCCCGGGAACGATGTCAAAGCAGGTCCTCAACGAAGCCATCAATCGGCTCAGCTCGGCGTCGCTCAGGAAAGTGGGGGTGCCTCCGCCGAGGTGCAACTGGGACACGGGGCGCGCGCCGCCCAAGTGCTCGACATAGAGCACCATTTCCTCTTCGAGGGCATCGAGGTACGGCGCCGCCCGGCTGTGGTCGCGGGTGACGACCTTGTTGCAGGCGCAGTAGTAGCAAACCGATTCGCAAAACGGCACATGCACATAGAGGGACAGCGGTCGGCTCGCCTGTGAGGCGCGCTGCCGCAGGCGGGCTTCCAGGTCGGCGGGCTTGAAGTCTCCGGTGAACCTGTCTGCGGTGGGATAGGACGTGTAGCGCGGGCCGGGCACGTCGTAGCGCCGCAAGGTGTCGCCGGGGACCTGATCTGCCCCAGATTCTGGCGTGGAATGGCATGAGATGTTCATGGCATCCACTGTGCCCAAGCGCTGTGGGTTTCGACTTGATCAGAAGCAAAGGACGGTTTGAAACACATCGATCCACCCACGTTTGACGGCCCCGGTTGGGGGTCGTGCGGAGAGGCTGCCACGCGCAGCCCGATGCCCCCTTCATCACTGCGCCTCAAGCGGCCCGCGCTTGATCCATGTCAAGGCTGGCACAGCACGGCACGCCTAGAGTGCCCTGCTCCTGGAGGCCCGATGATCGAACCTGAACTGAAAACACTGCTCGACCAGAGCGGCTTGCGCCCACTGCAACTCGCTGGCCGCACCTTGCTTCCCATCGTGCAGGGCGGGATGGGCATCGGGGTGTCGGCTCACCGGTTGGCCGGCAGCGTGGCCAGAGCCGGCGGCATGGGCACATTGAGCTCGGTCGATCTGCGGCGCCTTCATCCGGACCTCATGGACCGCACACGCGCCCTCGGCGTCGGGCCAGAGGCCAAGACCGCCATCACCGCAGCCAATCTCGAGGCGCTGGAGCGCGAGATCGTCGCGGCGCGAAAGCTGTCAGGAGGACACGGGCTGCTGGCCATGAACGTGATGCGTGCCGTCAGCGACTATGCCGACTGTGTGCGGCGGTCCCTGGCGGCAGGCATTGACGCCATCGTCGTGGGTGCGGGGCTGCCTCTGGACCTCCCCGATCTGGCAGCCGACCATCCCAAGGTGGCGCTGGTGCCCATCCTTTCCGATTCACGCGGCGTGAACCTCGTCGTGCGCAAATGGGAGCGCAAGAAGCGAATGCCCGACGCCATCGTGCTTGAGCATCCCGCGCTGGCCGGTGGACATCTCGGCGCTGCAAAAGTGGAGGACCTGCGAGATCCCAGGTTCGACTTCGAGCGCAGCATTCCCGAGACCGTGGTCATTCTTCGTGCCGCAGGCATCGAAGCCAACACGCCCATCATTGCGGCCGGCGGCATTCGCAGCCTGGACGACATCCGCCGAGTCCAGGCCCTCGGCGCCAGCGCTGTGCAACTGGGAACACCGTTTGCGGTCACGAAGGAATGTGATGCGCACGATGACTTCAAGCGCGTGCTCGCCCAGGCGAGGGACGAAGACAAGATCGAGTTCACCAGCGTGGCAGGACTGCCCGCACGCGCCATCGCCACACCCTGGCTGCTCGCCTATCTGAAAGCCGAACCCCGGCTGAGGGCTGTTGCGCAGGTCAAGTCGCGCTGCACCAAGTCCTTTGACTGTCTGGCGCAGTGCGGCCTTCGAGACGGCAAAGCCGACTGGGGGCAGTTCTGCATCGATCAGCAACTCGCTTCGGCGCTCCAAGGCGACATGAAACGCGGCCTGTTTTTCAGTGGACGCGGTGACCTCCCCTTCGGAGAAGACATTCGAACCGTGCACGAGTTGCTGGTGCGTTTGCTGGGCGGAGACTCCGCCGCGCACACATCCCCTTCCCGTGAGTTGATTGCACCTGAACTTCACTCGTCCTGACTTCAGCGCGGCGTTGGCCGGGCGCCTTGCCCGGTTCATCGACGGTCTGCTGCTGCTCAGTCAGACCGAATGACACCGTGATGCCGATGCCGGGGGCCCCTCCCGAACCCTGACCCCACGATGGAGGGCCCGGTGCAAGGCCTGGGCTTGTGGAGCCCCTTTCTGCCAAGTCTGCCCCTCCTCCGCAGCCCTCGCCGCCTCCACAGCTGCGCTCAGCGTGAGGATGTTGGTCTGGGAGGCGATGACAAAGGGCCGCCGTCGGCATCGATCAACCAGCTGGCGCATCGGAGGCCGGCGCGGTGACCGATCCCGCGAAGCTCAGCCGATAGCACCGGTGATGCGCTTCACCCGGCAGCTCCGACAAGGTGGCCCCATGCAGCGCGGCGATCTTGTCCACCACGCGATGCCCCAGCCCATACCCGAGCCGCGACACCGCAGGCTTTCAGCCAATGTGCCCGGCTGGCGCCTCCTCGTTCGTGACTTGCAACCACCGGCTGGCGGCATCCACCGGCACCTCGACCGTGCTGCCCCTCGGCGCATGGCCGAGCGCGTTTTCAATCAGGTTGCGCAACGCCAGTTCGAGCAGCACGTCGTGGCCATCAAGCCTGAACGCCGCGGACCCCGACAGCGCCAGCTCATGCCCGCCATCCTGCGCCCCCTGGGCACAATCAGCCAGCACCCGCGCTGCCAGCGGCACCAGGTCCAGAGGGACGGCCGCCTCGGACAATTCCGCGTGGCTGGCCCGGGCCAAGGTCAGCAGGTTCTTCAGCACCTGCCCTGCCCGCAAACCGTCTTCGACGATGCGCTCGGCCGCACGCTGGCGTACTGCGGCCACGGCAATGGCCGCGTTGACACTTCTGCTTATCTGGGACACGTCGGGTCTGGACCTGCCCCTGGCCCGACTGTTCGGCAACGCCCAGGGATTCGCGTGGCGAGACCACTGGCTGCTGAACGAGCTGCTGCACGACGGGGGCCGCCGCCTGTCCTGGGTGCTCGAGCTGGCCCTGTGCGTGGGCGTGTGGTGGCCGATGGGCCCGCTTGCGCCGGCTCAGCACGTCGCAGCGCTTGCAGCTCGCTGTCACCACCTTGCTGGCCAGCCTCGCGGTGGCCGCGCTGAAATCGATCAGCACCAGCAGCTCCCCCTGGGACCTGCAAGCCTTCGGTGGCGTGGCGCAACACGTGTCGCACTGGCGCTGGGGTGTGCTCGATGGCGGCAGCGGCCACTGCTTTCCAGCCGGCCATGCCTCCACCGGTTTCGCATTCATCGGCGGATTCTTCGTGTTCCGCGGCTCGCCACAGGTGTCACGCCGCTGGCTGGCCTGCGCGCTCATCGCCGGCCTGCTGTTCGGCCTCGGCCAGCAGGTACGCGGGGCTCACTTCATGAGCCACACGCTGTGGAGCGGCTGGGGGTGTTTCAGCGTCGCCTGGGCGACCGGCCATCTGTGGGGACGCTCTGGGCCGCTTCGCCGTGCTGCCGTCTGAACGCTGGATTCAACCTCGCCCACAGGAAGGCGCAGGCGGCATCCCGAAGGTGCAGCTATTCCGATCGGGGCAAAGCCTTGGTCGCGAGGCGGTCCGGCAACACACGGGCGATCAGTTCGGTGTCGCAGTATTCCTCGTAGCGCACGATCTTGCCGTCAGCGAAGTGGATCACGAAGACGTAGTCGTTGTCGTAGCGCTGACCATCGCGGGAGAGGTTCTTTCCGCGGGCCTGAAGCACGATGACATCGCCCCCGTCGATCAAGCGGGTGGGGATGGTGGCGCGTTCTACCAGCACGCGGTTCAACGGACGAAACACCTCGTCGATGATGGTTTGTTTGCCTGAGAACTCACCGCTCCAGGAGCCGCTGCCGATGGTTCGCCAGACCACATCGTCATGGCACGCCGCCCAGAACGGCACACCATTGCCTTTGGCAATTTCGTCGAAGACATCGGAGACGATCTGAGCGTTCGGGGAAAGCTGGCGCATGGGGGATCCTTGTTCTGGCGGGTTTGTGGCGGGTTTCTGGCGGGTGACTGGCGGGTGACTGGCGGGTGACTGGCGGGTGATTGAATTCTCAGCGTCTTGAAAAGAACCGGAAAGCCAGGATCGCAATGCCGGCCAACAACATGAAACCGCCCGCCTTGCCCTGGCCCTCCGTGGGATCCGGCGCATCGGCCGCCCGTATCGTGTGGGGAGCTTCCGGCAGGTAGCGAACCTTCATGACCGACGACACCGAGCGATTGCGCAACGCCCGGCCGAGCTCGGCCGTGATGTGGAGGGTGTCGGCGACGGTCTCGCCACTCTCGGTCTTGAATTGAACATGAACGGTGTAGCTGCTGTCGGCGTTGCTCCGCTTTTTCTCTTTCCACTCGAGCTTGGTGATTTCGGCATCCGCTGTCTTGCCATGGTCACGCAATGCGGCCACTTCGGCTGAACTCTTGTGGCCGGAAAAGATGAAGAATATCCCCATGCCGATCAGAACCAGAGCGACCAGCGGATTGCGAAACAGACTGAACATGAGGACCTCTCAAAGGCGCGTGGAAGACTGCACATGGCCGTGCAAGCAAAGGCTGCTGCGCGACGGCGGATGCACACTGATTATCGAGGCCTCGAATTGATGCCATCCGTCGGCAATGTGTCCGGCGGTCACAGCACAAGCGCCCTCCTTCCGAGGGACCGGCACTGCAGGCAATGGGGCCGTTGGCGAGCCGCCGGTGCCTCCAAGGAACAGCGTCGCTCGAAATGGGAGTCGAGCCTATTTCAGCGGCAGCGCTCGAGCCAGAAATGCCCGCGTTCTCTCCCATGCATCAGCAGCGTCGTCGACGCGGTACCGTGATCCATCGAGATTGAAGACGTGATCGGCATGGGGGTACACCACCAACTCCACCGGACCGGACCCCGCACGCACGCCGGCCGCGAACAATCGCATCGACTCCACCAGGCAGCAGTTGAAAGACTTGTCCTGCTCGCCGCTGAGAATCAGCGTGGGCACGGCCACACGGGCAGCCGCCTTGTCCAGATCCGGGACCTTGCTGATGCTCGGGTAGTACGCCACCACCCCGGCGACCCACTCCGACAGCGGTGCTGCATGAACCAGTGCGCCGCCCCCACCGAGCGAATAACCGATGACCACCAACTTGCCCGGCGTCACGCGCTTGTTGCCCTGGACCTCCTCGATGAGCCTGCGAAAGTTCGCGGCTGATTCTTCGTCCGTCCTGGAGCAACTGCCCGTGCCGGACGCGCACACATCCTTGCCGGGAACGAGCGCCACCACATAGCCCAGCTTGGCCACGTCCTGTGCATACCATCGGTACGGCGATGTGCCGCTTGCGCCCGAGATGATGACGACCGCGGGGCCGGAACCAGAAGGGGGAGAGAAGAAATCTGCGGCTGCCGATGGGCGTGCAACGGCAAGCAGCAGGATCACGGAAAGAAGGAATCTGGAGTTCATGCGTCAGAAGATCGACTTGCCGGTGGTGGGTCTGAACGCCTTGCGGCGCGCCAGGTTCCAGGGCGTGAGTGCCCCAATTTTCCCGAGCGACCTCACATGAACGCTCCAGCACTGAACGCCACGCTCTTGTCCGGCACGTCGTCGTACAGCCGAGTTTCAACCGCAGCAAGGGGCACAAAGAACCCCCCTTTTTTTGTGCCGCCCGAGAGGATGCAGGTGACCGACGTGCCAAAGCAGTTCGGGAAGAAATCTCTGTTGCTTGGAATGAGCGCAATCATTTCGTCATAGCCGTACCACTCGATCCTTGAGTGGGTCTCGATGGCGACGACCTTTCCTATGTAAAAGGCCAGCACATAGAGGAAGTTGACATTGGCCTGATGGCTGATGAACTCGTTGTACGCAGGCCGGAGGCGGGTTCGAATCTGATCGAGTAACGCATCCACCCGGGACAAGCTCTCGATGGAGTAGTCGAGTCGGGATTGGCCGAGGGCTTTCTTGAAGGAGAGCCCGCCGTCCGGTTCCTCACCATTGTGAAGAACCTCCAGGTACTTGTTGGCGATTTCAGTGATCGGCATGATGTGATCAGTTGGGGTCAAGGCGCGACGGCATCAGCACCGTCGCCGCCTCGCCCTGCAGCATGGCCACAGTAAAGGCGATCACGAACAGGGCGGCGAAGAAAGCGACGATGGTCAGCAGCGCATACAGGATCGGGCGGCCCCAGCCTTTGCGTGGGTAGGCGGATCCGAATTTCCCGCCGATGACACCGGACTGCTCCTTGCCACTCAGCTGGTACCAGGCGATGAGCAACCCCAGGCCCGCAACACGAAAACCGAGATCGAGTCCTTTGGACTCTGGCAAGAGAATGGCGAACAACAGCGCAATCAGAAAGAAGCCGGAACTGCCCCATGCCCAGTACTTCGATTGCTTGGCCTTCTCAGGTTCACCCAGGGCCTGCCAGTTCTTCATGTGAATGATGGCGCCGAAGATGGGGCTGAACAGCAAGCTCCAACCCGCTGCAGCACCGGGGTTCCAAAGGGCAGGTGAGGCCTGCTGCGTCGCGACATCCTGAACACTCGCGGTGGGTGGGGCGTAGGGATTGGTGCTCATGGTGTGGATGTCGGGTGGGGGTTGGACGGTGTGCCACGGATGTCGGGTACGGCAGCGCTGGCGACGACATAGGTGCCGGCGGTCATGTCGCCGAGCCGTTGTCCGGCCTCAGAAAAGTTGGCGGCCAAGCCTGCCGGTATGCCGCCAAACAACAACGGATTGACTTCGATCAATCGGAAGACAGTGCGAATGGATGCGCGCCAGATGCCCGGGACATTGCCCGCATCGTCGACCACCCTGGCGCGGGTGATGAACTTGCCCACGCTGTACCCGGTGAGCCCCTCCATCAATGGGAAGTAGGCCGCAAGCAGCACCAGCCACACGACAATCGTCTCTTTGTAGCGCGCATTGCCGAGCACCGAGTCAGGGATGAGAAGGATGCTGAAACAGACGACGTAGTCAATCATCGTTGCAGCGAATCGACGGCCCAACACACGGTTCTTCGGGTCGCTCAGGTGCGCCCTCGCGCTCCCGAGGAACAGCGCGGGCAATTCGAGCGGCGCCTTCGGTGGTGAAAATGGATTCGGATTCACGGCAACATCCTTTGGCTGCGTGAGTGGCTAGTTCTTCTTGCTCAGCCGGCTCACGGTCTGCGCGGCCATCTCTTCGTTCACCATGGAAAGCAACACGCGCCGCAACGCCTGCGCTTCTTCGTCGCTCATGCCTTTCAATTGTTTGCTGCAGTACAGCGCGGGCACAGCAACACGCCGAGGCGCACGCGGAATGTACAAGCTGGAGCCGGCAACGGGCTCGGCGGTCTTGCCGTCCAGGAGCACCAGGATGAGGTTGGAATAGGCCGCACAGGCCTGGCGACCCGCAGACACGCCCTGCCCAGACAGAAGATGCTTGGTGGGGGCCAATTCATCGAACACCCCGTCCTGCAAGAGCACGGCGACCAGATCCGACTGCGTTTCGGCTGCAATGGCCTTGACGGTGGGCGCAATGGTTTTCCAGTCGAACTTGTCGGCATTCAACACGTAGCTCTCGCTGTAGACGCGTTTCAGGGCATCGAGCCTCGGCCCGGCATATACCTCGGCGGGCACCCGCAGCGACTTGGTCAAGGCACTGGCAAACCGCTCCCCGTAGACAGCATCGAGGCCCCAAGCGCTGACATTCAATGGCGCGATGGTGGAATTCAGCATGCCAGCACGGCTGAACAGAATGAAGTCTGCAGACACCGAAACGACCGCGATTTTCTTGGTCGAGGCCAATTGACTGTCATTCAACTGCGCGCCGTTCATGGTCACCATGCAGGCAGAGAGAAACCAAGCTGCCACACCGACGACGGCCAGCCTCGCGCTGCGCTTGGACACAGAAACCGCCAACGATGTCGAGATGAGAGCACTTTTCTTGTTCATGGTTTTCCGTGGTTCATTGCATTCTTGTGAATGCTGTTTGATGACGCATCATCACCTGATTGGTTTGGGGCATGCCACCAGATTCTTGAACTTCCTTGGGAAGGGCGACAAGGATGGTGAACAGTGTGCGAATCCCTGGCAGGGTCCTGCAAATTGGAGAGCGCGGATGCCTGCCCGACCCTCATGCCCGAGCGACCGACGACCTGATTGTCAGCGCCATCAGAACGGTCTTGAGCGGCAAGCACAGTCATTACGGAGCCCCGAGCGGGAGCGCAGAGCTGTGCGCGTGAATCACGGCCTCATCCATCCTCGCCAGCCGCACGTTCTCAAAGATCGTGGCGCCCATTCGGTTGTAGAAGTCCTGTCCGTTGTCATTGTCTGCTGCCACGATCCAGTCGATCCGTGCACACCCCTTGGCGGCAGCCTCTCTGCACAGCCAACTCAGCAACTGGCGTCCCACGCCTTGCATTCGGTAGGCCTCCTCGACAAAAAGGTCGTCCAGCCAAAGACCGGGCTTCACGAGAAACGACGAGAAGGTCTGAAAGTAGGTCGCCATGCCGACCACCTTGTCGCCGGCCGTGGCGACGATGGCCCGCGCGATCGGGTTCACGCGAAGCAGCTCGTCGGCGAGTGATTCTTCTGTCGCCAGCAACGACGCGTCGGCACCATCGAAGGCCGCCTTGGCACGGAGCAATCGCAGGAGATCAGGAATGTGCTCGGCGGCGACGGAATGGACGAGGATGCTCATGTGTTCTGCATGAACGCTCGGCTTCGTGTTCACGGAAGGCCAGCGTCCGGTCAATTTGTCATCGGTTTTGCCGTATTGATCAGTTGATCCGGGATTCTGAAGAACTCTTGGCAAGTTTTGCAGCGAGCATTCCCAGGCATTCATTTGCTGCGGCCTTCAACGCTGCGTCATTCTTGACCATCCCCGCCATCGGAGAAAGCTTGTAAGGCACACTCGCCGATTGGACTATCGCCCTGGAATCGAGGCTGCCGCTGATGAAGCAGGTGATGTTGTCCTGTGTGAGGCTGCGCGCAGAAGAAAAGAACACGGAATACCCCATCGAGGCGAATGCACCGGTCATTGCGCCTTCAGTCCCCTCCTGCAGCCTCTGTGGAAAGATGTCAATCACACGAAATTTGTTCACCTGTAGTTCGTGAACTCCGAGCGGCAACGCGGCACCCAGCAAGGCGGCGAGCTGACTCAGAGGTGGCTGGTCGAAGTCCTCATCACCGAAATACTGAACTGGTTCGCGAAGGCCGTCGCGGCGATAGACTTTTTCTTCCACAGGCCGCATGTCTCGAACCGTGACTTGACGAGCTGGATCTAGCGAAATTCTGTGCAGTTCGATCGTTGTTGAGCATCCAGAAAGGACGATGGCAATGGCACCGATTGCAAGGTAATCGCGCATGTTCATGAGTCGTGGTTTGAGAACATTGCTAACGCTCAAAAATCATGCGTCAACGCCAAGATTCCACTGACCGGCGAGGCATCGCGGGTCAACGGACTGCGGCGTGCATTGCCCTGGTACGACGACGCTGAGACAGCGGCCACCGCATCGCAGAACGGCGTGATGGCATAGGCCAGAGACACCGAGGCGCGCACGTCCCGCACGCCCGCCCCTGCATCGAACGCGGGCCGCGTGGCCGTGGCCTTGCTGGCATCCACACCAAAATAGGAATGCATGTAGCTGCCATCGGTGGCGGTGACCGCACCACCGACCGACAGGCGCCACTGCGGTGCCAACTGGAATGCATAGTTCGCACCGAGGTCGAGCACGACGCCGCGGTGGTCGTCGCCCGAGCCCACGCGCAACGATGACGTGAGGTAGAACTGGCGGGACAGGTACATGTTGAAGAAGGCGCCAGCCTCAGCCGACAGGGGCACGTCGTCCATGCCGTCGAGCACCGATGAGCGCTTGGCTTTGCGGCCGAGGTCGGGCGTCAGGCGAACACCGTACTGGAATTGTTCGGCCGACGGGAACAGGTAGCCCACACCATTGTTGGTGCCCGCGAACCACCCGTTCTTCCAGCGGTAATTGAGAGCAGGCACCACCAGCGTTCGGCTTTCGTCGGAGCCCGCATAGGCACGGCCCGCCACCACCACCGCGCCGAAGTTGCCAGACCCATCGCCCTGCGGCGGACTGAACAAGCGCACGGCATCAAAGCCCTGAGCGGCAGCCCCGTGGGCGATGGCAGCCAGGCCGAGGGCAGGCAAGAGGCGGGAAGGGGCCAGTACAACAGTGCGCATGGGTGGACTCAAAAAATGGCCCGGACAAGCGCCAGGCAACAGCGTTGCACTTTAGCGCAGGCCGCGCGGGTGCGACGTGGTGCCGCTGTCGATGCCTACTTCTCGAGCCACGCGTGAACCGTGGCATTGAAGGTGTCTGTCTGCTCATGCATCACCCAATGCCCGCAGTCCACGGCCACCACCTGATTGCCCGGCTTGGCCGCCACCTTGTCGGCCCAGGCCTTCGTGTGAAACAAGAAGGGCTTCGCCGTGCCGTAGATGAACAGCATCGGGAACCCCAGCCCACCGGTCCTCGTCAGCAGGTACTTTGCATACCCTCCACTGCGCAGCAAGAAGTAAGGAAAGTTCATGGCCGAGGAGATGCGCTCCAGCGGACCAGGGGCCTTCAAGGCCGTGGCCATGCGGCGCGTGAGGCCATCGCCGAATTTGCCCCCGATGCGCCAGGCCAGCGACAGCAGCCCTTGGTACGCCGACACCATGCCCCTGGCCAGCCTGCTGAGGGAGGCCAAGTGCTCAGGCGTGCTGGCGTCACCCACGTCCACCGCCACGATGCGGGACACCAGCGAAGGATGCAGTTGCGCCAGCAGGCCGCCGAAGATGCAGCCCCAGTCATGGATCATCAAGGTGACCGGACGGCCGGGCGATACGGTTTCGACTATGCGCTTGATCGTGCCCACCATGTCGTCGGCCGACACCAGACGCCGTGGCTTCGACACGTCGAAGCCCGGCAAGGTGAAGCGCACACAGCGGTAGCTGCCTTTGAAAAACGCGACTTGCGCGTCCCACAGCTGGCAGGTGTCCGGCCAGCCGTGGATCATGACGATGGTGTCCTTGCCCTCGGCCTCGCTGCCCTCCCCTCCCTCGATGAACACGTCGACACCGTCGACTTGAAGGGAAGGAAGGAGCGAAGGCAAGGACGTCATGGCGGAGGTGCTTTGGACTGGGAGGCAGGAGGCAGATCGAGCTGGGCATTGAACCCGAAGAGTTGCCCAGCCCACAGAAAGACCACCCACACCAGGATGCCGAAGGGCAGATAGCCTGCATAGCCGAGCAGTGGCATTTCAGCACAGATGTGGATCACGTTGACGTACGGGATGTCATAGATCCAATAGTTGGGGTTCGTGGGTGGCAGGCCCGCGGGCTGCGCGCTGCCCCAATTCCAGAACTCCCACAGGAAACCGTTGAACAGCGACGACAACGCAATGAGGATGGCCGCCGTCCAATTGCCCTTGGCAATGTCGGTGAAAGGCGTCCAGACACCGAGGCGAACCAGGTGGCCCACGATGACGGCCATCGGCCCGATCCACACCACCCAGAAGAATGGCAAAGGCAGAAACACCATGACGCCGATGAGCGCCAGACCAATCACCACCAGCCAGCCGCCGGGCAACGCGATCTTCGGGCCGTTGGCATAACGCCGACCCAGCTTGGGGAAGGTGCACAGCAGCGTGTACCACTCGAAGATGGCCGGCCATACCGTGGTGTAGGCGATCACGAACAACACCACGATGGTGGCGTGGCTCAGCGAAGGGATCGTGCCTTGGGCGTCTGGGTAGTACCAGTTGCCGAGCACAAAATAGTTCGCGTACTCGAAGTAGAACCAGCCGACAACCGACACAAGCATGCTGAGCCATACCGTGTGCGGCCGCTTGGACATCAGCGAACTGCCGCCCGTGCGGCGGTACACGACACCATCGAGTGCCACGATGAAGCCCCACCACATGGGCGAGAAGGCGTAGTAGACGAGGTCGCCGAAGATGGTGAATCGCGCGAACATCAGCCACAGGAAAAAGCCCATGGTCACGAGGCCGACCCAGAACCACCACGGCAGTTTGGCGGGCTCGGGCACCGGCGGCAGCGGATCGGTCGACGGCTTGAAGCCGAACCATTGCGGCATCAACAGGAAAGCCACCACCACCAGCACGACCAAGAGCATGAGCAAAAAGTACGGCAGCCAGAAGGGCGGCATCTGCACCACGAACGCCGGCGGAAAGACGCCGAACCCCGGTGGCAGATGGGTCTCGGGGTACACGAACCAGGCCGCGATGAGCGGCACGATGAGTGTGGCCAGTACGGGCCAGATCAAACGCCAGGGATTGATTTTCAACAGAGGCTCCTAGGGTGGAACGAGAGAAGAACGAGACAGCGCACAGCAACACGGAACACGCGCAGCGCGGGGCGGACATCAGCGACGAGGCACGCTATGACACCGCCGCACGGGCGCCGGCGCAGAACCTTGGCGTTGTAGAAATCGGAGGAATCTGGGCGGGTACCCACGCGCGGCGATGGCCACGGCGCTCAACTGAAGATCTGGCTCAGCAGCAGGAACAAGCCACAGGGCGCTTTGCGCGAGACATCGATCAGGGGCCAGAAGTCAAAGGTGTTCATCGTGTGCTGCAGCGACGGGCTGCGTGCGGGCTTGTTGCCGCGCACACGCCGTCGTGCGTCCCCAGGTTGTTTGTCCCAGCGAGGCGAGCCGGCCTCACCCCACAGCAGGGTGCATGCGCCCCCGCTTGTTGTCATGCCAGCATACCGAGGAACATGCCACCACAGACGGGTGAAAACCTCAGTGAAAGGCTGTCAGTTCTGACAGGTTGGAGACACCGCTTCAGGCCACGTCCTGGTCAAAACCAGACACTCGGTCGCGCACGCGGCGACGGCGCTTGTGCTCGTACATGCGTGTGTCGGCCAGGTGCTTGAGCTGGTCGCGCTGCACACACTCGAAGGCGCGTACCGAGCCGAAGCTCGCGCCACCGAACTGATACCCATTGCCCAGCAGCACCGCCACGGCGTCGTTCAGGTGCTGCTCGATCCATTGCACCTCCCCGGCATGACTGGTGACGGCGAACTCGTCGCCGCCCAGCCGGTGGAGCGTGGCGCGTTCAGCGAGCCGCACCGACAAGGCATTGGAGAAGTCGCGCAGCAACTGGTCGCCGCTCGCGTGGCCATAGGTGTCGTTGTAGTGCTTGAGCCCGTCGAGGTCGACGAAGGTGAGCGTGCCCACCTGCGGCAGGCGCTCGAGTTCAATCTCGAGCGCGTAGCGGTTGGGCAAGCCGGTGAGCGCATCGGTGCAGGCCAGCCTGAGGTTGTTCTCGGCCCGTGCGAGGGCCGCCGCCTTCTCTTGCTCGAGCAGGCCGAACTGATACGAGAGCACCAGTGCGAGCAGCAGCACTTCGATGGCCACGGCCACCAAGCCGATGTGTTCGATGTAGATGGCGAACACGCCTTCGAGGTCGAGCACGGTGATGGCCGTCACGCCCGACACGAAGAACCCCGCATTGGCCAGCAGGTAGAGCCGGGCCAGGGCATTGCCGCGCCAGGCTTGCGCCACGCCGGCCACCACGCCGAACAGCAGGAACATGCCCACGCCCACGCGGTCGAACTCGAGCGACCAGTTCGGCTTGACCAGCGACACGAGCACGAACACCACCATGAGGCCCATCACGAGTTGGCTCACCCGATGAAGGCGCGGCGTGGTCTCGGCGCGGATGCCGAGCAGGTCGATGACGAACACGATGTAGGCGATGTTCGACAGCAGGATGGGGGCACTGATCAGGTAGAACCAGTCGACACCGAACAGCTCGCGGGCCACCAGCAACGCCGTGGCGTTGTAGAGCAGGTTGCCCAGAATGAACAAGGCGTACATCGCATGCACCCGCTGGCGCCGGATGAGCGCGAGCGACACGTAATACAGGCCCAGCCCGAGGAAGACACCCAGGCACAGCAGCACGAGGGCATTGCCGAGTTTGATGGCCTGGCGGTAGTTGTCGAGCCGGTCGACGTAGGGCTCGGGGTGGGCCAGGAAAAACGGCGACTCGAGCTCGGTCACCAGCTTGTAGGCGCCGGGAGGCAGGGTCAGCTCACGCGCGTGCCGCAGGAAAAACGGGTTGGGCGACGTGTCCTGCAGGCCGCCCCGGGCACGCAAGACCTCGCGGCCCTGGCTGTCGGTCACACGGTGCTCGAAGCGTCCGATGACACTGGAATTCTTGAAATCGATGACGTGCTGTTCAGCGCCGGCGAGAACGAATTCGGCTTCGTAGCGGAAGCGCCCGCCCGTTGCGGAAACCTTGTCAGTCGGCTGGGCCGAGCCATCGGCGGACAGCACGCTCCAGCGGCCTTGCAAGCCGATGGGCGTGGCGTGCGCCGGCACCGAGATGCCGACAAGGAGGATCGCCGCCCACAGCAGGCACGCCAGGCTTCGCACCCAGTGCATTCCCCCGCACGCGCGGTCAGCCAGCCCCCAGCTGGTGCGATGCCGCATCGACTTCAGCGTGTTGTTCATCGAACCCGAAAAACGTTCTTGTAAGTGGCCATCGCCGGTTTCTGCTGCGCCAGCCAAAGGGCCGACGCGCTTGCTCGCGTTCGTTGCGTGATGGATCGACACGGAGAGTGCGTGAAGTACACCACAGCCAGTGCGGGTTGCTCAAGCGAGAAATTCCCGATGAAAAGGCACCAGAACGGCAAGACGACACACTTGAGCGCGCTTTGTTCACGGCCCAGGTGTCGCCTTCGCGACTTTCACCTCGGAACGTGTCGGCTGGAAGCGCGCGACACGCCCTGGCTCAATCGACCAGGCGGCCCAGGTTCAGGCGCAGCACCCGGTGGCAACGGGCGGCGAGAGACTCGTCGTGGGTGACCATCACGAACGCCATGCCCTGGCTCTCGGCCAGACCGAGCATCAGGTCGAACACCCCGCGGGCGGTTTCGCGGTCGAGGTTGCCGGTGGGCTCATCGGCCAGCACGCAGGCCGGGTTGCCGGCAATGGCGCGCGCAATGGCGACGCGCTGGCGCTCACCGCCCGACAGCTGCGACGGCCGGTGGTGGGTGCGTTCGGCCAGGCCGACCTTGGCGAGCACGGCTTGTGCCGTGGCGCGGGCCTCGGCACTCGGCACGCGGCGGATGCGCAGCGGCATGGCCACGTTGTCGAGCGCCGTGAACTCGGGCAGCAGGTGATGGAACTGGTACACGAAGCCGAGCTGGCGGTTGCGCCACTGGCCTTGTTCGGCCTGGCCCATGCGGGACAGGTCGCGCCCGCCGAGCACCACTTGGCCCTGCGTGGGCCCTTCGAGGCCACCGAGCAGGTGCAGCAAGGTGCTCTTGCCCGAGCCCGATGCGCCCACGATGGCCAGCGTTTCGCCGCGCTGGACCTGCAGGTCGACGCCCTGCAGCACCTCGACGTTCAGGCCGCCTTCGTTGAAGCGCTTGCGCAGGCCGACCGCGGTGATCACGGCGGCGGCGGCGGGTGTGAGCTGGGTGTCACTCATAACGCAGGGCCTCAGCCGGTTGCACTCGGCTGGCACGCCAGCTCGGGTAGATGGTGGCAATGAAGGCGAGCGCCAGCGAGATGCCGATGATGGGCAGGATGTCGCTCCACTGCGGATCACTCGGCACGTGGTTGAGCAGATAGACCTTGCTGGACACGAAACTCGCGCTCAACGCCGCTTCGATGAAGCGCACGATGGCGCCGATGTTGAACGACACCACCAGGCCGAAGACCACCCCGGCCAGTGTGCCGATGAACCCCGACAACGCGCCTTGCACCATGAAAATTCCCATGATGGAACGTGGCGCGGCGCCCAGCGTGCGCAGGATGGCAATGTCGGCGCGCTTGTCGGTCACCGTCATCACCAGCATGGACACCAGATTGAACGTGGCCACCGCCACGATCAGCGTGAGGATGATGAACATCAGCCGCTTTTCCATCTCGACCGCATCGAACCATTCGCGGTTGGTGCGGGTCCAGTCGCGCACACTGAAGTGCGGGCCGAATTCGGCCGCCAGGGCCGCCGACACATTGCGCGCCTTGTGCAGGTCTTTCAAGCGGAGCTGAACGCCGCTCGGTCCTTCGAGGCGAAACAGCTTGGCGGCGTCATCCAGGTGGATGAGTGCGAGCGTGCTGTCGTACTGGAAGTGGCCGGAATCGAAGGTGCCCACCACCGTCATCTGCTTGAGGCGCGGCACCACACCGGCCGGCGTGACCTGGCCAGCGGGCGCGATCAGCGTCACCACGTCCCCGGCACGCACACCCAGCGAGCGCGCCAGCTCACCGCCCAGTACCACGCGAAACTCACCGGGCACCAGGAGCTTGAGCGTCTTCTCGTTGCCTGCGGCCAGGTCGGTCACCGAGCTTTCGAGCGCCGGGTCGATGCCGCGCACCAGCGCACCGCGCATGTCCTGGCCGCGCGAGAGCAGCGCCTGCGCCGAGACGAAGGGCGCGGCCCCGGTCACGTTCGGATTGCGCCTGACTTCGGCCAGGGTGGTGGC
>JBEGTX010000365.1:0-2595 GCA_041179165.1 Pseudomonadota bacterium | reverse complement strand
TGTCGCAGCGTTCGGCCAAGCTCTACCTCTGCCAGGCCTGGGGCACCGCCACACCCAGTTCGGCCACAGAGCTGAAAACCGCGAGACAAGAATTCAGCCAGGCCTTGCGCACCTTGATGGGTTCCCCTCAGGTGACGAGCGCCATCAAGGATCAGCTGAGCCTGGCCGAGCAACAATGGATCTTCTTCGACAACGCCTTGGGGCGCTTGAACGACGTCGGCGGGTCCACCCAACATGCCAACGATGTATTCGCTACCAGCGAGAACATCCTGAAGGTCATGGACAAGGTCACGGGCATGTTCAGCCAGTTGAGCTGATACCGGGCAGGCCAGGGGTTCGGCCGCCCTGTGAGCCGGACAGAGCGCTCCACAGGCGCACTTCACAACCAGCGGTTCGCAGGGCTCGCGCGCACCCAGTCGACGGCCTGGCTCGGTGTGATCAGCCCTTCTTCCACCAATCCATCGAGCAAGCGCGACAAAGCGTCGAAAGACTGTGCCTCTCCAGCCAAGGCCGAGAACAGGTTCAAGACCTGCTCGCCCAACGGGTCCTGCCGACGCAGCAGCGCTTTGAGCCAGGGCACTGCCCGCAGTTTTTCAGCCTCGGCCTCGTCGAAGCGGTCGGCTTCGCACAGGGTCGTCAGTCGGCGCTCCAGCAACATGAGCTCAGTGTCAGACGAGCTCATCGGCCGTGCGTCAGCTGGAGCACCCGCCCGTCGGACTTGGCGAGACGAATCTCGAAAACTCCGCCCAGCCCAGGGCCGTGAAAGCTGCCGCGCACCACCCAATGGTCGCCGCCATCGTCTGCCAGATAGGGCTTCTGCTTTTGGGCTTTTCCGGCGCCATAGACGCGAGCCACATAGACCTCGGTCAAAGCCATGGCGATGTGCGGGCTGTCCACCAGGGGCATGAAAACAACCGGGGGCCGCGGAAGCACGAAAGCCTCACAGTGCGTCCGGACGGGACCGAAATGCAGGTGTCGGTTGTTTGGACGACACCTTGGGATAAGCGCCTTTCACTTTTCGATCGAGGAGCGGCAAAAACATCGGGATGGGGGCATCTACCAGCGCCACTGCCTTGGCCCCCAGAGGTGCAAGCCCGGCTTTGAGCTGCTTGACCATGGCGGGTGTCACCTGCTGATTGCACCTCAAAGCAAACAGAAAATCCTTGATCAATCCCATGCCCTCTTCGGGGTGCTCCGAGGCATTGGCGACCAAGAGGTCGATGGCACTGCTGACATTGAGCGTGAAAGTCATGGTCTGAGAATCGCCTTTGACATCGATCAAATTGAAGGCCTTGCCTACATGCGTGATGGAAAGCAGGCGGGAGTACATCTGCACAAAGATTTGCTGGCTCTGCTGATAAATCTTCGCTGCTTCGGCGCGTGTCGGATGTTGAGCTGCCGAATCTACGTCGGACCAGAATGCTTTTCCGTAGAACGCATCGAGCATGACCATCCACCGGGCATCAGAAATGGAGGGCCCTCGGCTGTCCGGTGCGTGGGCGTCTGCACCCGTCCATCGCCAGAGAATGTCTCGCATCAATCTTGCACGGGACTCCGGAGTTGATGCAGCCATGAACTTCTGCACGATGGCCTTCAGTGCCGGGTCTCGCACCATCGCCTGACTCAGCGACCTCACAGTTCCGTAGCCACCGAGTTGCGGCAAGGCTTCGACATCATCGGGCAAGGGCAAAACATCGAGTTCGACGGTGATGCTCGATTCGATCTTTACCCACACGTCCACGACCTCCCGCGAGGAACCTGACGCCGAGGTGTAGCGGCTTACCTGCTTGTGCGAGTTGCCCTGAGCGTCGACCTTCAAGGACGGTCTGTAGCGCACGTCGATCGAAAGGATGCCCGCGGTTTCTAGGGGTGAGAGACGGTCATCCTGCGGCAAGCGCCGTGGCGCTACCCATATCAGCTCACCCTCATCAGTGAGTCCGTCGGAGTTGGCGTCCGTCCACAGCATCAACTCACCGAACGCGGAATCCGAGGAATCGATGAAGCCATCATTGTTTTCGTCCAAAGCCGCCAAGGCCTCAAAGCCGTGAGCTGCGCGGCGTCCGTTGGGCAGCAGTGTGCGCGAGCCAAACAACTCGCGTCCTGAAGTGATGCGTCCATCATGGTCCAGGTCTCTCACCAGGAGTGCATCCCGAGGACCGGCCCAGCCAGTCTGTTCGGCAAAACGGTCGCCGTTGTGGTCGAAATGGACCTGAGCCTCAAGGCCCAGCGTTTCGACGCCATCGCCGTCAAGATCGAGTACGAGAGGAGACACGGTGGATGCCGCCGAGTCAACGGTGGAGGGCAGCAATTTCTTTCCGAGCCGCCGCGCGGCCATCCCCTCCGCAAAGGGGGCGGTGTGCTGCGTAGCCACAGAGCGCGAGGACGGAAGAGCTAGCGCGTCAGCGCCAACAGCTTCGCACCCGAACGTCAACAACATCATCAAAGTGACATGCAATGACGTTGGCATGGGTTATCGCCCCCGCCAGAACAACCCATCCAGCTCTTTCATCGTGATCTGCCGCCACGTGGGCCGCCCGTGGTTGCATTGGTCCGACCGTTCTGTGCGCTCCATGTCGCGCAGCAGCGCGTTCATCT
>JBEGTX010000364.1:0-2670 GCA_041179165.1 Pseudomonadota bacterium | reverse complement strand
ACGAAGAGCACCGTGTCCTGCGGCACGATGCCGATGGCGCCGCGCACGCTGGCCTGCGTCACCTGCCGCAGGTCCTGGCCGTCGATCGTGATCGAGCCCGAGTCGATGTCGTAGAAGCGGTACAGCAGCCGCGCCAGCGTGCTTTTGCCCGAGCCCGAGGGGCCAACCACCGCCACCGTCTTGCCGGCTGGGATCTCAAAGCTCAGGTCGTGCAGGATGGGGCGCGTTTTCTCGTACGCGAAACTGACGTGTTCGAAACGCACGGCCGCGTGACTCACCTTCAACTCGGCCGCACCGGGCGCATCGGCCACCTCCATGTCGCGCTCGAGCAGCGTGAACATCTTCTCGAGGTCGGTGAGGCTCTGCTTGATCTCGCGGTAGATCACGCCCAGGAAATTGAGCGGGATGTAGAGCTGGATCATGAACGCGTTGACCATCACCAGGTCGCCCAGCGTCATGTGGCCTTGCACGACACCCGTGGTGGCCCGCCACAGCATGAGCACGAGGCCGGTCGCGATGATGAGCTGCTGGCCGGTGTTGAGGATGGACAGCGTGGTCTGCGACTTGAGTGACGCGCGGCGCAGCCGCTCCAGGCTCTCGTCGTAACGGCGTGCCTCGAAGCCTTCGTTGTTGAAGTACTTCACCGTCTCGTAGTTGAGCAGCGAATCGACCGCCTTGGTGTGGGCGTGCGAGTCGAGTTCGTTCATGGTCTTGCGGAACTGCGTGCGCCAGTTGGTCACGGTGATCGTGAACACGATGTAGATCACCAGCGCCGACAGCGTGATCCACGCGAACCAGGCGTCGAACTTGACCGCGAGCAGCGTGAGCACGAGCGTGACCTCGATCAGCGTGGGCACGATGCTGTACAGCGAATACGAGATGAGCGAGTGCACGCCGCGCGTGCCGCGCTCGATGTCGCGCGTCATGCCGCCGGTCTGGCGCTCCAGGTGGAAGCGCAGGCTCAGCTCATGCAGGTGGAGGAACACGTTCAGCGAGATGCTGCGTGCCGTGCCCTCGGTGGCCTTGGCGAAGATGAGTTCGCGCAGCTCGCCGAAGAGCGAGGTGCTCAGGCGCAGCCCGCCATAGGCCAGCAGCAGGCCCACCGGCACCACCAGCATGGCCTGCATGTCGCCGGGCTTGATCGACAGGCTGTCGACCAGCTCCTTGAGCAGCAGCGGCACACCCACGTTGGCCAGCTTGGCGCCCACCATGAAACTGAGCGCAATGACGACCCGCCAGCGGTACTGCCACAGGTAGGGGAACAGCTTGCGCAGCGTGAGCCAGTCCGAACGCGGCGCGCCCCCGGGCGTGTCGGGTGGTGGCGGGGCAGAGGCAGCGAGAGAGGCAGGGCGCATCAGGATCCAGGGTAGGGCAGTGGTCACACAGAAAAATCACAAAGCCAAGCAGGCTGCCAGGACTCGCCCCGGCAGCTTTGAAATGTAGCGTGGCCCCACAGGCGCCCCGGCCGTGATCGGTGCCACGCGGGCAGGGTTTTGTGCGAGCAAGGACCGCACCAGCACGCCGCTCGGGCGCACAATGATCACACGCCCATTCCAGAGCACTCGCATGTCCGACACCACCCTGCACTCCGGCCCCACGACCACCCTCCCCGTCTCCCTGCCCGCCGACGGCACGCTCGTGATGCGCGTCTCCCCGATGCCAGCCGACGCCAATGGCAACGGCGACATCTTCGGTGGCTGGATCATGGGCCAAGTGGACCTGGCCGGCTCGGTGCTGCCGGCGCGCATCGCCAAGGGCCGCATCGCGACCGTCGCTGTGAACGAGTTCGTGTTCAAGCAGCCGGTGTCGGTGGGTGACCTGCTGAGCTTTTATGCCGACGTCGAGAAAATCGGTCGCACTTCCATCACCGTGCGTGTGGAAGTCTATGCCGAACGCAACCCGGCCGATCTGGTCGTGGTCAAGGTGACCGAAGCCCGGCTGACTTATGTGGCCATCGACTTGGACGGGAACCCACGGCTCATTCCAAAACTGGAAGGCCTCAAGGTGGGTGCCTCTATTTGACGCGGGCGTGAGGGCCCCCTGCCTTCACGCGGCGCCACACTCCGGGTGGTCGATCTCACCGCGAAGTGCAGTGCTGATGCTGCCCCTGGGGTAGCACCACCGGGCCGAGCGGGAACTGCAAGCGAAATCGCCTGCATCCACCCTATGGCCAGGACTCAGTTGAACTGGCTGAAGTCGGGCTTGCGCTTCTGGAAGAAGGCCGCAAACGCTTCACGGGCATCAGGGCTGGCCAGACGCTCGGAGAACACTTCGTTCTCGGCCTTGATGGCGTCCATGATCTGAGCCGCGTTGCCACGGCGCAGCAACTTCTTGGACTCGCGCACGGCACCGGGCGGCAGTGCGTTGAAGCGCTCGGCCATGCGACGGGCATGCAACGCCACCTCACCCGCTGGCAGCACAGCGTTCGCAATGCCGTTTTCCACCGCATCGGCGCCGGTGAAGGGTTCACCCAGCAGGATCTTTTCGGCCACACCACGCGGGCCCAGCAACTGGCTCAGCACGAGGCTGGAGCCGAACTCGGGCACCAGTCCCAGGCTCACGAAGGGCATGGCAAGACGGGCTTCGTCGGACACATAGACCAGGTCGCAATGCAGCAGCATGGTCGTGCCGATGCCGATGGCCGCACCCGTCACGGCCGCGATCACGGGC
>JBEGTX010000363.1:0-14121 GCA_041179165.1 Pseudomonadota bacterium | reverse complement strand
CTTCCCACACTCGGTCACCCTCATGCAGTTGCGCTTCGCTTCACTCGCTGTGATCAACTTGCGGGAGGACTTGCACCTCCAAGAGTGCGCCCGTGCCGGGCGCACATGAAAAAAGCCCCTTGATGGAAACCATCAAGGGGCTGATTCATCGAGATTTTGGTGGGCCCTGAGTGACTCGAACACTCGACCTACGGATTAAGAGTCCGCTGCTCTACCAACTGAGCTAAGAGCCCGAATTCTTGAAGTCCGTCACGACCTTCTTGTTCACACTACTACTTCGTACAACCCGCTAGCTTACCAGACTGGCTTCCAGTTCCGCTGCAACACTGCCACCGAAACAGGTGGTGGGTTGTGCGGGACTCGAACCCACGACCTACGGATTAAAAGTCCGCTGCTCTACCAACTGAGCTAACAACCCGCCAAGCCCATGATTATATCCTGCTTTTTGGAATTATTTCAACTCACTTGCTGAGCACGCATTGTAGCGCGTCTTGTGCTGCCACCAAACCGAAAGTTGCCGTGACTGTCACGGTCGATCCGTAGCCATGGCAATTGAGGTTGCCATCCACGGCGTCACCACTCTCACACACCTCAGGAAGCATCACCGATTCACGCGAGAACACGCATCGAACGCCGATGCGCCCAGTGCGCGCTGCGCCATGCATCTTTCGCAAACGCTGACGCATCGATGCGAGCAGCGGGTCGTGGGAGGTCTCTGCGAGGTCTTCCACTTCAACGGCCTGAGGCCGACGTTTTCCACCTGCCGCGCCCACAGTCACCAGGGGCGCGTGATGGGCCAATGCCCATGCAGCCATCGCCACCTTGGCATGAACTTGATCGCAAGCATCAATGAGCACGTCGCTTTCATGCGGCCACAGCGCAGGCCAGTTGTCTGCGGTGACGAAGTCGTCGATCAGCACGACATCGCAAGCGGGATGGATGTCAGCAATGCGCAGACGCAGTGCTTCGCCCTTCGACTGCCCCAAGGTCGCGCCCACCGCTTGCACCTGGCGATTGATGTTGGACTCCGACACGTGATCCATGTCGATGAGCACCAGCTGCGCCACGCCACTGCGCGCCAAGGCTTCTGCGGCCCATGACCCCACCCCCCCCAGCCCGACAACCACGATGCGCGCGGAGCGCACCCGCCGGTAACCCGCTTCGCCATAGAGGCGGCGGAGCCCACCGAAGCGGCGCTCCAGGTCGGCATCCAAGAGGTCGGGAACTGCGGTCATGACAAGCCTTGCAAAAAAATCACCGCCCGCAACACACGCTCACAGAGCGTGGCCAACGGGCGGCTAGGAGCCTGGGCGGCAGCGCCGCGGGTTACTTCATTGAGGCCAGTCGCTCTTTCGCTGCCTGCGCCGCTTCGGAACGTGGATAGAGCTTCACCACGTCATCGAGCGTGCGCCGTGCACCCTTCGCGTCCTTCAGCTCCGTGAGGCAGCTTGCTGCTGACAGAAGCGCCTCCGGCGCGCGTGGGTGGTCGGGCCAATTGCCCACCAGGTTTCGGAAGGACGCCATGGCCTCCTTGTACTCCCGCTTTCCGTACTGGGCGTTGCCCAGCCAGAAGATGGCCGACGGGTTATAGCCGCTGGTCGGAAACCGCCGCTGGAAGGCAGAAAGCGCCGTCGCCGCCGCGCCGAACTCACCCTTGCGCAGGGTCGCGAGTGCGTCGTCGAATTGCCTGGTCTCTTCAGGATCGGCCACAAACTCGCGGCCATCCACCGACACGGACTGCGGCTCGAGCTTGCGCATGCGGTCGTCGATGCCTTGGCGAATGTCCTTCTGTGACCGCTGAACATCGGCCACATCGCGTGCCAACTGCTCACCCTGGCCCCGCAGCCTGGCAATCTCTGCACGTGCATTTTCGAGCTGCGTGTTGAGATCGAGCAAGCTGCGCTTGAGCTGGGTGATTTGCTCAGCCGTTGCGGCGTTGTCGGCTTCTTGGGCGGCTTGTTGCTCAGTGACTTTCTTGAGCTTCTCGCGAAGTTCAAGAATGTGGCGGCGTGCGTCCGAGTCTTCGAACAACGCCGCATGGGCCGCGGGCGCGGCAAAGGTCAGCGCCAGTGCACAGGCGGCGGCCGCATTGCGAATCATCGATGACATGGACATGGCCTTCAAATCAGTGAATCAGCGGTTGATCAGTTCAGCGCGGCGGTTCTTGGCCCAGGCGGCTTCGTCGCTGCCTTGCACGGCCGGACGCTCCTTGCCGAAGCTCACAGCTTCGAGCTGCGATTCCTTGGCGCCCAGGAGCGTCAGGGCCTTGACCACCGCTTGAGCGCGCTTCTGGCCCAGTGCGAGGTTGTACTCGCTGCCGCCACGTTCGTCGGTGTGGCCTTCAACGGTGAGCTTCTTGCTGCTGTTGGCGCCCAAGGCCTTGGCTTGCGATTCGACGGTGGTGCGGAACTCGTCCTTCACGACATAGCTGTCGAGGTCGAAATAGATGGTGTTGCCCGTGGTCGAGACCGTTGCCGTGTCTTTCGTGAGATCGACAGGCTTGACGTTGCCGTTGCCGACGGACCCGGTGTTTGCACCGCCCTTCGGATCCAGCGGCGAACGGTTTTCAACCGGCGCATTCTTGGGCTCGTCGAGCTTGACGCTCGAGGCGCAACCAGCAAGGGCGAGGGTGGCGGCGGCAGTGATGGCAACAGCGAGACGGGACATGTTCATGGTGTAGTTCCTGGAAAAAAGTAGGTGAAAATCAAGCAGAAGACAGAGGACGTCACGTCGCACGCACTAGCGTCCGAATGGGCCCCACATGGGTTCGCGGACGTCTTGGTACGGCACCGCCAGTTCGGCTCGGGTCTTGCCATCGAGCGTGGTGGTCATGAGGACATCGCGCCCACGGGCCCGCGTGGCATACATGATGAGCTTGCCGTTGGGCGAAAAACTGGGGCTTTCGTCGTCGCTCGACTCCGTGAGCGCACGAGGCGTTCCACCGCCGCCCAACTCCGTGACGTACAGACGGAACGCACCGCCTTGCCGTGAAATATAAGCCAGCAAACGGCCATCGGGGCTGATGGCAGGGCTGATGTTGTAATTGCCGGTGAAACTCACCCGTTCGGCATTGCCACCCGTCACGGTCGTGCGGTAGATCTGCGGGCCACCGCCTCGATCACTCACGAAAAAGAGGCTCGCACCGTCGGGAGAGAATACGGCCTCGGTGTCGATGGCCTGGCTGTTGGTGACACGGCGAGGTGATTCGCCCTTGCGACCCATGACGTAGATCTGCGCCAAGCCATCACGGCTGAGTGTGCCCGCAATCGACTGCCCGTTCGGCGACCAGGCCGGTGCGCTGTTGGAGCCGCGGAAATTCGCCACCTCCTCACGCTTGCCCGAAGACAGATCCTGCGAATAGATGATGGCCTTCTGCTTTTCGAAGGACACATAGGCAAGCTCACGCCCATTGGGCGCCCACGCCGGCGAAATGATCGGGTCGGCACTGCCGAGCACCAGTTCACCACCCTCTCCGTCCGCATCGGCAACGCGAAGCGCATACATCTTGTTGGTGCGCGTCACGTAGGCGATGCGTGTCGAGAAGACGCCCTTGTCACCCGTGATTTTTTCGTAGATGAAGTCCGCCACGCGGTGGGCCGCCAGCCGCAATTCGGCGGTGCTCACCACCAGCGACTGCCCACCGATGGACGTGCCCTTGACGACATCCCACACCTTGGCTCGCACATCGTATCGGCCGTCGGCCAGCCGCGTGACCGAGCCTCCCACGAGCAGATCGGCAGACTTGGCACGCCACTCGGGCATGCTCGGAGTGGAGGTTTCGTCCATCTGGGCCGCGTTGTCTACCCCGCGGAAGACCCCGCTTCGCTCGAGGTCCGCGCGGACAATCGCCGACACCGCCTGCTTGATCTTGTCCTCGTCCTTGAAACGAACGATGGCGATGGGCACCTGCGTGGCACCCACCCCGGAAATGTCGACCCGAAACTGGGCCGAAGACGGCAGGGCCACGGCAAATCCGGTGGCTGCGGCGAAAGTACGGCGATTCATCAGCATGGCGTATGGTGATCTCTTCTGGTCTGCATTGGTTCAATCGGATCGGGATGAACCCGCTGCCAAGAGCCCCATTTTCAGATATCGGTAGTAGGTTCCCTCGGCAACGTAGACGGCGAGCACGAAGCCCAGCCGCCCATCGAGGAAACCGCGGCGCAGCAAGTAGCTGCGGAAAAACGCCCACAGCCCGTGGCCCAGCGCAGCCCCCAGGCCGCCGCTTTTGCCGGCCCGGACCTTGTCGCGGGCCCGGCCGCTGGAGTAGCGGTTCATCTTGTCGAGCGCGTCGTCGAGGGTGGGCATGGTCTCATGAAGCAAATCCCCCTTCAAACGCGCCGTGCTTCCGGTCAGGTTCAAGCGCTCGTGAACGAGGTCGTCGGTGAAGCGGCCCCGCTCACGCCGGAACAGCCGCAGCACGCGGTCAGGGTACCAATCGCCATGGCGGATCCACTGTCCGCAAAACCGCGACAGACGCGAAAGTTCATAGCCGTCGGCCAACGGCTCGCCCGCTGTACCGGCAACAACGGCCTTGATCTGAGCGGCCAGCGCCTCGCTCACGCGCTCATCGGCGTCGAGGCTCAGCACCCAACGGCCCTGAGCCAGCGCCAGGGCGCGGTTCTTCTGAACGCCGAAGCCCGGCCAGTCGTCTGTCGTGACGACCCGGGCGCCGAAGGCTTCGGCCAGCTCTCGGGTGCGGTCGGTGCTGCCGGAGTCGACTACCACCCATTCGTCCGCAAAAGCCACGCTTTGCAGACAGGCCTCGATGTTGTCGGCCTCGTTGCGGGTGATCAGGGTGACGGACAGTGAAATTTGGGTCATGGAGACACTTCGGCGGGCACTGCCCGGAACCCTGGATTGTAGGCAGGCGCGGCCGTTGGATAATCAGCGTTGAATGAACACACCCACCCTGCCCCTCAAGACGCGCCTCAAGCGCATCGCGCCCTACTTCGCAGACAGCTACCGCGGCTTCGTCCTGATGATTCTGGGATCGGTGGTGGGCGCGGCGACGGAACCGGTCATTCCGATGCTGATGCAACCTTTGTTCGACAAAGGGTTCCAGGGGCAGCCGTCGTTTCCGCTCTGGATCGTGCCGGTGGCCATCATCGGTCTCTTTGCGATCCGGGGCCTGGCCGGGGTGGTGGCTCAGTACGGCCTGGCCTGGGCCGCTCAGCGCGGCACTCAGGCCATGCGGGCGGCCATGTTCAAGCGTGTGATGACGGCGCAGCCCACGCTGTTCAGCCAGAGCACAGCCAGCAGTCTGACCAACACCCTCACGTATGAAGTGCAGCACGGCGCGGGCCTTCTCGTGGGCTCGGTGATGACGCTGGTGCGCGACTCCTTCACGCTCATCGGCCTGCTCGCCTATCTGCTGTATGCGAACTGGCAGCTCACGCTCTTCGTGGCGGTCGTCTTTCCGGCGGTGATCCTGGCCATGCGCACGCTCAGCAAGCGTCTGCACCGTCTCACCATCGAAAGCCAGCAGGCCACCGATCAGCTGGCCTATGTGGTGGAAGAAAACGTGCTGGCCTGGCGCATCGTCCGCCTGCACGGAGCCGAGACATTGCAGGCCTCCCGGTTCGGCAAGGTGAGCGACACGCTGCGGCGCTTGTCGATCAAATCGACCATGGCGGCGGCAGCCATGACGCCCATCACGCAGATCATCGCAGCGTGCGGGCTCTCGGCCGTGATCGTGGCGGCACTGTGGCAAGGCGGCAGCCAGGGTGCCTTCATCGCTTTCATCACCGCCATGCTGGCACTGCTCGCCCCGATCAAGCACCTTTCCGAAGTGGCAGGCCCGATCACACGCGGCCTCGCCGCCCTGGAGCGTGGCGTGGCACTGATCAACGACTCGCCCGTCGAGCAGAGCGGCAGCTTCGATCCGGGCCGCGCCCAAGGCGGCATCGAGCTGCGGGGCGTGAACCTCGTCTACAACCCCGAGCATCCGCCGGCACTGGCCGATGTGAACCTCACGCTGAAGGTGGGGGAGACAGTGGCCCTGGTGGGGCCGTCGGGTGCCGGCAAGTCCACACTGGTCAATCTGCTGCCCCGCTTCCTCGAGCCCACGAGCGGCACGGTGCTTCTCGACGGCCATGCTCTGCACGACTGGAACGTGTTGGCGTTGCGGCGGCAGTTCGCGCTGGTGAGCCAGGATGTCGTGATGTTCAACGACACCGTGGCTGCCAACGTGGCGCTCGGCGCAGATGCCAGCCTTCCCGACCACCGCGAAAGGGTGAAAGAGGCGCTTCGCGCCGCCAACCTGCTCAGTTTCGTGGAAGGCCTGCCTCAGGGCATGGACACGCTCATCGGCCACAACGGCGGACAGCTGTCGGGGGGCCAGCGCCAGCGCCTCGCCATCGCTCGCGCGGTCTACAAAGACGCCCCCATCCTCATCCTCGACGAAGCCACCTCGGCGCTCGACTCCGAATCCGAGCGCCTGGTGCAAGATGCCCTCGAGCGCCTGATGAAGGGGCGCACCTCGCTCGTCATCGCTCATCGCCTGTCCACCATCAAGGCCGCCGATCGCGTGCTCGTGCTCGATGGAGGTCGGGTGGTCGAGCAAGGCACACACGCTGAACTGATCGCCATGAACGGCTTGTTCGCCCACCTGCATTCGCTGCAGTTCCGTACCACGGCCGCCACGCCTCGAGACGCCGCCGCATGAAGAAGATCAGCATCATCACGGCCGTGCACAACCAGCTGGCCATCAACCGCTGGTATGTGGAGCACCTGCAGCGCAACACCCGGCTGCCGTACGAGCTCATCATCATCGACAATGCCTCGACCGATGGCTCAGCCGAATTCTTCGAGTCGGTCGGGGCAAGGGTGATTCGCAACAAGGCCAACTACTCGTACCCCTACACCCAGAACCAGGGCATCGCCGTGGCCGAGGGCGAATGGTTTGCGTTCCTCAACAACGACATCGTGCTGCCCCCAGCGTGGGACACCCGCCTGCTCGCCAGTGCCGAGCGCAACGGCCTCGACGCCCTGACCGTGTGCGGCATCGAACGCATTGAAACCCCCGAAGCCACACGCGTGCTGCGCCGCCGCTGGAAACGCGCCTCGCTGCCGGTGCGGGCCTTCGGCGCCCACCAGCCTTGGCTCAACCTGGCACTTCGCTGGATGTACGGCAATTGGGAAAAATTCAGCCTCGATCGCGCCGAACGCTTCAAAGGCCAGGTACTGGAGGGCTATGTCGGCAACTCGGTGCTGATGAGCCGTCGTGGGTTGGAACTCATCGGCCTCTGGGATGAACGCATCCAGGCCGCTGATGCCGACCTCTACCTGAGGGTCAAGAAACGCGCCGTTGAACACGGCGATGTGAAGCCGCTGCACATCGCGCTCGATGTGTTCGTCCACCACTACATCCGGGTGACGATGCGCGCCAATCCGCCCGCCTTCGCCGATGCAGGAAACCTGATTCCCATGGGCAGCAAGTGGAGTCACGAAGAAGTCGAAGCCCTCAATGACAACGGCATCGTCAGAGCGGAGTCGGACCCTTCAGTCAGTCAGCGCCACAATGGCTCCAATCAACCTGTTTGACGCTTTCACGGCAACGCACTGCCAACAACAGCTTGAGGCGAGGCAACACTTGCTCACGCGACCGTCCACTACGCAACCGCATGACCCCTGATCCAGACCCTCCCCTTATTTCCATTGCCATGTGCACGTTCAACGGTGCAAGGTACGTGCAGCAGCAGATCGACTCGCTGCTCCAACAAGATTGGCCAAGAATCGAGGTCGTGGTTTCGGACGATGGTTCAACAGATGGAACGCAAGAAATTCTGGCCGCCTGCGCGAGAAATGATCCGCGCATTCAGGTCACCTTCAATCCGGTCAACCTTGGTTTTCAGAAGAACTTCGAGGCCACCATCGCACGATGCACCGGTGAATGGATCGCCCCGTGTGACCAAGATGACCTCTGGCTGCCCCCTAAGCTCTCTGTCCTGATGGCGGCGCTGCAGCAGAGCGGCGGTGTCATGGCCTACTGTGATTCTGAGTTGATCGACGAACACGCTCAACCCTTGGGCGTGCATGTTTCGAGTTTGCGCCGTCGGTTCAACACTGACGACCCGATCCCCCTGCTGCTCAACAACAACGTCAGCGGACACGCAATGCTGTTTTCGCGAGCCCTTCTCGCGCAGGCCATGCCATTTCCCTCCAGTGGATTCCACGATTGGTGGTTGGCCTATGTGGCCGCGTCGACGGGGCACGTTTGCTACGTGGACCGCGGCTTGGTGCTGCATCGCCAGCATGGAGGGAACGTGACCAACCTGCGCGGCGCCGAGTGCACTGCGCCCCCTCGCGCCCGCGGCTTCCGACGCATCGAGCTCGACCACATCGCCGAGCGTTTGGCGAACTTTGCCCGAATTCCAGGCAAGGGCCAGGACTTGGCCCTGGAACTGCTCGCATTGTGGCAAGCTAGAGAAACTCAGTGGATCTCCGGAGCGCTGTTCCGATTCGTGTGGCGCCACCGAACCCGATTGTTCGCGATCGACACCGACTCGAACTGGAAGAAGTTCCGCAAAGCGCTCACCTACCTATGGGGCTTGCGAACCAAAGAATTGCTGGAGCCGCACCGCTATGTCAAATCCAACTAGCCCCTCGATCAGCGGCTTCACCTTTCTGCGCAATGGCGTCAAGCTCGGCTTTCCATTCGAGCAGTCGGTGCGCTCGCTGCTGCCACTGGTCGACGAATTCGTGATCGCTGTAGGTCGGGGCGAGGACGCTACGCGCGCCCGTCTGCTTGCCATTGGTGACCCAAAGATCCGCCTGATCGACACGGTGTGGAACGAGAGGATGGCAGAGCGAGGCTTCGTCTACGCGCAGCAGAAAATGATCGCGCAGTACGCTTGCATCGGAGACTGGGCCTTTTATCTTGAAGGTGACGAGGTGCTGCATGAAGCTGAGCTCGACAGCGTCCGTGCCGCCGTCGACCGACACCACAACAATCCGAACATTGAAGCGCTGGTGTTCGACTACCTGCACTTCTACGGATCACCGCACTGGCTCGCAGTCAGCCCGGCTTGGTATCGGCGAGAGTGCCGGCTGATACGCAACACCATCCGCAGCTATGCGCCAGACGGCCAGTTCTGGGTTGTGATGGATCGCCATCGCAAAGGCCGCTATCCGCAAGCTGCGCTTGCCAATGCAAGCATTTACCACTATGGCCACGTGCGCCGCATCGAGTACATGCAGGCCAAAATGGACCAAGTAAGCAAGTACTGGTCGCATGGCGCACCCTCCGTGCATTATGGAAACATCGATGCCCAGGCCCTCCGGCCGTTCAGCGGAAGCCACCCTGCGGTGATGCAATCATGGCTCGACACCGAGGCCGAACAGCACTTCGCCCCCGATCCTGCGCACCAGCTCACCGCACGTGAACGCAAGCACCGACTTGCCATGAAGCTCGAACGCGCTTTCGGCTGGGACCTCAGCCACAAACACTACCGTCTGGTCTGATCGAAGCGACATGCAGCACTCCCAGACAGGACCTGCCACTTCCAACACAAACCCGAGGGTCTGCCCGCAAAGGCAGGTCGTCGCCACCGCCTCTGAACGCGGTCTCCCTCGCGCCTCCAAACGGAACGCGCCCGATCAGGCGTGGGCTGACGGGTCCTTCTGTGTTGCAGCAATGGCGGCCATGGCAGCCTCCACGACCGCGGCAGGTGGAATCTGATCGACCCGTTGCGGCGCATACAAACACCGAGTCTGGTTGGCTTCCGTGACACGGAACGACGGATCGATCGGACCGGCGAAAAGCGCCACCACAGGCAGCTGTGCGGCATGGGCCACATGGAGCAGCCCCCCGTCCGAGCACAGTGCCAGCGCGCAGCGGCGCATGAGCGCATGGACTTGCCCCAGACTTAATCGACCGACTTGGTCGATCATCTCCAGCCCGGTCCCTGCAGCAAGCACGTCGTCTCGCATGGTGAGTGCATTGTCAGAACCCACCAGAACCACGACACCGTCGAAGCCCACGGCCACCATGCCATGCAAGACCTGCGACCACTGGCTGTAGGTACGCCAATCCCTCACGCCACCCAGCGCGACAACCAGCGCACCGGGCGGCAGATGCAGGGCATCCACTGACTGTTCTTCTTGCGCACTCGACCACATCACGGGCCGAAGCTTGGCCTCCAACCTCAAAGGCTCAGGAGCGCACTGCAGCAACTGCGCCAAACGATAAAAACCGAACAGCGTGCGATTGAATTCGGGACCGGTGTACAACCCCTGGATGTGCACGAACGGCACGTGTCGGTAGTGGACCACCTTGGCCCGCACACAGCGCGACGACGCGCTGTGCAACAAAATCAGATCGTAGGGACCCCGGAGCTCACCCGCTTGCGACGCCGCCTTGGCAAACACACGGTCAGCCCGGTACAGCGGCACCAGCCCCGCCTCGGTCAACAAGTCCACGGATTCGACCCGCCCCGCAAGCAGCACACGCGCCGCCAAGTCCATGAGCGAGTCACCTACCTGCGGCGTGCCCTGGTGAATCCACAAAAGGCGCCGATGCTGAGCAGGGTCGATATAAGCCCGCCGCAGTGCGTTCTGCCCCTGTAGTTTCAACGCCAGCTCTCTGCGGACCCGACGCCACGCGACCCGGACCACAGAGACCTGGGCCTCATACGCCATTTGATCGGACGGCAACGGCTGCTCGAACGGCGGCGTCCAAGTTTCACTCACCCAACTTCGCAGGCGCGGCAGCAAGCGAGACACCAGCCAAGACGACAGACGATTCGGCGTCACAGACATGATCAAGCCCCGTCGCGAGACATCGAGGTCAACCGGGCCAGCCAGGACTTGACCTTCATGCGCCACCACAGCTTGGGTTCAGCCCAGCGGGAACCCAACGCGCGACGGCGGTGGCGCAAAAGTGTTTCGGCTGCTGGGTACTCGCCGTAGCGAATCATGGCCTTGCAAGCGCCTAGCGCCTGCGGTGTGAGAGCCTGCTCCCCGTGGAGCCCCTGGACTGCCCCCCTGATCATTTGGCGATGCCGGGCCAGGGCCTTCTCCAAATCGGGCCGATGGCGAGCGTGCTTGACCAGTTCACGCAACAGACTTCCGAAGTAATGCGCGCGAATCAACGACGCGTCAAGTGAGTCTAAAAACTCCTTGGCTGCGTCAGGTTCCAGAATCGCCGGCAAGTGGCAAGGGCTGTGAAAGCCCAAGATCTCTGCCGTCAGCTCGCCGTCTTCAACGGAAAAATACTGAGCCAGTTCGCGCGGAGCAAACCGGATGCCCTTGGCCTCCAACGCAGCACGGTGCGTTTGGCAGATGCAGATGTCTTCCGGGTGCATGGCCTCCAGCGCCGAATCCTGCAAGGCCTCGAGCAAGGCTCGTGAGCGCAGCGAAAATCCGCCGTTGCCCACCGACCAGGGCTCGGGGTAGTCGTTCCAAGGGGCGCCGAGATAATCGAAGGCCAGGAATTCGTCGCGCCAAGCATTCGGGTGCAGGACAAAACCGTCCCATTGGATGATCAGCACATGGGAGGTGTGAACGTGCTGCAGCAAGCCCTTGAGCATGAAATGCGAGTAGGCCTCAATACCACGCAAGGGCTCAATCTCGCTCCAGCGCACGCCGGCTGGCAACTCATGCGTTGCTGCCGAAGCGGCATCGGTGCACAGAACGACATCGCCAAAATCAATGTGTGCCATGGAGCGCCGAATAGCCCGCAAGGCCCAAGGCAAACGCGCCGTCGTGTCCACGCAGCACAGCGTCACCTGGGGAAGTTCGATTCGCGTCATGTCCAGCGAGCACCGGTTGATGTGATGAAGAAAAGAGGTTCAGCGAAAGCAAAGCCACAAGAGCTGGTGCCCTGCGACAGATCGGGCTGAAGCCACCCATTCAGCCGCACATTCTCCCAGCAAAACTGCGAGCCGATGTCGATGGACGCGCAGGAAGATGCCAGGCCCCCAAGCGGTGCCAAAAATCCAGCGCGCATCAGCGACAGAGGCGACCGACAGCCCCCTCGCTGCACTTGCCATGGTCGACAGCCCCATCTGTCGCCGCATCGCAGAGTCGAGTGTGATTTGCGCTTCTTGGACAAAATCAACACCATGTCTCACCCTTCAGGCGAGGTGTGATGCGTCAGCGCAAAGTGAAATCGGCGGCCGATGAAGCCGCCCAGTGCAGTTGGGTGCAGCCCTGTTCGTCGGTCGCAAGGCCAGGTTGAGGGTCCGCAAAGCACGAGGTGAACCGGGACCACCAAGACCGTGGGTGCTGAGGAAATTTGAGGGCGAGGTATCTCTCAACCATACAGGCTTGACGCACAATGCCGATCGATCCACGGTGATGTTGCCGAATGGATGATTCGCGCACACCTCTGAAGTCTGTTCAACCGAGCCCCAGTGCCATGAACCTGCCTGACATTCATCTCGACCTCGGCTGCGGCAAGAAACCGAGGAACCCCTATCAGCGGCAACACCTGTGCGGTGTAGATATCCGCGCGCTGTCGCCGGTTGAAGGCTTCGAGTTTCGGGCGGCCAATGTAGTGCTCGACCCGATCCCCTATGCCGACAATCATTTCGGTTCGGTTTCGGCCTTCGACTTCATCGAACACGTGCCGCGCATTCTCACCACCCCCGACGGTCGCGGCACCTATTTTCCGTTCATCCAACTGATGAACGAGGTATGGCGGGTGCTTGCCCCAGGTGGCAGGTTTTATGCGCTCACGCCGACCTATCCGGCCCCTGAGGTCTTCATGGACCCGACCCACGTCAACGTCATCACGGACCAGACACACACCTACTTCTGCGGTGAAAAACCACTCGGACGGATGTACGGGTTTGAGGGCCACTTCATCGCCCGGCGCACCGAGTGGATGCACCACCATGAAGGGCTCACCGCCACACCCGATGCCGCCCAACTGGCAGCACGACAGAGAGCCCAAGCACCCATGAGGCGCCTGGCGGTTGCGCTGCGAGACACCTTGCGGGTGCTGCGAGGAAAGCAAAGTCGGTCAGCCTCACAGAACCGCCACATCTACTTTTTGTGGGAACTCGAAGCGGTCAAGTGACCCTTCAGAAAAACCTGCATCCTGAGGCAGCGCTGTTGCGCTGCAAGCTCTGGGCATGAGCACAGAGCCTATGGCGCGTCAGCACGCTCACCCAATGCAGCTCCGTTCCAACCGCCGCTGAGTCACATCAACACGATGTCGTACTGTTCAGGCGAGGTGGTCGCTTCGGCCTGCAGCGAAATCGGTTTGCCGATGAAGTCGCTCAAGCCCGCCAGGTGCTGGCTTTCTTCGTCGAGCAGCATCTCGATGACCGAGGCCGACGCAATGACGCGGAACTCTTTGGGATTGAACTGCCGCGCCTCGCGCAGGATTTCGCGCAGGATGTCATAGCAGACGCTGCGCGCGGTTTTCACCTGGCCCTTGCCCTGGCAGGTGGGGCACGGCTCGCACAGCATGTGGGCGAGGGACTCGCGCGTGCGCTTGCGCGTCATCTCCACCAGCCCGAGCTGCGTGAAGCCGCTCACCGTCACCTTGGTGCGGTCGCGCCCCAGCTGCTTGCGCAACTCGGCCAACACGGTGCTCTGGTGCTCCTCGCGCGCCATGTCGATGAAGTCGATGATGATGATGCCGCCCAGGTTGCGCAGCCGCAGTTGGCGCGCGATGGCCTGCGTGGCCTCGAGGTTGGTCTTGAAAATGGTGTCGTCGAAGTTGCGCGCACCCACATAACCGCCGGTGTTCACGTCCACCGTGGTGAGCGCCTCGGTCTGGTCGATGATGAGGTAGCCACCCGACTTCAGGTCGACACGCCGCGCCATGGCCCGTGCAATCTCGTCGTCGATGTTGTACAGGTCGAAGATGGGCCGCTCGCCTTTGTAGAGCGCCAGCTTGGACACCGAGGTCGGCGTGAACTCGGCACCAAAGGCCTGCAGCTGCTCGAACTGCGCGCGCGAGTCGATGCGGATGGACTGCGTGTTGTCGCTCGCCAGGTCGCGCAGCACGCGTTCAACGAGGCTCAGGTCTTGATGCAGCAGCGAGCCGGCGGGAGACTTGAAGCTGCGCTCGCGGATGACACCCCAGGTCTTGCGCAGGTAGGCGATGTCGTCGCCCAGTTCGGCATCGGTGGCGTCTTCGGCGTTGGTGCGCAGGATGAAGCCGCC
>JBEGTX010000362.1:0-10787 GCA_041179165.1 Pseudomonadota bacterium | reverse complement strand
GACAGTTTTTGCCGGATTTGCAGGCCCATAGCCCCGCTATGGGACAAAAAGACGGTGAAAAATGGACCGCTGCGGTCGATTTGCAGCCGACGCTTTCCAAGTCCGACAGGCTCCTAGGGTCATGACAGCAGAGCCGGATAGCCTGGCCGCGCTGCAGGCAGAGAACGTCCGACTGGTGGCGCTGCTTGCGGCGCATGGAATCGACTGGCGCTTGCCTTCATCGGCCGTTCAGACATGCCCAGCTTCTGAGCCCAAGTCAGAGCCGCCGCGTTCAAACCTGTCCACCGCAGACAAGGTCGCGCTGTTTCGGCGGCTGTTCCGTGGCCGCACCGATGTCTATCCCGTACGCTGGGAAGGCAAGACCTCGGGCAAATCGGGCTATGCCCCCGCCTGCGCCAACGAATGGCGAGCGGGTGTCTGCGATAAGCCTCGCATCAAATGCGGGGATTGCAGCCACCGTCTGCTGCTCCCGCTGTCCGATGCCGTGATCTACGACCACCTGGCGGGCGAGCACACCGTGGGTGTCTACCCACTGCTGGAGGATGACACATGCCATTTCCTGGCCGTCGACTTTGACGAGGCGGATTGGCAGGAGGATGCCAAAGCGTTCATGTTGTCCTGCCATGCGTTGGGAGTGCCAGCGGCGCTGGAGATTTCACGCTCTGGCCGAGGGGCACACGCCTGGGTCTTCTTCGGTGGGCGTGTGTCAGCACGGGATGCCCGTCGTTTGGGAACGGCCATCATCAGCCACACCTGCTCGCGAACCCGTCAGCTCAAGCTTGCGTCCTACGACCGCTTGTTTCCCAATCAGGACACGATGCCCAAAGGCGGCTTTGGCAACCTCATCGCGTTGCCCCTTCAGAAACACCCGCGCGAGAATGGCTGCAGCGTCTTCGTTGATGCCGAGTTGAAACTTTATGGCGACCAATGGGCCTTCCTTGCATCGGTCCAGCCCATGGCGCCGCACGACATCGAGCCGACCATCCTGCGTGCCATCGGCGGTACACACCCTCTGGACGTGACCTTCATCGACGACGAGGACTTGGCCACGCCGTGGAAGCGTGCAGCCACCACGTCAACAAAGCTCGCAGGCGCGATGCCCGCAGCCTTGAGCGTGACGCTGGCCAACCTGATCTATTTTGAAAAGTCCAAGCTGCCTCAAGCGCTTGCCAATCGGCTGATCCGCCTGGCGGCATTTCAGAACCCCGAGTTCTACAAGGCCCAGGCCATGCGGATGTCGGTGTGGGACAAGCCGCGCGTGATCGGCAATGCGGAGAATTTCCCCCAACACATCGCATTGCCGCGTGGCTGCCTTGATGCCGCTCAGTCCCTGCTGAATTACAACGGCATACGCTGCGATCTGCGAGATGAGCGGTATGGCGGTGAACCCCTTGGTGTCAGCTTCGTCGGCCCGCTGCGGCTTGACCAGGAAGTAGCGGTCTCAGCCATGCTGCACCACGATGCAGGCGTGCTGTGCGCCCCAACGGCTTTCGGCAAGACGGTGACGGCCGCCGCCATCATCGCCCGGCGCGGCGTGAACACCCTGGTGCTGGTGCACCGAACCGAGTTGCTCAAGCAGTGGCAGGACCGCCTGCAAGCATTTCTTGATGTTGGAAAGGGCGTGGTCGGCACCATCGGCGGCGGCAAGGCCAAACCCACAGGCAAGATCGACATCGCCGTGATGCAGTCACTGTCCCGCCATGGTGAGGTCAATGCCTTGGTCGAAAACTACGGGCAGGTCATCGTCGACGAATGTCACCATGTTGGCGCTGCATCATTTGACGCCATCCTCAAGAAGACCAAGGCCAAGTTCGTGCTCGGCTTGACTGCCACGCCCATTCGCCGTGACGGCCAGCAGCCGATCATCTTCATGCAATGCGGGCCCACACGGCATACAGCCGCCAGGCCCGCCAACGCTCCGCATGATCTGAAAGTGTTGCCCCGCTCACGTTCTGCCCGGATCGACCTGCCCAGCGCCGCAGGCATTCAGGATGTGTTCCGGCATCTTGCCCATGACCTGGCGCGGACTCAAGCCATCGCCGCCGAAGTGGTTGCGGCCTTTGCGCAAGGCCGCAAGGTGCTGGTCCTGACCGAACGAACGGAACATCTTGAATCCATCGTTTTGGCCTTGGCCACCCTGGTGCCGCAGCCCTTCGTGCTACACGGCAGGATGTCAAAGAAGCAGCGAGCCGCCCTCATTGCGAAACTTGATGCGCTACCACCTCAGGCGCCGCGCGTCCTGGTTGCCACTGGGAAGCTCGTCGGCGAAGGTTTCGATCATCCGCCGCTGGACACACTGGTGCTGGCCATGCCTGTCTCGTGGAAGGGCACGTTGCAGCAGTACGCTGGCCGCTTGCATCGCGAACACACCACCAAGAACGATGTGCGGATCATCGACCTCGTCGACACCGGCCATCCTGCATTGCTGCGGATGTGGGACAAGCGGCAGCGAGGTTACAGAGCCATGGGGTATCGCATGGGCAGCGACTCAAGCACCGATGGTGATGTTTCTCCAGCCAACCGTGGCACCCCCGCACAAGCAATCAAGACGACTTGTGGGTAACTTTGCGGGCAACCATGAATCTGAAAAATGCCAACCCCCGCATCCATCAGCCCTCCCAGCCACAGTTCAAGTGACCCCGGCCCATATGGACTCCGAAGCGATTCGGATGAAAGCAAAAGACCCAGTGCAGCGATGCCCTGGGTCTTTTTTTGCTATTTTCTCTGTGAGACAGGGCGAGCGTCGCGCCCCTCTAAAATCGACGGGCTGGCGGAGCGTGTGGACCACGCATCGGCGATGCCCGTCGCGGGCCAGCCTGCAGTATCGCCCACCCCCTGATGAAGGAACGTCCTTTTGTCGCAGACTCTCCCTGCCGATGATGCCCACGCCGATCACGCGTTTCTCACCGGAGGCGGTGAGATGGGGCAACGGATCCGCAGCGTCGACTGGGCCCGCACACCACTGGGCGCGCCCGACAGCTGGCCACAGTCGCTGCGCACGCTGGTGGCCTTGCTGCTGACCGCCAAGCAGCCGATGTTCCTCGCCTGGGGGCCGGAGCGCACGTGGATGTACAACGATGCCTTCACGCCCATCCTCGGGCACAAGCACCCTGCCGCACTCGCCCAAGCCAGCAGCACGGTCTGGGCCGAAGCCTGGAGTGATCTCAAGCCGCTGTTCGACCAGGTGTTCTCGGGCCAGCCGCTGCACATGCAGGGGTTCACCGTGGGCCTGGACCGCCACGGAACGGTGGAGCAGGCGACGTTCGATTTTTCGTACACCCCGGCGCGCGGTGACGATGGCTCGGTGATGGGACTGTTCGGTGTGTGCATCGAGACGACCGACCGGGTGGAGACTCAGCGTCGCGAGGCCGCAGCGCTGGCGCGCCAGCGGCGGCAGTTCCAGCAGGCCCCTGGTTTTGTCATCGTCATGACCGGCCCGGAGCACACGGTCGACTTTGTCAACGACACGCATCGGCTCGTTTTCGGCAGCGCCGATTGGGTGGGCAAGCCCATTCGGGAGGCTTTCGCCAGCATCGAGGGGCAGGGGTATTTCGAGTTGCTCGACCGCGTTCGGGCCACGGGCGTGGCCTACCAGGCCGATCGCGCCGAGGTGCGGTTTCGGCGGCAACCGGGCGAGCCCGTCTCGGTGCGGACCCTCAACTTCGTGTACGCGCCGATCGTCGACGAAGACGGCTCGGTGTCGGGCATCTTCTGCGACGGCTTCGACGTGACCGACACCGTGCGGGCCGAGCAGGCCTTGCAGGCCGGCGACGTGCGCCAGACCGTGTTGATCGAATTGGCAGAACGTTTTCGTGACCTCGACGACCCGGCCGAACTTTCGTTCGCTGCGGCCGAGATCCTCGGCCGTGCGCTGGGGGTGAGCCGGGCCGGCTACGGCACGGTCGACACCCGCAACGAGACCATCAGCATCGAGCGGGACTGGAACGCTCCCGGTATCCAGAGCTTGGCGGGGGTGCTGCACTTTCGCGACTACGGCTCTTACATCGAAGACCTGAAGCAAGGCCGAACCGTGGTGGTCGCCGATGCATACCAAGACGAGCGCACGGCAGGCGGTGCCGATGCACTGAAGGCGATCAGCGCCCACTCCTTCGTGAACATGCCTGTCACCGAGCAGGGTGGGTTCGTTGCGCTGCTGTACCTGAATCATGCTCACGCGCGGCGCTGGACCGACAACGAGTTGAGCCTCATCCTGGATGTGGCCGAGCGCACGCGCTCGGCCGTGGAGCGCCGGCGTGCCGAAGAAGAATTGCGGCTGTTCGCCGCCTCACTCGAGCAGCAGGTGGTGGCCCGCACCGAAGAGCGCGACCGCGTGTGGCGCAACTCGCGCGACCTCCTGGTCATCATCGGCGCCGACGGCTTCTTCCGCGCGGTGAATCCGGCGTGGACGCAGATCCTCGGCCATCCGGCCAATGACGTGGTGGGCCGCAGCTTCCTGGACTTCATCTGGGCTGAGGATGCTTCAGCGAGCCAGAGCGGACTGGATGCGGCAGCCCGGGCCGACGACCTGCGCGACTTCGAAAATCGATACATGCATGTCGACGGCACGCCGCGGTGGATTTCCTGGCACACGGCGGTCGAGGGCGATCTGATCTTTGCTTACGGCCGCGACGTGACCGCGCAAAAACAGGCGCTGCACGAACTCGCCGTGGCGCAAGAGGCCTTGCGCCAATCTCAGAAAATGGAAGCCGTCGGACAACTCACCGGCGGAATCGCACACGACTTCAACAACCTGCTGGCCACCATCAGCGGCAGCCTGGAGCTCGTGAGCCGGCGTGTGGCCGAGGGCAGGGTGGGTGATGTCGATCGATTCCTGACCGCGGCCAAGGGGGCGACGCGCCGTGCGGCTTCACTCACACACCGGCTTTTGGCGTTCTCGCGCCAACAGACGCTCGACCCCCGGCCCACGGATGTGAACCGGCTCGTGGCCGGCATGGAAGACCTGATCCGTCGCAGCGTGGGGCCCGAGGTCCACATGGAGGTGGTGGGAGCCGGTGGCTTGTGGACCACACGGGTCGATGCGCCGCAGCTCGAGAACGCCTTGCTCAACCTGTGTATCAACGCGCGCGACGCCATGGCACCGGATGGCGGGCGACTCACCATTGAAACCGCCAACAAGTGGCTGGACGAACGCGCGGCCCGCGAACGCGAGTTGCAGCCTGGACAGTACATCTCGATCTGCGTCACGGACACCGGCAGCGGCATCGCGCCGGACATCATCCCGCGCGTGTTCGATCCGTTCTTCACGACCAAGCCACTGGGTGAAGGCACAGGGCTCGGCCTGTCGATGGTCTACGGCTTCGTGCGGCAGTCGGGCGGCCAGGTGCGCATCTATTCCGAGATTGGCCAAGGGACCACCATGTGCCTGTACCTGCCTCGTCATGTGGGGGAGGCCAGCGCGGTGCCAGAGGCTGCGGCCGATGACGTTCACCCCGGTGACGGTGAGACGGTGCTGGTCGTCGAAGATGAAGCCGCACTGCGCATGCTCATCGTCGACGTGCTGCAAGAGGCCGGCTACCTGACGCTCGAGGCCTCCGATGGCGCGGCGGGGCTGCGCATCCTGCAATCGGATGTGCGGGTCGATCTGTTGCTCACCGACGTGGGCCTGCCCGGTGGCATGAACGGCCGTCAGGTGGCCGACATCGGGCGAGGTGTGCGCCCTGGGCTGAAGGTCCTGTTCGTGACCGGGTTCGCCGAGAACGCGATCCTCGGGCACGGGCTCTTGGACCAGAGCATGGAGGTGCTCACCAAGCCCTTCGAGATGACGTCGATGGCGAACAAGGTCCGTGACCTGTTGGACCGGCACCTGTATTCACGCTGAACTGTGCGCCCTGAGTGGGGCGCGCTTCAATGACTGGCAGTGCGGGCTCAACGCCCCGACGTCGATGGTTCAACCCCGGGCGTTGCCGGGGCTGGAGAAGGGCAACCCCATGCCGCCGCGCCCCTGGCCCGTCCTGCAGCGGGCGAGCGGTGCCCGAGGGAAAGCCCCGCCCATGTGTCAGGGGTGGGTGGCAGCGCCCGCGCCCTTTTGCTGGCGCCGCTTGTAGAGGACCGACGACCAGATGGACGCAAAGATGAACGCCACGCCGACGAGTCCGGTGAAGATCTCGGAGATGTGGAACTTCACACTGGCGAACATGATGAGCGCGAGGATGCCGATGGCGTAGTGCGCGCCGTGCTCCAGGTAGACGAATTCTTCCAGCGTGCCCTGGTGCACGAGGTAGACCGTCATGGAGCGAACGAAGATGGCGCCGATGGCCAGGCCCAGCATGATGATCACGACGTCGTTGGTGATGGCGAAGGCGCCGATCACACCGTCGAACGAGAACGAGGCGTCCAGCAGTTCGAGGTAGAGGAACCCGCCCAGGCTGCCTTTCTTGATGGCAGAGGCGGCCGAGGCACCAGCGCCCTCGGCGTCTTCTTTCTCGAGCAGGCTGCTGATGAAATCCACGCCCACGTAGACCACGATGCCCCAGATGCCCGCACTGAGCACAACGAGTTTGCGCGCATCGTCGACCAGGCTCACGCTGCCGAGCACCAGCAGCAGTGACAACAGCACAGGGATGGAACCGATGCGGCCGAACGAGGCCATCTTCTTTTCGACATTGCCGAGCCAGTGCAGCTTCTTGTTTTCATCGAACAGGAAGTTGAGGAACACCAGCAGCAGGAACACGCCGCCGAACACGGCCACTTCAGCGTGGTGGTTGGTGAGGTGGGTGGAGAACTGCTTCGGATCCTGGAGAGCCAGGTTCCACACCTCGACCACACCGAGGTCGGCGGCCTGGGCCACGATGACGAGCGGGAACACCAGTCGCATGCCGAACACGGCAATGAGAATGCCGACCGTCAGGAACAGCTTGCGCCAGAACTCGTCCCACCCCTTCAGGATGGCCGCGTTCACCACCGCGTTGTCGAAGGACAGCGAGATCTCCATGATGCCCAGGATGGATGCGATGCCGAGGGCCGTGAGCGCCGTCGACCAGCCGCCGTGCTCGTAGCCCCACCAGGCGCTCAGGCCGAGGCAAATGGCAGTGAAGAGAAGGGAAAATCTGAAATGTTTCATGGGCGCGTCAGGTGAACACAGGCTGGCGGGTTGCGGCCAGGGGCCGCGTTGAAAAATTCTGTGCGGTCATCGGGCGGGTCGAAGCGCCTGAAGGGGTGAGCCCTGGCTGCGCGTTCGTCAGCGTGGCGGGGCACGCGGCCGATGAGGCGGGCCGAGTATCCCATGCGCGATCGGCCGGTGCATCCGGAGCTGCGGCCACGCCAGCTGCCACCTTGGTGGAACCTGTCGGAAGGCGGGGGCGGGCGCAATGCGTAGGGGACCCCGAGCTTCCTGACCAGACAACCCGATCGGAGGCTGGTGGCCCGAATAAGTTCCCCGCCTCGCCGATGAGAGAGGGGGTGCGCTGAGCGGCATACTCTCAGCGTCCCCGCCCCGAAGTCCTTTCATGCAGAACGTCTCCACCCGAACGCTCCACCGCTGGCCGTTGAACCAATTCAATGGGGAGCCAGCGCCCAGCCTGTTCCAGAAGATCCTGCTCACCACCGACGGCACCGTCACTGAACTGCTGGCGCTCTACACGGGGCAGAGCATTTCAGCTCGCAAGGTGTCGCAGTCGCTGGTGAAGGGCGGGGCGGCTCCCGCAGCGCTCTGCTGCGCCCCGGATGAACCGGTGCTGCACCGGACCATCGTGCTCGGCCCGCTCGAGGGAAGTGAGCTGATCTTCGCCGAGTCGTTCTTCGTGTTCGGGTTTTTTTCCCCTGTCATTCAGCGGAGCCTGATGGAGACCGACCTGCCTATCGGCTTGCTGTGGCGCCAGGACCGCGTGGAGATGTTCCGCGAGGTCATCGAGCGCGGTGTGGAGCAGTCGGCCCCGGTGGCATCGCTGCTGAAGGTGCCGGACGACACCCCCTTGTTCTCACGCACCTACGCGCTGTCGCACGACCGCAAGCCCTTCGGGCTCATCACCGAGAAGTTCGCGCACACCGCCTATCGGTGACGCCCTGAGGCCTGTGGCGACCGGTTATGCTGCGCGTCGCTGGTGCTGCGCCGTCGTCGCAGCAGGCATTGACCGATGCACTCCTTCCAGAAATTCACCATGAACATGCTTCGTCGCCACGGCCTCATTCTTTTGATCGCTTTGACCGGGTTCTCGGGCGCCGCGCAAGCGCAGCGCACCGGCATGCCGGTGGTGGATTTCCGTGACATTCCGGTGAGCCTGTCGTCTTCGAAGACATTGACCTCGGAGCAGGTTCGCCAGGCCTTCGTGGCGGCCGCCGGGGCGGGTCGCTGGGAGGTTGCAACGCTGGCCAACGGCAACCTGCAACTCACCACGCTGAAGAATGGCAAGCACACGTTGGTCGTCGACGTGGTGCTCAGTGCAGACAAGTACGCCGTGCTGTACAGCCGCAGCGAAGACCTGAACTATGTGAAGGACACCAGCCGCCGTCCCGTGCCGCTGTCGGTTGCGCAGACCTCCATGCTGGAGATGGCCAGGGCGGAGCACGCCAAGCGTTTCGCGAACCTGCCTGAGGCGAAGTTCGCCGTGGTGAGGGAGGGGACGTCGATCCATCCGTCGTATGAAGCCTGGGTCCATGAACTCCTTGGTGGCGTGCGCAGTCAATTGGCGCCGCTCTGACGCGCAGAGACTCCACATTCTTTTTCTCAGACCTTGCCATGATTTCTTTTCTGCGCCGCGCGTTCGCTGCTTTTGTCTTGCTGGTGGGCGCGATGGGCATTGCCCACGCACAGCGCGCGGGGGTGCCGCTCATGGATTTCAAGGACATCCCCGTCAGCCTGAGTTCGCAGAAAGCCGTCTCGGCCGAGGCCGTGCGGCAGGCGTTTCAGGCGTCGGCGGTGGCCGAGCGCTGGGATGTGGCGTCCTTGCCGGACGGCAGCCTGCAGTTGAGCACGCTGCGCAACGGAAAGCACACGGTGGTGTTGGCCGTCACCTATGACGCCGAGAAGTATTCGGTCGTGTACGAGCGCAGCGAGCAGCTGAACTATGCCGAGGCACCGCCGCCATTGAGAGCGATCGGCCCCTCCCGGACGGTAGAGAGCAGCTACGCGATGGACGAAGCCGCGAGGAAGCAGGCCGCTCGCTTTGCCCATTTGCCTGAGGCCAAGTTTTCGGTCCGGCATGGAAGCGCCATGATCCATCCCTCGTATGAATCATGGATTCATGAGTTGCTGGGTGGCGTCCGCCGCCGGTTGATGCTGCCGTAACCGCCACACCGCACGCAGGCTCTTGGCGGCTGTTGAGGCGCATGAGTTGCCCCTTGCAACCCGGACCCCCTCTGAACGTGGCACCCGCATGACTATTTTTCTCCGCCAAGCCCTCTGGGCCTTCTTGATCTTGCTGGGTGCAACGGGCGCCGCGCACGCGCAGCGTGGCCGTGTGCCTCTCGTGGACTTCGTGGACATTCCCGTGAGCCTGGGGTCGGCGAAGGCGCTGAGCACTGAGCAAGTTCGGCAAGCGGTTCTGTTGGCCGCCGTGGCCGAGCGCTGGGACGTGACGCCACTGCCCGATGGCCGGCTGAAATTGAATCTGGTCAAGGGCGACCAGTACACCGTCGAGGTGATCGTTGCATACAGCGCGGAGTCGTATTCGGCCCGCTATGTCAGCAGCACGAATCTCAATTTTCTGGAGGGGCCGCCTCCGCCAGAATTCAATGTGGCGCGTGCCCGTGCAGACGCCCGCGCAGCCATCGAGGTCCAGACCGCGCGTTTCGCCGTGTTTCCCGAAGCGAAGTACGCCATCCGACGCGAAGCCACCCTCATTCATCCCGCGTACGAACTCTCGATGCACGAGCTGCTGGGTGGGGTGCGTCGGCACTTGTCGTTGCTTTGACCGAAACGTACCGCCCACGCCACGCTCCATCGCAGGGGTGACGCCTGGAGGCGGGTGCCGTCGTATGCTCCGAGCCCGCGTCGGTGAATGCCGTGCGCGGAGACGTCCTTTCCCATTTTTCAAGACATTGCCATGAACTTCTTCACTCGCCGCGGATTCGCTCTTTTTCTCAGCCTCGTTGGTGCTGTGGGTGCCGCGCAGGCTCAGCGCACGGGCGTGCCCGTGGTGGAGTTCCGCGACATCCCCGTCAGCCTGGCGACACAAAAGAGCCTGACCGCGGAGCAGGTCCGGCAGGCGATTCAGGTGACGGCCACCGCGGAGCGTTGGGACATGGTGACGCTGGCCGATGGCAGTCTGCAACTGACGACGCTGAAAAATGGCAAACACACCGTGGTGATGAACATGACCTACAGCGCCAGCACGTACTCCTTGCTGTACAAGAGCAGCGACAAGTTGAACTACTCGAAGAATGTCATTCAGCGTCCGACCAACTTCGGAATCGGGCCGATCAATGTCATCGAAGATGCCCGGCTCAAGCAAATTGCACGCTTCTCGGCCTTGCCTGAATCGAAGTACGCGGTGGCGCTCGACGACACGCTGATCCATCCGTCTTACGAAGCCTGGCTTCACGAACTGCTGAGTGGCGTGCGACGCCAGCTGTCAGTGCTGTGACCTCACAGCGCTGGTCCTCCGTCCCGCAGGTCTGACACACACCTTGGACGGGTGGGGCCAGGGCGGCGCGTCATGCCGATCCCACTCGATCGCGAATCTGTTGCAAGCTCAACGGGTCTTCGATGGTGGTGAGGTCGCCCGGATCGCGCCCCTCGCAAACTGCCTGAATGGCGCGGCGCAACAGCTTGCCTGAGCGGGTTTTAGGCAGGGCGGTCACGAAGCGCACCCGGGCCGGGCGCGCGATGG
>JBEGTX010000361.1:0-9621 GCA_041179165.1 Pseudomonadota bacterium | reverse complement strand
GGCGTGGTCAACCTCGAGAGCCTGGGCGATTCGAAGGTGGCCATGGTCTACGGCCAGATGAACGAGCCGCCGGGCAACCGCCTGCGCGTGGCGCTGACCGGGTTGACGATTGCCGAATCGTTCCGCGACGAAGGCAAAGATGTTCTGTTCTTCGTCGACAACATCTACCGCTACACCCTGGCCGGTACCGAAGTGTCGGCACTGCTGGGCCGCATGCCTTCCGCCGTGGGCTACCAGCCGACGCTGGCCGAAGAAATGGGCAGATTGCAGGAGCGGATCACCTCGACCAAGGTCGGCTCGATCACCTCGATTCAAGCCGTTTACGTGCCAGCCGATGACTTGACCGACCCGTCGCCTGCCACCACCTTCGCCCACTTGGACTCGACCGTGGTGCTGTCGCGTGACATCGCTTCGTTGGGCATCTACCCCGCCGTGGACCCGCTCGACTCGACCTCGCGCCAGCTCGACCCGAACGTGGTCGGCGAAGACCACTACAACACCGCCCGCGCGGTGCAAGGCACGCTGCAGCGCTACAAGGAACTGCGCGACATCATCGCCATTCTGGGCATGGACGAACTGTCTCCAGAAGACAAGCTGGCCGTGTCCCGTGCACGGAAGATCCAGCGTTTCCTGAGCCAGCCGTTCCACGTGGCCGAAGTCTTCACCGGCTCGCCAGGCAAGTACGTGCCCCTGAAGGAAACGATCCGCGGCTTCAAGATGATCGTGGCCGGTGAGTGCGACAGCCTCCCGGAGCAAGCGTTCTACATGGTCGGCACGATCGACGAAGCCTTCGAGAAGGCAAAGGCGATGAAGTAAGCAACGGGTTCGGCGGCCTCGGCCGCTGCGCCTCGGTGAAGGCTTTGGCCGGCACCGATGGCGTCAGCGCCCAGGCCCCGCTCGGTGCTCTCTGATCGTCTCGACAGCTGAAGGAAATAGAACATGGCAACACTGCACGTCGACGTCGTCTCCGCGGAAGAAAGCATTTTTTCCGGCGAGGCCCGTTTCGTGGCCCTGCCGGGTGAAAACGGCGAGCTCGGCATTCTGCCGCGCCACACGCCGCTGATCACCCGCATCAAGCCTGGTGCGGTGCGCATCGAGCGCACCGATGGCACGGAAGAGTTCGTGTTCGTGGCCGGCGGCATTCTTGAAGTGCAGCCTGGCACCGTGACCGTGCTGGCCGACACCGCCATCCGCGGCAAGGACCTGGACGAAGCCAAGGCAACCGAAGCCAAGCGTCTGGCCGAAGAAGCCATGAAAAACGCGAAGAGCGACATCGACTTCGCCGCCGCACAAAGCGAGTTCGTGGCCATGGCCGCGCAAATCGCCGCGCTGCGCAAGTTCCGCAAGAAGTAAAGCCGCTCGGGCAGCCCTCATCGGCCGCCCTGCGCTTGCGACGCCCGCTCCTGCCTCGGCAGTGCGGGCGTTGTTGTTTTCGGATTCCTCATTGGTCCCCTCCATCATGGGATCGATGGACGTGATCCACAGTGATCAATGACCCTGGCGCCACGAGGCCGCTACCATCCGCCCATGTCTGCTCATCCCCATCCGTTTTCACTGCAGGGCCGATCGGCGCTCGTGACAGGGGCCAGCAGTGGCCTTGGGTTCGAGATGGCGCTGGCGTTGGCGGCGGCAGGCGCCCACGTGTGGGTCAATGGCCGAGATGCGGCCCGTGTGGACGAGGCCGTGGCGCGGATCAATGTCGAGGTTTCGAGCGGAGGCGCTGCCTACGCTGCCGTGTTCGATGTCACCGATGCCGATGCGGCACGCTCGCAGATGGAAACCGTGGCCAAGTTGCACGGCCGCCTCGACACCCTCGTCAACAACGTCGGCCAGCGCCACCGGCGTCCGCTGCTCGACCTCGAGTTGCCCGACGTGCGGGCGCTGTGGGAAGTGGACCTGCTCGCCCCGCTGCACCTGTGCCAGTCGGCGGCGCGGCTGATGGTGCCGCAGCGCCAGGGCCGCATCATCAACATCACTTCCATCGCCGGCCCCATCGCCCGCGCGGGTGATGCCGCGTACACGGCCGCCAAGGGCGGCCTCGCCGCACTCACACGTGCGCTGGCTGCGGAGCTCGGCCCGCATGGCATCACCGTGAACGGGGTGGCGCCTGGCTACTTCGCCACGCCGCCCAATGCAGAGATGGTGGCCGACACCTCGGTCAGCAGCTGGCTGGGTTCGCGCACCTCGCTGGGCCGCTGGGGCGAGCCTGAGGAAATCGCGGGTGCCGTGGTGTTCCTCGCGTCACGTGCGGCCTCGTATGTGACCGGGCAAGTGATTGCGGTGGATGGCGGCTACCTGGCGCACTTCTGAATCAGAGCGGCGCGGGCTTGCCGTTCACAGCAACACCACTGCATCGGGCAATTCATTCTCATTGAGTGCCCCGTCGACCAAGGGGAAGTGCGTCGCCAGCAATTCATGCACGGCGTCGACGGCCTTCTCCAGCCCCTCCACCATGTGCCCCGCCTGAAATGACGCAGACATCGCGGCTGTGAGGGCCTGCCATTGCTCAGGAGTCACATGGCGATTGAGCCCACGGTCGGCCACGATTTCAATGCGGTGCTCGGCGAGCAGCAGATAGATCAACACGCCGCTGTTGTCGGCTGTGTCCCAGACCCGCAGCTTGCCGAACAGTGTGATCGCCCGCTCGCGCGCCGGAGCGCCGCGGCGGAGGTAGGACATCGGCAGGCCGGCCTCCACGCAGATGCGGATCTCGCCGCGGTGCACCAACTCACTGGCCGTCACACGCGATTGCAGCCGGGCGATGCCTTCGTCGCCCAGGCGACGGCGCGAATCGGAGGCGTCGATCCAGCGGTGGCGGGCAATGCGCCCGATGAACGCGAAGAGCCCCATCACCAGTCTCCCGAGGCGCCACCGCCGCCAAAGTCACCACCACCGCCTGAGCTGAAGCCGCTGTTGCCGCCACCGCCACCACCACCCCAACCGCCGCTCGACGACGACGAGCCGCCGCTGCTGGCCAGTGCCGACAGGATGTTGATCAGGAAGCTCGACATGCCGCCCTGGCCCGCATTCTTCATGAGCCCGATCAACAAGAAGGCGACACCACCCAGCAGCACGGCCGCGACCACGCTCGACGTGATCCAGAATGCCAGCCCACCCACGACACCTGCCATGCCGACCGCACCGAGCTTGCGCCCGATGGCCACGATCACCACAACGCCCAGGAGCGGCACGGCCAGGATCAGTGCAAAGATCCACCATGGCAGGTCTGGATCGCCCTTGGAGGATTTGCCTGGCGATGTGGACGGCTGGGTGGCCGAGTTGTCGAAGGGGGTCAGATCGGGCGAGCCCAGCGGGTTGGATGCCGACGAGGCTGCCCCTGATACGACCTCGGACGAGTCAGCGTCGGGGCGCGCCGTGGGCGGCTTGGCCAGCCCCTCGGCCGCGATGCGGCGCGTCAGTTGATCGAGCGCGAGGTTGAGCCCGCCGGCATAGTCACCGGCCTTGAAGGCCGGCGTGAGGGCCTCGGTGATGATGCGCCGCGCCGCCAGGTCAGGCACCGCACCCTCCAGCCCCTTGGCCACTTCGATGCGGACCTTGCGATCGCGCTTGACCACGACGATGAGCAGGCCGTCACCGATCTGGCGGCGCCCGATCTTCCAGGCCTCGCCCACGCGCTGCGCGTAGGCTGCGACGTCCTCGGGTGCGATGGTGTCCACCATCAGGATCACCAGTTGCGAGCCGTGCTGCCGTTCGATCGCCGACAGCTTGGCGCTGAGCGCTTGCTGCTGTGGCGGTGTCAGCGTGCCGGTCTGGTCGACCACACGCCCGGAGAGCGGTGGTACCTTTTGAAGGTCCTGCGCCTGCAGCGGCCCGAAGGCCAGCATGGCCAGCAGGCCCACCAGCACCAGCAGGCAGCGCCAGCCGGCCCGCGGGCCGGCTGAGGCAAACAGGCGCTGGCCCGGCATCAACGGCAGGCCCGGTCCGAGGCGAGCGGAATCACTTGGACGCCGGCTTGTCGAAGCTCACCGAGGGCGGCGCAGAAATCTGAGCCTCGTTCTGCACGGTGAAGCTCGGCTTCACCGGGTAGCTGAAGGCCAGCGCCGTGAGGTTGGTTGGAAAGCTGCGAGCCAGCACGTTGTACTCGGCCACCGACTTGATATAGCGGTTGCGCGCCACGGTGATGCGGTTCTCGGTACCTTCGAGCTGCACACGCAGGTCCTGGAAGCCCTGGTTGGCCTTGAGGTTGGGGTACTGCTCCACCGTGACCATCAGGCGGCTCAGCGCGCCCGACAGCTCGCCCTGGGCCTTCTGGAACTTGTCGAAGGCCTCGGGGTTGTTGATCAGCTCCGGCGTGGCCTGTATGCCGGTGGCGCGCGCGCGCGCCTCGATCACCTTGGTGAGCGTGTCTTGCTCGAAGCTCGCCTCACCCTTGACCGTGGCCACGATGTTCGGAATCAGATCCGCGCGGCGCTGGTACTGGTTGAGCACCTCGGCCCAGCCGCCCTTCACCTCTTCGTCCAGGCGCTGGAAATCGTTGTAGCCACATCCCCCGAGCAGCAGGCTCGAAACCAGGGCCGCCGTGGCCAACCAAACAGTGCGTGTCATCTCAGTTCTCCCGAATGTTCGGGATGCATGCTACCTGCTCCCGGACGGCGACCTTCCGTGGGGTTTTTCGGGGGGGCGGCTCCGATGGGCGTCCGCCCGCGGTCGGTCAGGGCGCGGGCGCCCCTTCGCCGCGGCTGAGCGACGGCGACTGCAGGCCGCTGCTCGACTCGGCAGACGAGGGTGTCCAGGCCACCATCAGCGCAGCAGCCAGCAGCGCGGCGGCCGTGCACAGCAGCACCTGACCGGTGTGCGACAGAGGACGCAGGGGGGCGATGAACCAGGACATGGCGGTGGGCTTTCTTCCGTGCCCACCGACATGGCAGGCCCTGGGTGCAAGAATGCAACCTGTGTGCGAAGCGCATTTGAAGTCCGTGTGAAGTTGTGTGGCGGCCCACCGCTGCGACGCGCACGATGCGATGGCGCCCCGCATCAATCTGACAAGGCCTCGACCCCGTGCCCCTCTTTCCAACCCGCGCTTCCGCCGATCTGCGTGAGCTCACGCGGCGTTTTGCCCAGGCCGGGCAGCTGGATGCCATCTTCGTGCGCCCGGCGCGCCGCACCGCCGTGTTGCCGCTCAACGAGGCCGTGGCCCTGGCCGGGCGCGGCTTGCAGGGCGACCGTGCGGCTGCGCGCGCCGTCGACAGCAAGCGCCAGATCACGCTGATCCAGGCCGAACATCTGCCAGCCATTGCCTCCTGGGTGGGGCGGGCGCAGCTCGATGCGGCGCTGTTGAGGCGCAACCTCGTGGTCTCGGGGCTCAACTTGCTGGCGGCCAAGGCCTTGTTCAAGGACCAGCCTGTGCAGCTGCGCCTGGGCAGCCAGGTGCTGCTCGAAGTGACCGGCCCATGCGAGCCCTGCTCGCGCATGGAGGAGCTGCTGGGTGAGGGCGGCTACAACGCCATGCGCGGCCATGGGGGCGTCACGGCCCGGGTGCTCGTGGGCGGGGTGTTTCATGTGGGCGACACCGTGAGCATCGACGCAGGCAGAATCTGAGCACAGGCCTCGCAGTGGGGCCAGGAGTGTCGAATGAATCGCCTGTTTGCGTTGAAGCGGTTTTGGACCGTGCTCTTGCTGTGGGCGATGGGCACGCAGGCCGCATGGGCCGAGGCCTTCATGGCCGAGGCCCAACTGGCCCCATTGCAGGCGGCAGCCCGCGTTCAGGTGACCAGCATCGGCTGGATGCACGTCACCCCGATGATGATCACGACAGACGTCTGGGCCCGCAACAGCCGCCCGGTCGAAGCACCCCAGGCCCTGAAGCTCATCGAGCTCCTGCAGCAGACCGAGGCGCTGGACGGCCCGCCGCCGCGCGAGCGTTGCAGGTTTGCACCGGGATACCAGGTCACGTTCTTCGACGCGCGTGAGAAGGTCATCGACTCTCTGCTCATCTGCCTGAACTGCAATGTTTTGGCGGTGGGCCGTGACACCAGCGGCTTCCGACTGGCGGGGCCCGCGCGGCCGGTCCGCTTCGGTGAAGCCTTGAACCTGCGAGCCAGTCTGCAAGAATGGCTCGACCAAGTGGACGCTGACGCCAGGCGGACGTCAAACCGCAAGCGTGTCGCCCAGCGGCAGTGACAGGGTCGCCAGCGCGCCACCACCGGGCGCGTTCTGCAAGGTGACCCGACCACGGTGCAGCTCGGCAATTTCTTTCACGAAAGACAGGCCCAGCCCCGTGCTCTTCTTGCGCGAGTGAGGCCGCGCGAGCGAATAGAACTTCTCGAACACCTTGGCCTCGGCATAGTCCGGAATGCCCGGCCCGCTGTCTCGCACGGTGATGTCGAGCGTGCGCCGGTTGCGCACCACGCCCAGGGCCACGGTGCCGCCGGTCGGTGAGAAGTCGATGGCGTTGTCGAGCAGGTTGGCCACGGCACGCTGCAGCAGAAAGGCGTCGCCCTCCACGCTGAGGGTGGCCAGCTCGTTGCTGTCGTCGAGCTGCAGCAGCACCCCGCGCGCGGCACTCACCGGCAGGGCAGCGTTCACCAGGTCGCGCAGCAGCGGCCCCACCGGTACCGGCACGATCTGGTCGAGGCTGCGCCGGGTCTCCAGTGCCGTCAGCTCCATCATGCGGTCGACCAGCTCCTGGATGCGCTGGGCCTCGCGCACGATGTTGCCGGCAAAGCGCGCGCGGTCGATGTCGGGCATGGGCTCTTGCAGCAGCTCGGCCGCGCCGCGAATGGCCGACAGCGGGCTCTTCACCTCGTGCGTGAGCGTCTGCACGTAGTCGGCCACGTAGTTGTGGCCGGCCAGCGCATCGCGCATTTCGTCGTAGGCCGCACCGAGCGCACCGAGCGCGCGGCGGCCGAGGCGAGGCAGGCTGAACGAATGCTGGGCGCGCACATAGCGCACGTAGTCGGCAATCACGCCGAAGGGGCGCACCAGCCACACCGACACGATGACGACGAGCAGCAGCACGGCCACCACCGAGATCACGCCCACCTGCAGCGTCTTGCGCCGCGCGGCTTCGACAAACTGGCCGAAGCTCTGCACCGGCTTGCCCACGCTCACGGCGCCGATGATCTGGTCGTTCACGCGGATGGGCGCAGCCACGTACATCACCGACGTGCGCTTGTCGCCCTCGACGTCGGGCGTCGAGCGCGCGCCGTACTCACCCCTGAGGGCCAGCCGCACATCGCGCCACTTGGCGTTGTCTGTGCCCACGAGCTTGCCTTGGGAGTCGAACACGACGCGGCCAGCGCGGTCCGAGACCGTCAGCCGCAGCTCCACGCGGGTCTTCTCGAAGCCGAAGATGTCGGCCTTGAAGCGGCGGGCGTACAGCGACTCGAACAAGGGGCCGAGTGACTCGGTGCGCAATTCGCCCTGGTTCGACAGTCGCTCCACCAAGGTGGCCATCAGCTGCGCGGTTTCGACGAGCGACTCCTCGGCCGACTCGCGGTAGCGGGGGTCGATGTCCTCGAGCTGGCGGTACATCAACCAGCCGACGCCGAGCGCGTAGGCGAGCAGGATGCCGATGAAAATGCGGGTGCGCTTGTTCATCGCGCGCACCTTATCAGGCCGCGGCGACTCCGGTGGTCAGACTGTCGCGGCGAGGCTGCGCTGGATGCGCGATTTGCCGCTCTGCTTGCCCAGGTACATGGCGGCATCGGCCTGTTTGAGCAGGGCGGCGGCGTCGGTGCCCTGCACGGGCGCCGTGGCGTAGCCGGCGGTCATGCCCACGGTGGCCGTCACATGTGTGAGCTGGAACGGCGTGGCGCAGCAGGCTAGCAGCTTGGCGCCGATCTGATCGACTTGCGCTTGACCGGCGAGCTTCGGTGCAGCGATCACGAACTCGTCACCGCCGAGGCGGGCCACGAGGTCGGTCTCGCGAACCGCTGCCCGCAGGCGCTGCCCCACCTGCACCAGCAATTCGTCGCCAGCCTCGTGGCCGTGGGTGTCGTTCACCGCCTTGAAGCCGTCGAGGTCGATCAGGTAGACGGCGGTCAGGTGGGTGGCATCGGACGCATCGATGGCCGGTTGCAGCGCACGCTGCAGGCCGCGGCGGTTCAACAGGCCGGTGAGCGGGTCGGTCTGCGAGATCATCACCAGGCGGTCGTGTTCACGCTGGGCCACTCGGGCCTTGTCGCCAGCTTCTTCGGCGCGCACGCTCAGCACCATCAGCCAAGTCACCATGTCGCACAGGCCGCCGATCTGCAGGGCGTGGTCGGTCCACACATTGGCTGGGAGTTGTCCGCCTTGCAGGCCGGTCGAGATGATGATGCCGGTGATGTAGCAACCCCAGCCAGCGAACATCCAGAACGCCACGCGCTCACCGCGCCGCGCGAGCCGAATGGCGGCGGGAAAGGTGAGCACTGTCATGAGTGGTGCGACGAGCGCGCCGACCCGCAACGCGGCTTGGTAATTGATCGCACCCACCATGAAGAGCCCGATGGTCGCCAAGACCATGATGCCGCCGATGCGCAGCGCGATGTGGGTCTTCGGGTCGGTGATGTGGATGTTGAGCGCGCGCACTGTGAAGAAGGCGCCGAAGGCCACCATCATCAGCAGCAACGCCGGGGTGGAGTTGCGCGTCAGCCAGGCGTGTTCGGGCCACAGATGTTGCGCTGCCATGCCGTGGTACGCGAAGAAGAACAATGCGCCGGCGGTGTTCGCCAGGGCGAACCACGCGTAGATGGGGTCGCGCATGTAGACGGCGCGAAGCCCCATGGCCAGTGCAAAACACAGGGCGATGCCGAAGGCCATGCCCTGCAGCATCTCGACCTTGCTTTCGTAAGCGATGAGCGCATCGGTCTGCATGATCGAAATAGGGAGAACCAGCGTGCTCGTGGTGTGCACGCGCAGCATCAGCTCGTAGGTCTTGCCGGGTTCCAGGGTGAGTGGCGCGGCCAGCAAACGTGTGGCAGCAGGACGCTGCTCGAAGGTGGCGTAGTCGCCCATGGTGGCCGACTTGATCACCTTGCCATCGGACACGATGTGCAAGTCGACCTCGTCGAGCGACGGGTAGTCGATGGTGAACCACCACTCGACCGCACTGTTGGCGGGCACTTCCACCGTGGTGCGCAGCCACACCGCGCCGTTCTTCTTGCCGAGGTTGGCGCGCGGGGCGCCAGCGGGGGTGAACTGATCGCGGAGTTCGATGGCCTGCTTGAGCGACAGCGCCTGGCCGCTGTCCACCAGCACGGAGAACTGCTCCCAGGCGTCAACGCGCTTGGTTTGATCGTCCAGGCGGATGGGTACGGCCGCTTCGGCTTGTGCCTGCACGCCCATGGACATCAACACCAGCAGCATCATGACGAACCAGTGCAGCCAGCCCGATCGTGAAGACGCGGGAGGGGTCAAGGGGGAGCATCGGGCTAAAGCGTGGAACATGGGTGGGGCGGAGTCGCGCGGTCGCTGGGGGTGGATCGCCAATGGCGGCAGCATGCGGGGGTTCCTGTCTGCCTCTGTTATCGGCGTGGGCGTGGGAGGCTTGAGGGTATTCCTAGGAGCCTGTCGGACTTGGAAAGCGTCGGCTGCAAATCGACCGCAGCGGTCCATTTTTCACCGTCTTTTTGTCCCATAGCGGGGCTATGGGCCTGCAAATCCGGCAAAAACTGTCCT
>JBEGTX010000360.1:0-26134 GCA_041179165.1 Pseudomonadota bacterium | reverse complement strand
TCAGCGTGTCGGAGGTGGCGAAGGTCAGCTGGTAGCCGAAGGCGATGACGGCGTAGATCATGCCGAGCGCGATGCCGCTGAACACGAGTTGGGTGAGGATGAGCATGGCCGCTCCGATGCGTCAGGTCATGAAAGAAGCGCCGCGCAACTTCGAAGGGCAGGGCCTGAAGTCGCAGCGGCGCGGGGGGGTGGAGCCCGGGCTTATTTCTTGACCAGGGCGCCCTTGGCGTTCACGTCTTTCAGCCGGATCTCGGAAGCTTTCTTGAAGTCGTCGGGGTAGGCGTAGACCACACGCGCGCCCTTGACCTCACCGAACACCGGGATGTTCATGGTGATGGCCTCGTGGTCGGTCTTGGTGTACGGCTTGTTGTAGGTGGTGACCACGCCGGTCACTGGCGTCTTCAGGTCTTCGAGGGCGGCACGCACCTTGGGGCCTTCGGTGGAGCCGGCCTGCTTGATGGCCGCGGCCAGCAGGTAGATGGAGTCATAGCCTTGGGCGGCTGACACAGGCGAATCGATGCGGTTGCCCTTGGGGTTGAAGGTCTTCAGGTAATTGATGATGAATGACTGGCGCTTGGGCGTGGTGGGCTCCTGGATGAAGGTCTGCGGCATGCGCGCGCCTTCACCGCCGGGGCCGGCGTTGTCGATGTAGTTCGCCATGGAGAGCGTCCAGCTGCCGATCATCGGGACCTTCCAGCCGAGCTTGGTCATGCCGTTGGCGATCTGTGCGAGCTCGGGGCCGATGCCGTAGGTCAGCACGGCCTCGGCGCCAGCCTCCTTGGCCTTGAGCAGCTGCGCGGTCATGTCCACATCCTTGATGTTGAACTTCTCGACCGCCACGGCCTTCACGCCCTTGATGGCCAGCGCTTTCTCGAGGTCGTCGCGGCCGAGCTGGCCGTAGTTGGTGGAGTCGGCCAGGATGGCGACCTTCTTGAAGCCGCGGCGCGTCACGGCTTCTTCCACGATCATCGGGGCCTGGATGTTGTCGCTCGCGGACACGCGGAACACGTAGTTGTCGGGTTGCGAGGCAAACTGCGCAGTGATGGCCGAGCCGGTGGCCACGTTGTTCATCACTGGGATCTTGGCGTCTTGAAAGAAGCGCTGCGAGGCCAAGGCCACGCCGGTGTTGATATAGCCTACCTGGGCGGCTACCCGCTCCTTGTTGATCATCTCCTGGGCGATCTGCACGCCGCGTTCGTTCTTGGCTTCGTCGTCTCGCTCCACCAGCTGGATGGGGCGGCCGAGCACGCCCCCTGCCTTGTTGATCTCATCGGCCGCCAGGCGCACGCCATCGCGCATGCTCACGCCCATGGAAGACGAGCCGCCGGTGAAAGGGCCCGACACGCCGATCTTGATGGGGTCGGCTGCCATGCCCAGGGCGCAGAACGAGGACAGAGCGATCACACAGGCGAGAGGTTTGAACTGAGTCATGGTGTTTCTCCAGAGGTGAAAACGACATCGCCCACGACACGCGGCGGTGTGCACTGCAGCAATTTGCCCAGGTCGAAAATTACTTTACATCTCGCATCGACCCGCACGTATCGGTAGTACCCGCAGGTGCGGCGGCGAAACGAAAGCAGGTGGCTGATAATCGGTGTCCAGTGAAAACACCCATTTCCCCCCCTTCGTCAGCCCACCCCGCATCGCCAAGCCCCACCGAGGCGCGTGCGGAGACCTTGAACGCATCGGGCACCGCCTTGCGTCCCGCACGTGACACGTCGAACGACAAACCGCGTGACACATCTCGTGGTTCCGGCCGTCCTGGTGGTGCCAGTGGGTCGGGGGGGGGCGGCCCGCGCGGGCCGGGCCGTGCGCCCGGTGCGCCCCACCCCCCTCGTGCACCGCGTGCGGCCAACCCGATTCCACCGATCGAGTTTCCCGAATCGCTGCCGGTCTCCGGTCGGCGCGAGGAGATCACCCGTGCCCTCAGCGAGCACCAGGTGGTCATCGTGTGCGGTGAAACGGGCTCGGGCAAGACCACCCAGCTGCCCAAGATCGCGCTGGCGATGGGGCGGGGCATCGGCGCGGGCGGCACGGGCCTCATCGGCCACACGCAGCCGCGCCGCATTGCTGCGTCGAGCGTCGCCAAGCGCATCGCGCAAGAGCTCAACTCGCCGCTCGGCGAGGTGGTGGGCTACCGCGTGCGATTCCAGGACCGGTTCCAGCCCGGCGCGTCGGTCAAGCTGATGACCGACGGCATCTTGCTGGCCGAGACCCAGTCGGACCCTCTGCTCAGGGCCTACGACACGATCATCATCGACGAGGCCCATGAGCGCAGCCTGAACATCGACTTCCTGCTCGGCTACCTGCGCCAGATCCTGCCGCGCCGGCCTGACCTGAAGATCATCGTCACCTCGGCCACCATCGACGCCGACCGCTTTGCCAATCACTTTGCGTCGCGCCACGGGCCGGCACCGGTGATCCAGGTGTCGGGCCGGTTGTTCCCGGTCGAGCAGCGCTGGCGTCCCTTCGAGGAGTCGCGCGAGTACGGCCTCAACGATGCCATTGCCGACGCCGTGACCGAGCTGTGGCGCGAAGGCGCGGGCGATGTGCTGGTGTTCCTCCCTGGTGAGCGCGAGATCCGCGAGGCCGCCGATCACCTGCGGCGCCACCACCCACCCGGCGTGGAAGTGGTGCCGCTGTTCGCACGGCTGAGCCAGCAAGAACAGGACATGGTGTTCGAGCCGCACAGCGCGCGGCGTATCGTGCTGGCCACCAACGTGGCCGAGACCTCGCTCACCGTGCCCGGCATCCAGTATGTGATCGATGCGGGCACCGCGCGCGTCAAGCGCTACAGCTACCGGAACAAGGTCGAGCAGCTGCAGATCGAGGCCGTGAGCCAGGCGGCGGCCAACCAGCGCGCCGGCCGCTGCGGCCGCGTGAGCAACGGCATCTGCGTTCGCCTGTACGACGACAAGGACTTCGCCGGGCGCCCGCGTTTCACCGACCCGGAAATTCTGCGCTCGTCGCTGGCCGGCGTGATCCTGCGGATGAAGTCGCTGGGCTTGGGGCTGGTCGAAGAGTTTCCGTTTCTGGAACCTCCACCACGCCGCGCCGTGGCCGACGGCTACCAGCTGCTGCACGAGCTGGGTGCGGTGGACGACCAGAACGAGCTCACCCCCATGGGCAGCGAGCTGGCCAAGCTGCCGCTCGACCCGCGTGTGGGCCGCATGATCCTCGAAGCAAGGGATCGCCAGGCCCTGCGCGAGGTGCTGGTGATCGCCTCTGCACTCAGCGTGCAGGATGCGCGAGACCGGCCGCTCGAACACCAGCAGGCCGCCGACGCGGCGCACAAGAAGTTCGACGACGAGCGCTCTGAATTCGTGGGCACCCTCAAGCTGTGGGACTGGCTCGAGGCCGGCCGAGGCGGGCAGGGCGAACACAAGCTGTCGCACCGCAAGCAAGAGCAGCTGCTGCGCGAAAACTTCATCTCGCCCCGCCGCGTGCGCGAGTGGCGCGACATCCATTCGCAGCTCACCACCGTGGTGGCCGAACACGGTTGGCGCGTCAACACGTCGCCCGCCACCTATGAGCAGCTGCACCTCGCCATGCTGGCCGGGCTGCTGGGCAACATCGGCCTGAAGAGCGACGACGAAGACTGGTACCTCGGGGCGCGCGGCATCAAGTTCTACAAGCACCCGGGCGCCAACCTCAGCAAGAAGCCGGGACGATGGATCGTGGCCGCCGAACTGGTGGAGACCACGCGGCTGTTCGGTCGCGGCATCGCCGGCATCGAGCCGCAGTGGCTGCCCGGCATTGCCGGCCACCTGATCAAGACCCAGCTGCTCGACCCGCACTGGGAGAAGAAGGCGGCCGAAGTCATTGCGCTCGAGCGGGCCACGCTTTACGGCATCGTGATCTACAGCAACCGGCGCGTGAACTTCGGGCTGGTCGACATGAAAGCCGCCCGCGAGATTTTCATTCGTGAAGCGCTGGTGGCCAATGAATGGGAAACACGCTTGCCGTTTCTCGCGGCCAACCGCAAGCTGATTGCACAGGTCGAAGAGCTCGAACACAAGTCGCGCCGCCAGGACGTGCTGGTCGACGACGAACTCATCCATGCCTTCTACGACCAGCAGCTGCCTGCCGAAGTGTGCAGCGGCTACAGCCTGGAGCGCTGGTACCGCGAAGAGCAGAAGCGCAATCCGAAGTTGCTGTACCTCACGCGCGAAGAGCTGATGCGCCACGAGGCGGCAGGCATCACCACGTCCACCTTCCCCAAGACGCTGCGACTGGGTGGTGTGGACTGCATGACCACCTACCTGCACGAACCCGGTGATCCCAAGGACGGTGTCACGGTGAGCGTGCCCTTGTTCGCGTTGAACCAGGTGAACGATGAGCGCTGCGAGTGGCTCGTGCCCGGCATGCTGAAGGACAAGGTGCTGGCCCTGGTGAAGAGCCTGCACCAGCGTCCGCGTTCGCGGCTGGTGCCGCTGCCCGAGTACGTCGATGCCTTCATCGCCGAGGTCAACGAGCGCAACGGCTTCGGCAGCGGCCCGCTGATCGATGCAGTCCTCAAGAGCGTGCGCGACAAGACGCAGGTGGACGTGAAGCGCGGCGACTTCAAGCTCGAACAGCTGCCGCAGCACTTGTTCATGAACTTCCGCATCGTAGATGAACACGGCCGGCAGCTCGGCACCGGCCGTAACCTGGCGAGCCTGAAGGCCGAGCTGGGCGGCCAGGCCCGGTCGGCCTTTCAGGCCTTGGCGGCGTTGCTGCCAGGCGTGTCGACCGCGAGCGTGGCGCCTGCTGTTGCGGCCAAGCCCATCGCCAATGGCCCGGCGAAACCCGTGCGCGGACAAGCCGAGCCCGCGGCGGCGCCCCCGCCACAGGTTGTGGCCGAGATCCAGCACACCGACTGGACCTTCGGCGAGCTGCCCGAGCTGATGGAAGTGCGCCGTGGTGCACAGACGCTGGTGGGCTTTCCGGCGCTCATCGATCGTGGCACCTATGTCGTGATCGAGGTGTTCGACGAGCCCGATGTGGCTGCGTCGAAACACCGTGCCGGCCTGCGCCGGCTGGTGGCCTTGCAGATCAAGGACGCTCTCAAGTACCTAGAGAAGAACATCCCCGACCTGCAGAAGATGGCCGCACTCTTCATGGCTGTGGGCACGGTGGACGACCTGCGCACGCAGATCATCGACCTGGCACTCGACCGTGCGTTCCTTGCCGATCCGCTGCCCACCGACGGCATGTCGTTTCGCCGCCGCATTGATGAAGGCCGTGGCCGCCTGACGCTGATTGCCAATGAGATCGCCCGCAGCGTGTCGCTGGTGCTCACCGACTACGCAGCGGCGGTGCGCAAGCTCAAGGATTCGCGCGCACCGAAAGACGTGCAAGACGATGTGCAGGCCCAGCTGGCTCGGCTGTTGTCCAAGCGCTTCGTCATGCAGACGCCATGGCTGCAATTGGCGCACCTGCCGCGTTACCTCAAAGCCATCACGCTGCGGCTCGAGAAGTGGCGCAGCGACCCCGCGCGCGACAGCGCGCGGCTGGCCGAAATGCGGCCGCTCGAGCAGCGTTACCTGCGTTTGCTCGCAGACAGAAAAGGCGTGCACGATGCACGCCTGGACGAGTTCCGCTGGCTGCTCGAAGAGTTGCGTGTCAGCCTGTTCGCGCAGGAGCTGCGCACGCCACAGCCGGTGAGCGTGAAGCGGCTTGAAAAGACCTGGGCGCAATTGAGTGCTTGAGGCGGGCGCGCGCAAGCCCAGATGAAAAGGGGCATCATGGGACTTTGCTTGGCCACGTGCGCAAAGGAGTCCCATGACACGCAGCGTTCCTTTCCTGCAGCTCTTTTCGGCCCGTTCGTCTGCCCCGGGTCTGCCTGCTGATGCTGGCCGCATTGAGCAGGTGGCGCGTGAGTGCAGGCAGTTGGTGAAGCGCCGCGCGCTTGTGGCCGCGGGCGTCTCCGTCGTGCCATTGCCGGGTCTTGATTGGGTGGCCGACGTGGCCACCTTGCTCAAGCTCATTCCCGACATCAACCGCGCGTTCGGGCTCACGCCCGAGCAGGTAGAACGTCTCGCGCCCGATCGCCGATTGATGGCCTACAAGGCGATCTCTGCGGCAGGCGGTTTGCTTGTCGGCAAACTGGTCACGCACGGCCTGGTGTTGCGCGTGTTGCGCGTGGTGGGTGTGCGGCTCACGGCGCAGCAGGCCGTGAAGTACGTGCCCATTGCAGGGCAGGCCTTGTCGGCCGTGTTGACGTTCACCGCGCTGCGTTTCGTGTGTGAGCAACACATCAAACAATGCATGGATGTGTCGCGACAACTGATTTTTTCAAACACCTCTTCCCTACCTGCTAAAACATGAAGTAGAATCGTGGTCTTCGGGGCGTAGCGCAGCCTGGTAGCGCACCTGGTTTGGGACCAGGTGGTCGTGAGTTCGAATCCCACCGCCCCGACCATTTTTTCAAGAAGACCTGCAGTGCAGGTCTTCTTGTTTTAATGGCACTGATTTCAAGCAACGATTCCCATCATTGCAGCAAGCCAAGTTGGTCTGCTTCTGGTCTGGACCCATCAGACCGCGGCCCACCCCCCCACTCGGGTTTGGTGGTGCTCTCAAGAGATCCCCGCTGCCCGTAGCTCAACTGGATAGAGCACCAGCCTTCTAAGCTGGGGGTCGCAGGTTCGAGCCCTGCCGGGCAGGCCAATCGGCCTTCGTCGATCCTGTCTCTTTTTCCATCTCCTGTTTTCCATCTCCTCTTCTTCTATCTCTGCGTCTGATCCATTGCCCAGTGTGCAACGCCACCTGCGATGTTTCGCATCGCGGCGTGTTCCCATGCCTATTGGCCTCTGAGCACTTCTGCGCGAAAAATCGCGTGTGATCGCATCGTCACACGCGGGTCAGCATCACAAGAAGCGTTTCGGCATGGCGTCCTTGAACGGGAACATCGCGAAAAAGGGACGCGCCTCATCGATCACCTTCGACACCGAAGGCCGCGCCACAAGCTGCTCGAAGTACGCACCCAGTGCCGCATGGGTTCCCGGCCAGGGTGACACGATGTTCGCGTAGAAGAGGGCGGGCGTGGCGGCGCAGTCGGCCAGGCTGAACGAGCCACCCGCCACCCAAGTACGGCCGGCCAGACGCTGCTCGAGCATGTCGTAGGCCGTGGCGAGCGCAGCATGGGCTTCGGCCAGACCGCGCGGGTCGTGGTCACCGTCGCCACGCAGGCGATCGAGCACGATCTTTTGCATCGGCACATGCACGTACTGGTCGAAGAACCGATCCCACAGACGCACTTCGAGCCGCAGTGAAGGATCGGCCGGCAGCAGCGGAGGCGCATGGGTGGCGTGGCTGTCGAGGTGCTCGATGATGATGCTGCTTTCGGGCAGCGTGAGATCGGCTGCGGCGTCACGCAGCACCGGGATCTTGCCGACCGGCCAGAGGGCGAGAAGCGAGGCGCGTGCCTCTGGACTGCCGAGGTTCACGATGTGGCGCTCGAACGGAAGGTTCCGCTCCTCCAATGCGATCAGCACCTTGTGACAGAACGATGAGAGGGGGTGGTAGTAGAGCGACAGGGTCACGGGCGGCCTCGGCGATGGTGAAAAGGTCGTGAAGTACAGGCGGTTCGCGTCGGGTGCTCAAAGGCGCACCCCGGTGCCCCCTTCGTGAGACGGGCCGGCAGTGCGGTGGCATCCAGGAACCTCGCACATTTTGAATCCAACCACGCACCTGCCGAACGAATCACCCTTTTGTGGGCCAGTGTCCTACACACGGGGTCATTCTTCTGCGCCATACTGCCACTAAGTGAAAACCCTTGGAGTCACGACATGGGCTTGGATGAACTGAACGGCAAATACGCGCGTTTACTGGGTGAACTGGATGCGGCCTACACCGCCCCAGTGTGGAATGTCCGCATGATAGATCGGCTGGCCGACGAAATCGTGCAGACCGAATTGGCGCTGTCGTCCAATGGACAGCATCCTTCCGAAGAGTGAGCGTCGCTGCGCCGGCGCTCTGGCGGCGGCCATGCCTTTGAAGCAGATTCGCCAGAATGAGCGTCGATGGGGCGTCCCCCGGGCGGCGCTTGAACCGACCAGAAAGCCTTCGCCATGAACAGTGTCGACAGCACCCCTCTGTCCGACGGCTACCGCCGTCTTCGCGATGAATTGCAGCGGCTGCACCTGGCGCCGGTCAAGGACATGAAGGCGATCGATGCCGTGATCGATGCGCTGGAGGCCGAACAGCTGAGGCTCAAGGCACTCGACGGCCAACACGGCAACAACCCGCTTGAAAGCGCCCGGGCCGAATTGGACACGCGCTGAGGATTGGCCGTGCCACATGTCGGTCTTGGCTGACATGTGATGGGCCTGACGACCGATGGTCAATGCGCGCTCAGGCGCCCACGATGGAAGTTCTTCAACCCCGTTGGGAGATCGTCATCATGCAGCACCACAGCGTCGAACCCTTTCAGGCCACCGTCGACGAGATTCTCGCGTTGAAGCGACTGGAACTCGGGCCGGTCTCGACAAGCACGGCACCGCACGACCACTTGCCGCACCGCCTGTACGAGCTGGGTTTCGTCGCCAAAAATGCCTCTGACGAGTTGTCGATCACGGCCAAAGGGCTGTCGCTCGTGCGGCGCCAGTGAGAAGCCGGTGACCACGTCGAGCGGCCCGCCCCCGATGTCAGCGCCGTTCGTACTGTTGCTTGCCGAACAGCACGTCACGCGCTTTGGCGTCGGTGATGGGCTTGCGCAGATCGGCCAGCACCTGCACGCCACGCTGCACACCAGGCCGTGCCTCGACCTCATCGAACCAGCCCTTGAGGTGGGGATAGTCGCTCCACTCGATGCCCTGGTTCTTCCACGAACGCAGCCAGGGGAAGATGGCGATGTCGGCGATGCTGTACTCGGGACCAGCGATGTACGTGCTCTTGGCGAGCCGGTTGTTCATCACCCCATACAAGCGCTTGGCCTCGTTGGTGTACCGGTCGATGGCGTAGGGGATCTTCTCGGGCGCATACAGCCTGAAGTGATGCGCCTGGCCGAGCATGGGACCGACACCTCCCATCTGGAACATCAGCCATTGCAGGCACTCGAAGCGGGCCGCGATGCCCTCGGGCAAGAAGCGCCCGGTCTTGGAGGCCAAGTACAACAGGATCGCACCCGACTCGAACAGCGACAAGGGCTTGCCTTCGGGTCCATCAGGGTCCACGATGGCTGGAATCTTGTTGTTGGGACTGAGGGCCAGAAACTGAGGGTTGAATTGATCGCCCGTTCCGATGTTGATCGGAATGGCCTTGTACGGCAGCCCGCATTCTTCGAGCATGATGTGAACCTTGTGCCCATTCGGAGTGGGCCACGAATACACTTCAATCATCGCTGTTCCTCGTTCCTAAGTTTTGTGTCGGCACGCGTGCTGTGCCGTGGCCCCACTCTAGTTGATGCGAGCACTTCATGCTTGATGCAATCAAACGTCTGATGTCCGGCAAGGCCTCTGAGCCCGAGTGGCCCGAGGTCCAGCAATGGGCCAAGGAGCAGCACCTGGGCTTCAAGCGGGTTCGGGACAATGGCGGCGGGTTTGTCATCGACGGCGGCATGGACAGCAAGCCCTGGCGGATGGAATACGGTGAGCCACAGCGCCAGTACATCCAGGGCCACGAGCTTCGGCTTCGCATGGAACTCGGCCTGTCGCAGAACCTGCAGATGCTCATCTTGTCGCAGCCGCTGTTCGAGGTGCTCGAACGCGCCACCTTCGAGAGTTTCACCGAGAGCACGCAGACGGTCATCGACCACGACACGCCTGAAGAAATGCGCTGGCTGGTGATGTTCCCCAAGGCCAGTTGGCAGGCACCCAAGCCGGTGCGCCAAGCGTTCCATGTGGTGGGCAGCAGCGCGGCCGAGGCGGCCTACTGGGTCGAGGGCGCGCTGGCGCAGCAGCTCGAGCTCAGCCTGCGGCGCTTCATGAGTGCGCAGCCGCCCTTCGTGTTGATGGTGCTGCGCGGCCGCGTTTATCTGCGGCTGCAGGTGGCCGAGCCCACGGCGGCCGTGTTGTCGCAAACGGTGGCGCTGTTCGAGACGGCGGTGCTGCAGGCTGTGCGAACGGCCGCGGGCGTGCCCGAGGGGGCGGGGAGCTTTCAGCCCACGGGGGGCTCCAATACCGCTTGGCAGTCCGACCTGGAGCCAGACGACAAGCCGTGAGATGGCAGCCTCAGCCTTGAGGCTCCGACAGCGCCAGCAGCTTTTGCTTCGACAGCACCACGAGCCGCGTGGGTTCGATGCGCACGGCACCGTCGCGCTCGAAGCTTTTGAGCTCCTGGTTCACGCGCTGGCGCGAGGCGCCCAGAAGTTGGGCCAGATCTTCCTGCGCCAGTTGCAGCCCGATGCGGATTTCTTCGCCTTCGGTGATGCCGTAGCTGCGGGCCAGCAGCAGGATCTGCTTGGCCAAACGCGCAGCCAGTGGCATGGTGTTGAGGTCTTGCACCAGGTCGTACATGAGCCGAAGGCGGCGGCAATTCAGGCGCAGCAAGGCCTCGTACAGCTCCACGTGCTGCTGGAGCAGCTCCTTGAAGTCAGGGCGGCGCACCGCCAGCAGCGTGGTTTCGCCGTGGGCGTGAGAGTCATGGGTGCGAGGCAGCCCGTCGAACAGTGACAGGTCGCCGAACCAGATGCCCGGCTCCACATAGGTGAGGGTGATCTGCTTGCCGGACAACGAGACCGAGCTCACCCGGACCGCCCCCTTCGCCACACCGCACCAGAGCTCGGGCGCCTCGCCGCGAGAGGACAGCATGGCCCCGTCGGACAGGCGGCGCACGGTGGCGCGTGCCAGGATGTTGTCGCGCAACGGCTCCGACAGGCGGGAAAACCACAGGCCGGATTCGATGTTGTGCCGTTCGTCAGCAGTCAGCGCGGAGATGTTCATGATGGGTCTTCTGGCACCAAGGCCGAACCTGGCCTGGCAGGACGCTATTGTCCATGACTGGCTGACAACGTGCTTGCACTGCAGCAATTCGTGCAGGTACAGACAAGCTCACGCACCTTTTTACGCGTCAGTTGAAGCGGGGGCTGCGTTTTTCCAGGAAGGCATTCAGGCCTTCGGCGTTGTTGGGGTGGAACAGGTTGTCGAGGAAGTGCTGGCGCTCTTGTTGCAGCTGCTCGGTGAGCGTGCGCTGGGGCCAGCCATTGACCAGTTCTTTGGCGCTGGCCTGGGCATTGGGGGCACCCTGGGCCAGTTGCTCGGCCACTTCCAAGGCCCGGCTCAGGGCCTGGCCACTGTCGGTCACCCAGCTCACGACGCCAAAAGCCTGCAGCTCCTGAGCGCTGACCGGCTCCGACAGCCACAGCCACTGCAGCAGCTTGGCACGGGGCACTCGCTGCATCAGTTGCCAGGTGGCGCCGCCATCGGGCGACAGGCCGATGCGACCGTAGGCCAGCACGAAGCGGGCGTCGGCGGCGGCCACGATGAGGTCGCAGGCCAGGGCCAGCGAAAAGCCGCCACCAGCCGCCGCGCCTTCGACTGCGGCGATCACCGGTTTCGGAAACACACGAAGCGCTTCGACGAACGAATTGAAGCGGTCGAGCATGGCGCCTTGCACATCGGGGTGCGCGAGGCGGCTGGACTGAAGGCGTTGCAGATTGCCGCCGGCGCAGAAGTGGTTCCCCTCGCCACGCAGCACGATACAGCGGACTTCGGGGTCGGACTCGGCCACGTTGAGGGCCTCGACACCGGCCGTGAAAACTTGCTCCGACAAGGTGTTGCGGGTGGCCGGGTCGCTGATGGTGAGGACCAGGGCGGGGCCGCGTCGTTCGGCGTGCAGTTCAGAAGGCATGGGCTCTACAAGGTCGCAGGGGGTCCAACGATTGTGGCACGGGGCCTGATGGCGTTTTCACCGGGCTTGGAACAGTGCGTGAATCTGTAACTTCATGCTAGAGTCAAACGGTCCATCAACTGCCCGTTCGAATGCAGAGACTCCTGACCCTCGTCACCTTGATTGCTGCCTCTGGCCTTGCGCCCGCACCGGTGCTCGCGATGGGGTTTGGCAAGACGACGGGTGCGACCGCGCTGGGCCATCCGCTCAACTTTGCGATCGCCCTGCGGCTCGAGGGCGATGAGTCCGTCGAACCTGGGTGTGTCAATGCCACCGTGGTCTCGGGCGACCGCAGTTTGTCGTCCGAACAGGTCCGCGCCCAGATCGAACGCCTGGCCAGCGGCGAACGCCGCATCAGGGTCACGACCACCGTGGTGATCGAAGAGCCGGTGGTGCAGGTCAACCTTCGGGTCGGATGCCCACCCAGCCTGTCACGCAGTTTCACGTTGTTCGCCGATCCACCCACTTTGCTCGCACGCACAGGCGACCCAGAATTGGTCGATGCCATGCCCCAGGCGCGCACCTCGCCGCTCGAGGCCATCGTGTCGGCCGCGGAGTCCTCGCGCCGAAGCAGCGCGGGCGCGCGTGGCGGTGTGGGCAGCGGGGAGGCTGTCACCTCCGCATCGCCCTCCAAACGCACGCGCCAGAAAGACCGCGATGCCGCGTCTCGGCCGATGGCGCAAGCGTCTCGGGCCGACGTGGCTGCGCAGGCGTCCCAGCGCCCTCCCGCAGGCGCGGTGACGCCTCCCGCGCCGCGCAAGCGCGCTCAGGTCACGTCGGCGCGCCCTGAAGCTCGGCCCACACTGAGGCTCGATCCGCTCGAGGCCGAAGAGATGGTGCAACCTCTGCTGCGCATGGATCCCATGCTGCGGCCCTTCGACGGCTCGGCCACGGCGGCTGCGTCGGCGCCCGGCCTGGTGGCGTCGGGTCCGTGGTCCGATGACCTTGACGAGCGAGCCCGACAGGTCGATGCCGAGCGCATTCGCCGCCTTGAAGCCACGCTGGCGCAACTGCGTGGCGACACGCAGCAGAAAGACAAGACCCTGGTCGACCTGACGACCCGCATGCGGGCGGCCGAGCTGGACGCGCACGACAACCGCTGGCTCATTGCGCTCGGCGTGTTGAGCGTGCTGCTGGCGGCGGGCTTGTTGTGGCTGCTGCGTTTGCGCCAGCTCGACCGCCGCCGCCTCGGCTGGTGGGCCGACGAGCATGAGGCGGCCGCGGCCGCCGAATCCGCAGCGCCTGCAACGAGTGTGGGCGGGGTCGTGAGCCCGGCGAAGCGCTCGGTGCCTGGTGAACTCGACGAGCCGGCCTACGTCCACGAAACCCCTGATTCGGCCTTCTACTCAGACCGGCCGCAGCCCGTCAAGCCGCCATCTGAGGCCCCGATCGACCTGTATCCGACCTTGCACACGCTGGCCAACAGCCCCTTGCCGCGTGAGTCGCTGAACGAGCAGACGATGGTGGTGGAGCCGCGCCGGCCCATGTCGGCCGAGGAGCTCATCGACCTGGAGCAGCAGGTGGAGTTTTTCGTGGTGCTCGGCCAGGACGATGCCGCGATCGACCTGCTCATGAGCCATGTGCGAAGCACAGGCGGCGTGAGCCCCTTGCCCTACCTGAAGCTGCTCGAGATCTACCGGCGCCGGGGTGAGCAAGAGCCCTACGAGCGGATTCGCGAACGTTTCAACCGTCGCTTCAACGGGTTCTCACCCGAGTGGAGCGTGGACCCTGAAACCGGCCAGTCTTTGCAAGGGCACCCCGAGGTGCTGGCGTCCATCGAGGCAAGCTGGGACGATCCCTCCCGGTCGATGGACCTGCTGGACGACCTGCTCTTCAAGCGCGACGCCGGCCCCACCTTCGATGTGCCCGCGTTCCGGGAACTGCTGTTCCTGTATGGCATTGCGCGCGATCTGGCCGAGCGCGACGTGCCCGAGTCAGGGGTGGACCTGCTGCTGCCGTTCGGTGAAGAAGAGGTGGTGGCCCACTACAGCCCGGCCACGCCCACCATGCAGCGTGTGGACGAGCCGCTGTCGCTCGACCTCGATGTGTCGACCGACAACCCGCCCACTCTGATGATCGAGACCTATCCCGACGACCACTTCGATGGCGGGCTCGACTTCACGGTCGACGACGAACCGCCTGCCAAGAAGCCGAGCTGAGTTGAGCTGAACGGGATCAGGGGCAATAACTGATCGCTTGGCCGCGGCCGCGCATCACAGCCGAGAGAGCCGCTCCAAGGCCAACTCGAGCGTGCTGTCTTTCTTGGCAAAACAGAAGCGCGCCAGGCGCTGCTCGCGCCCGTCGGCATAGAACGCCGACAACGGAATGGCCGTCACGCCCACCTCGGTGGTGAGCCAACGGCAGAAGGCATCTTCGCTGAGGTCGCTCACGGCCGAGTAGTCCACACACTGGAAATACGTGCCGGCAACAGGCAGCAGGTCGAGGCGCGTGCCGGCCAGGCCGGTGCGAAAGAGGTTGCGCTTGCGTTGGTAGAAATCGCTCAAGGCGAGGTAGGGCTCGGGGTCGGCCATGTACTCGGCCAGACCGTACTGCATGGGCGTGTTCACCGTGAACACGTTGAACTGGTGCACCTTGCGGAACTCGGCCGACAGTGATGCGGGCGCGGCGACATAGCCGACCTTCCAGCCCGTGACGTGATAAGTCTTGCCGAAACTCGATACCACCACACTGCGCGCGGCCAGCTCCGGGTGGCGCGCCACACTTTGGTGGCGGTGACCGTCGTAGACCATGTGCTCATACACCTCGTCGGCAATGACGATCACATCGGTGGGGCGCAGCAGGTTGGCGAGCTGCTGCATGTCGTCTGCCCCCCACACGCTGCCGCTGGGGTTGTGCGGTGTGTTGACGATGAGGGCCCTCGTGCGGGGGCTGAGTGCGGCGCGCAGACGTTCGAAGTCGGGCTTGAAGCTGCGTGGTGTCAGGGGCACATGAATGGTGGTGCCACCGGCCAGCACGATGTTGGGCTCGTAGCTGTCGTAGCAGGGGTCGAACACGATCACTTCATCACCGGGATGCACGAGCGCGAGGATGGCCGTGAGGATGCCCTGGGTGGCACCTGCCGTGACCGTGATCTCCGACCCCGGGTCGTAGGCGTGGCCGTACAACTGCTCGATCTTTTGCGCGATGGCCTCGCGCAGCCGCAGCACGCCGGGCATCGGCGGGTATTGGTTGAAGCCGCGCTGCATGGCCGACGCCACGGCGCTCACGAGTGCGGGGTCGCCATCGAAATCGGGGAACCCCTGGCCGAGGTTCACCGCCTCGTGCTTGGTCGCCAGTGCCGACATGACGCTGAAGATCGTCGTCCCGACCGCGGGGAGTCGGCTGGTGATGCGCGGTGTGCGCGGTGTGTCGTTCATGGTTCGCGCAGGTCGGCGGTTCGAGTCAAAGCTGGTAGTCGGGTGGCGTTTCGCCGGCCATGGCCTGCGTGATGAGCGTGCGGGTGAGCCGCTCCGAAAGCATCTCGGCAAACGCGTAGACGAAGTTGCGCAGGTAGGCGCCGCGCTTGAAGGCGATGCGGGTGACGTTGGCGCCGAACAGATGACCCACAGGGCGCCACACGAGGTCACCTCCCGGCGGATCGTCTCGCACGGCGGTCTCTGCCAGAATGCCCACGCCCAGCCCCAGCCGCACGTAGGTCTTGATGACGTCGGCATCGATGGCCTCGAGCACGATGTCGGGCTTGAGCCGGCGCACGGCAAAAGCCTGGTCCACCCGGGTTCGGCCGCTGAACGAAGGGTGGTAGGACACCAGCGGCTGCACCGCCAGATCTTCCAATGAAATGCGCTCGACCTGGGCCAGCGGGTGCGAGGCCGGCATCACCACGGCGTGGTGCCACTCGTAGCAGGGCAGGGTGACCAGGTCTTCGATGTCCGCGATGGACTCGGTGGCAATGCCCACATCGGCCACTTCGTCGAGCACCATCTGCGCCACCTGGGCCGGCGAGCCCTGGTGCAGGCTGATGTTGACCTTCGGGAAACTGCGGCGCAACTGGGTCACAGGCTCGGGCAGGAAGTAGCGCGCCTGACTGTGTGTGGTGGCGATCGACAGCGTGCCGGCGTCTTGCTGCGAGAACTCTTCGCCGATGCGCTTGAGGTTGCCCACCTCGCGCATGATGATCTCGATGGACTTGAGCACCTCGAGCCCCGGCTCGGTCACGCGTCGCAGCCGCTTGCCATGGCGCGCGAAGATGTCCACGCCGAGTTCGTCTTCGAGCTCCAGGATGGCCTTGGACACGCCCGGCTGGGACGTGAACAAGGCCTTGGCCGTTTCGGTGAGGTTGAGCTTGCGGCGAACCGCCTCTTGCACAAACCGGAACTGATGCAGGTTCATGGTCGGCCAGGCTCAAGCGGGCGGGAGGGGGCCGTCCGACAGGTCCAGCGCCGCGGCCGCCATGGCCTGCACGACCGTGTCGGTCTCGCCGATGGCCGCACGCAGCACCCACTGCACCTGGGGGTACTCGCTGCCCAGGCGGGCCAGCAGCACTGGCAGGTCACGCCGCACATGGCCGCCGGCACCGAGGAACAGCGGGACCACGTCCACCCGTGTACAACCCTGGGCGGCCAGGGTGGCTGCCGCGGACGCGATGTCCGGGCTCATGAATTCGAGGAAGGCGAGCACGACCGGCAGGCCGGGGCGGGCCAGGCGGACGCGGCGCGCGACGTCGTCGAAGGGCAGGGCCCAGTTCGGGTCACGGGCGCCGTGGGCGAAGAGCAGCAGTCCAGCGGTCATGGCAGGGGCCTCAGTGATCACGCATCAACAGGAACATATCAACGATAGCGCACCAGCCAGCTGAACGCAGCCAGTGACAGCAACAGGTAGAACAGGCTTGGACCCGCCGCCACCATCCACGGCGTCCAATTGCGCAGCAAGCCCACGTGGGCGGCCACGGTGTTGAGCAGCACGAAGCTGATTCCCAGCATGATGCCCCCGAACACCTTCAGGCTCACGCCTCCGGCACGCGCGTGCAGGTAGGCAAAGGGGAGGGCGAGGCCCACCATCACCAGGCAGGCGAGCGGGTAGAGCGCGCGCTTCCAGAATTTGATTTCGTAGCGTTGCGCAGCCTGCTCGTTGTCGGACAGGTGGGCGATGTAGCGAAACAACTCCAGTGTGGACATCGAGTTCTCGGGAAGCACGGCAGCGGCCACCACGCTGGCCGACAGCGTGCTCTGCCAGCTGTACTCTGGCAGGTGATGCGTCTTGACCTGGGGAGAGTCGCTGGCGAAAGCATCACCCCATTCCGTCACGTCGACCTCGCTGAGCACCCAGGTGTTGCCGCTCACGTGACCGCGTTGGGCAAACAGCCGCCGCACCTGCCGCTGCTTGGCATCGAACTCGAGCACGCGCACGCGCAGCAGTTCACCGCGTGAGCCCGCGCTGGTGATGTTGATGGAGTAGTTGTGCTCGCCATCGGGGGTCATGCGGCGGTCCTTGAGCCAGACGCCGGCGCGCCCGCCCAGGCTCAACCCGCCTTTGTTGCCTGCGTGGATTTCGGCCGCGGCCCGCTCGCTCAAGGGCGCGATGTAGTCGCCCACGACAAAGGTCACCACGCCGAAAAACAGGCCCAGCCCCATCAGCAGGGACAGGGCGCGTGCCGGCCCCAGGCCGCCGGTGCGCAGGATGGTGAACTCGGACGACTGGGCCAGCCGTGACAGCGCATAGATGGAGCCGATGAGCACCGCGATCGGTGAGAGCTCGTACAGGTGCCCGGGGAGTTCCAGCAGCGAATACAGCGCGGCATGCAGGGCGGTGTAGCCCTTGCCGACATCGCCGAGTTCGTCGACGAAGTCCAGAAAGAAGAAGAGCGACAGAAAAGCCATGGCGACAAAGAGCACCGAGCTGGTGATGTCGGCATAGAGCAGTCGGCGAACCGTCTTCATGCGGCCACCGCCGGCAACGGGTCGCGGCGGCGCAGGCTGAGGTGGGTGCCGTTGTCACGCCACCAGATCAGCCCGATGGCCATCAGGAACGCGAGCCCGTGTGTGGTCAGCAAGGCCGTTCCCATGCCCAGCTTGCCGCCGGCCACCCACGACTGCGAGAGGTTGATCAGGTTGTAGTACACGACGAAGGTCAGCAGGGCGAAAAGCAGGTTCCAGTTGCTGGCACGGCGAGGCTGCGTCGCCGACAGGCCGATGGCCAGCAGCAGCAGGTTGGCCGAGCCCAGCGTGAGCCCCAGGCGCCAGGTGAGTTCGCCGCGCGCCTTGGGGTCGGGGTCGGACAAGAGCTCGAAGGTGGTGCGGGCCTTCGGGGCCACCGCATCGTTGGGATTGCGGGCACGCTCACCGATCTGGATGCGGTAGCTCTCGAAGCGCGACAAGGTCTTTTCCTGCGTGACCAGGTTCTGCTCGGTGCGCTGGCCCTGGTCGAGCACCAGGAAGTTGCCTTCGGGCGTGGGGTCGATGTGGCCGGTGTGGGCGGTGGTCACCGATTCCACATCGCCCTTGCGGGTCAGGATGAACACGTTGCGCCCGGTGCGGCCGTCGGCGCTGTCGCGCTCGATGAAGAACACGCGAGAGCCGTCGCGTGAGGATTGGAACGTGCCAGGCGTCACGCGCAGCAGGTCGGAGCGGCGTTCGAAGCGCTCTTTCAGCTCGAAGCTCTGCAGGTTGATCCACGGCCAGACGAACATCGACATCAGCCCCGCGAGCAGCAGGATGGGCCAGGCAGCGCGCAGCAGCGGCTGCACGAAACGTGACAGCCCCACACCGCTGGCGAACCAGATCGACATCTCGCTCTCACGGTACATGCGCCCGAGCGTCACCACCACCGAGATGAACAGCGAGAGGCTGAGGATGGTGGGCAAGTAGCCGAGCGAGGTGTAGCCGAGCAACAGCACCACGTCCTGTGGGGAAATGTTGCCTGCAGCCGCCTGGCCCAGCGTGCGGATCAGGAACATCGTCAGCACGATGGTCAGGATCACGACCAGCGTGGCGCCGAATGTCCGGGAGAGGTCTCTTCTGAGGGAGGAATCGAATAACATCGTTGGATTCTTGATTGGGTCGCATTATGGACTTTCGTCACCAGGTTTCCTCTTCCGCTGCCCTTGCTTCTCTGGGGGCCGATGCCTTGCTGCTCGTCATGACCGGCGAACAGCTCGATGCTTCGCTCGATCCGGCGCTGGCCAAGCTCGTGAGCGACGCCGTCGCCCAGGGCGACTTCCAGCTCAAGGCGGGCCGCAGCCTTTACCTGCATCGCCCCGCGGGGGTCAAGGCCGCGCGCGTCAACGTGGTCTTTGCCGCGGCCGCCACGGCCAAGGCCTTCAAGTCGGCGATCGCCAGCGGTGTGGCCCAGCTCAAGGGCCTGGGCGGCAAACATGTGGCGGTGGCTGTGTCCGGCCCGCTCGAACTCGACGACAGCCACGCTGAGGCGCTGGTGGCCGCCGTGCACGACGCCGTCTACGTCTACCGCCACACCAAGCCCAGCGCGCCTGCCGCGTCCCTGCTGTCGCGGGTCACGCTGGTGTGCAGCAAGGCGCAGGCCAAGGCCGTGCAAGCCGGTCTGGCGCGCGGGAGCGCCGTGTCGGCCGGGGTCGAGCTGGCGCGCGACTGCGCCAACCGCCCGGGCAACCACTGCACGCCCACCTACCTGGCCTCGCAGGCCCGCCAGCTGGGCAAGACCTACGGCCTGAAGGTCGAGGTGCTCGATCGCAAGGCGGTCGAGAAGCTCGGCATGGGCTCCTTCCTGGCGGTGGCAGCGGGCTCTGAAGAGCCGCTCCGCTTCATCGTCGCCCGCTATGACGGCGCAGCCAAGTCGCAAGCCCCCATCGTGCTGGTCGGCAAGGGCATCACCTTCGACACGGGCGGCATCTCCATCAAGCCGGCTGGTGACATGGATGAGATGAAGTTCGACATGGGGGGCGCGGCGAGCGTGCTCGGCACCCTGCGCGCGGTCGCAGAATTGAAGCCGAAGCTCAACCTGGTGGTCATCATCCCCTCGTGCGAGAACATGCCCGACGGCCGCGCGCTGAAACCGGGCGACGTGGTGACCAGCATGTCCGGTCAGACGATCGAGGTGCTGAACACCGACGCTGAAGGCCGGCTCATCCTGTGTGATGCGCTCACCTACGCCGAGCGCTTCAAGCCGGCGGTGGTCATCGACGTGGCCACGCTCACGGGTGCCTGCGTGATCGCCCTCGGCAACCTCCGCTCCGGCTTGTTCACCGCCGACGATGCCCTGGCCGCGGACCTCGAAGCCGCCAGCCGCTCGAGCCTCGACGCGTGCTGGCGCATGCCGGTCGATGAAGAATATGGCGAAGGCCTCAAGAGCCAGTTTGCCGACATTGCCAACGTGGGAAGCCGGGCGGGAGGGTCGAGCGCCGCCGCCGTCTTCCTGAGCCGCTTCACGGGCAAGTACCGTTGGGCCCACCTGGACATCGCCGGCACGGCCTGGAAATCGGGCGCGGCCAAGGGGTCCACGGGCCGGCCTGTGCCGCTGCTGACACACTACGTGCTGTCGCAGGCGCGCTGAGCGTTCACAGACCCAACCCGTCCCTCTCTCGCTGCATGACCGAAATCAGCTTCCATTTCAACGTGCCTGACCGGCTGGGCTATGCCTGCCGGCTGCTGCGCAAGGCGACCCGGCGCGGGGCGAGGGTGGTGGTCACGGCGCCGCCGGCCCTGCTGAGCCAGCTCGACCGCCAGCTCTGGACCTTCGAGACCGCCGGCTTCGTGCCCCATGTGCATGCACAGCCCCACCAGGAGCTGGCATCGCGCTTGCGTGACACCCCCGTGTGGCTCACGGCCCAGGTGGGCACGGCGCCGCACCAGGACGTGCTGCTCAACATGGGAGACGAGGTGGTCGACGGTTTCGAGAGTTTCGCGCGCGTGATCGAGCTGGTGCCGGTGGAAGGCCCGGCGCGGTTGGCCGGGCGTGCGCGCTGGAAACACTATGCCGACCGGGGCTATGTGCTCCTCAAACACGACGTGGCGCAAGACGCGCCGGAGCGGGCCTCCTGACCATGAACGCACCCGTCGGACCGCCCGCCCACCGCCTGCCTGTGCTCACCGAGGTCGTTCAGCTGAACGAGCCCGAGGCCAGCCGCTGGCCCGACCTCCAGGCCAACTTGCCCGTGCTCAACCAGGACGTGCCCGCCCATCTGTGGCTGGAGTCCCGTGGGCTGTCGCAACGCTTTGCGCCCGGTGAGCCCGAAGCGGCTCGCGGCGGCGCCTTTGTAGACGATGCTGCCGAGCCTGCGGCGTTGTCGGAAGGCGATTTGCAAACGCATGCGCACGCCAACCAGAGCGATGCCGGTGACGCCGCTGTCACGGACGACGATCTGGTTCAGGAGTTCGACCTTGGTGTCGCACATGAACTCGCCGACGAAGACGACCACTTCCTCGACGACAACCTGTCGCCACTGCCGGTGGCCGAGGTCATCGAGTCGCTGCAACGCGTGGAGCCCCGCTTTGCCAATGAGGCCACTCAGGCGGGCGATGCCAGTCCCGATGGCGCTCTTGCAACACCGGTGCCGGAGATGGGGCAGCCGGCGACCGCAGGGCAGTCCGCATTCGCACCTGCGACGCTGGTGTCAGGCGCACCCTCGTTGGCTCCTGCCGAAGCCGTCGTGGTGCCGAACCTGGTCGCGGACGCTTCGCCAGTCGGTCTTGTGGCTGCTGCCGGTGTTCCTGCGATCAGCACTCCTGTGGCCCGCATCCCTTCCGACGTCGTGCCCGCCGCCAAGCGCGAGACACCGGTGGCCCCGCCCGAGTTGCCTCCACCTGCATTTCTCCTGGCCCGGCGTCCTTCGCAGCCGGTCGAGCCGCCGCCTGCCACGCCGCTGTTCACCGTGCCGGTGGCCGACCCTGCACCCGAGCCACAGCCTGTGGCTCGTGCCCCTGCGTTTGCGTCGAGCTGGTGGACCGATGACAGCGAGCCCGTGGTTGCCGAACCCGCGCTTGCGCCGGAGCCAGCGGCAGCGGCAGCGCCCGTGCCTCTCGTGGTGACGCCGACCTACACCGAGGCCCAGGTTGTTCAGCGCGTGCTGTCCGACCTCGATCGCCAGATCGATGCCATGTTCGAGCACCGGGTGCACCAGGTGCTCGGCCCGGTGCTGGCCCGTGCGGCCGACGCGCTGGTGAGTGAGCTTCGCCGCGACCTGTCGCAAAGCCTGCGCGACATGGTGGCCCGGGCAGTGGCCATCGAACTTGCCCGCCATCCCAAACCACCAGGCCCGTCCTGAGCGATTCGTCTGTTCATCTCGGACCTCGGCTGTGGGCCTGGTTCGTTCGCATCACTTCGAAGGAGACAACACCATGAAAAAATCATCACTCACCAGCTCGACGTTCGTGTGTTCGGTTGTGGCGGCAGCATCGCTCGTTCTGCTCGGCGGATGCGGCAAGAAGAAGGAAGAGAACGTCATCCGCATCGGCCACGTGTCGCCCACCTCCGGCCCCAATGCCCACCTCGGGCACGACAACGAATTCGGCGCACGCCTTGCCATCGATGAACTCAACGCCAAGGGCGTGGTGATCGGCGGCAAGAAGGTCACGCTCGAGCTGCTCAACGAAGACGACGCAAGCGACCCCAAGCAAGGCACGGCCGCAGCGCAAAAGCTCATCGATGCGCATGTCAACGGCATCATCGGCCATCTGAACTCGGGCACGACGCTGCCTGCCTCCAAGCTGTACAGCGAGGCCGGCATTCCGCAGGTGTCGCCCTCGGCCACCAACCCGCAGTACACGCGCAATGGCTACAAGACGGCCTTCCGCGTGGTCGCCAACGATGTGCACCTGGGCGGCACGCTCGGCCGCTACGCCGTCACCGATGTGAAGGGCAAGACCTTCGCCGTCATCGACGACCGCACGGCCTACGGCCAGGGTGTGGCCGGCGAGTTCGTGAAGGCGGCCGAAGCCGCCGGCGGCAAGGTCGTGTCGCGCCAGTACACGACCGACAAGGCCACCGACCTGAGCTCCATCCTCACCGCCATCAAGGCAGAGAAGCCCGACGTGATCTTCTTCGGCGGCATGGACGCCGTGGGCGGCCCGATGTTGCGCCAGATGAAGCAGCTCGCCGTGGACGCCAAGCTCATGGGCGGCGACGGCCTGTGCACCACCGAACTGCCCCAGCTGGCCGGTGGCCCGCTGGTCAAGGGGCAGGTCATCTGCGCCGAAGCGGGTGGCGTGGAGGGCCAGGAGCGTGTGGCCATGGACGATTTCAACAAGCGTTTCAAGGCCAAGTTCAACGCCGACGTGAAGCTCTACGCGCCGTATGTGTACGACGCTGTGAACGTGATGGTGGCCGCCATGGTCAAGGCTGACTCCGCCGAGCCTGCCAAGTACCTGCCGGTGCTGGCCGCCACGCAAGGCTACAAGGGCGTGACCGGGATCATTTCTTTCGACGAACGCGGTGACGTGAAGAACGGTGCGTTGACGCTGTTCACGTACAACGGGACGGCGCGTGAGGCGATCGCAGTGGTGAGATAAGGCCCCCCAGTCGCTTCGCTCCTGCCCCCAAGGGGCGCCGCCTGGCGGCCTGGCGAAGCCAGATCCGCTGGCGTTGGGCAATGCGCTTCGCTCTAGATGTCCCAGTCATTGCGATCTGCTGCCCGCTTCGGTTATTGCCCCTGGCGTGTGCATGTGCCTTTGAATTCTGAGGGTGTGGCGACGGGGGCCTTCTTCTTTCAAGGTTTCAGGGCATGACGTCCTCTTCTTCGTTGACTGATGCAACCCGGCGTGCTGCTGAACTTCGTGGGCAGTTGCAGCACCATGCGCATCGCTATTACGTGCTCGATGAGCCGCAGATTCCTGATGCGGAGTACGACCGGCTGTTTCAGGAGCTGCAGGCCATCGAGGCGGCGTTTCCTGAGCTGCTGATGGCCGACTCGCCCACGCAGCGGGTGATCGGTGCGGTGCTGGACGGCTTTGCGGCTGTGCGGCATGTGGTGCCCATGTTGAGCATTCGCACCGAGACCGACACGGAAGCCTCGGGCGCCAACAGTTTCGAGGCGCGCGTGCGCCGCGACCTGGCCTTGGCGGAGACCGATCCGCCGGTCGAATACGCGGCTGAACTCAAGTTCGATGGTCTCGCGATCAACCTGCGCTATGAAGACGGCGTACTGGTGCAGGCGGCCACGCGCGGTGACGGTGAGAAGGGCGAAGACGTCACGCAGAACATCCGCAATATCCGGCAGATCCCGTTGCGCTTGCAAGGGAGCATCGCACCCGTCATCGAGGTGCGCGGTGAGGTCTACATGCGCCGCGATGACTTCGAGGCAATGAATGAACGTCAGCGTGCGCTGATTGCTAGTGGCGCCAAGAACGAGAAGACGTTCGTGAACCCGCGCAATGCGGCTGCAGGTGCGGTGCGCCAGCACGACCCGGCCATGGCGCGCAAACGGCCGTTGAGCTTTTTCGCCTATGGCCTGGGCGATGTGCAGGGGTGGGACATTCCGCCGACACACAGCGCATTGCTCGATGCCTTGCATGCACTCGGCTTGCCTGTGAGCAAGGACCGCGATGTGGTGAACGGCGCAGCCGGTCTGTCGGCGTTCCACCAGCGCATGGGTGCCAAGCGCGATGCGCTGCCCTTTGACATCGACGGCGTGGTCTACAAGGTCAACGACCGCGCACTGCAGCAGCGCCTCGGCTTCGTGTCGCGCGAGCCGCGCTGGGCCGTGGCCCACAAGTACTCGGCACAAGAGCAGATGACGGTGCTGCGCGACATCGACATCCAGGTAGGGCGCACCGGCAAGCTCACGCCAGTGGCCAAGCTCGAGCCGGTGTTCGTGGGTGGCACCACGGTGAGCAACGCCACCTTGCACAACGAAGACGAAACGCGCCGCAAGGATGTGCGTGTGGGCGACACGGTGATCGTGCGCCGTGCGGGCGACGTGATCCCCGAGGTCGTGGGTGTGGTGCTCGAGAAGCGCCCGGCCGATGCCGGTGAGCCTTTCGACCTCTTCAAGAAGGTCGGCGGCAAGTGCCCCGTCTGCAGCAGTGCCATCGCCCGAGAGGAAGGCGAGGCCGCGTGGCGCTGCACCGGTGGGCTCGTGTGCGGTGCCCAGCGCAAGTACGCCATCCTTCATTTCGCAGGCCGCCGCGCCATGGATGTCGAAGGCCTGGGCGACAAGCTCGTCGAGCAGCTGGTCGATGCGGGTCTGGTGAAAACTCTGGCCGATCTCTACCGGCTCGATCTCGCACAGCTCAACACGTTGGAGCGCATGGGCGAGAAGAGCGCGCAGAATCTGTTGGCTGGTTTGGCCGCGAGCAAGCAGACCACGCTGCCGCGTTTCCTGTTTGCCTTGGGCATTCCCAACGTGGGCGAGACCACGGCCAAGGACCTGGCTCGCCACTTCGGTGCCTACGACCGCCTGGTCAAGGCCCCGGTGCCCGAGCTGCTCGAAGTGCCGGATGTCGGCCCCATCGTCGCCGACAGCGTGTTCACGTTTTTCCAGGAGCCGCACAACCAGGAGGTGCTGCGGCAGCTGCGCGAGGAGGCCGGCATCAGCTGGCCCGAAAGCGACGGGACGTCCGACACCACGCCGCGCCCACTGCTCGGCACCACCTTCGTTCTCACCGGCACCTTGCCCACGCTGTCACGCGACGAGGCCAAGGACATGATCGAGGCATTGGGTGGCAAGGTCTCGGGTTCGGTGTCCAAGAAGACCCACCATGTGGTGGCCGGCTCGGAAGCGGGCAGCAAGCTCGACAAGGCGCGGGAACTGGGCTTGTCGGTGCTGGACGAGGACGGGTTGCTCGCCTTGCTGGCCAGCGTGTCGCCTGCGGCGTAGACGGGGCTGTCGACCGCAGCGACGCCGGTTCAGTCGCCCAGGTCAGGCGGGAGCGTGAGCGACGGGCTCGGCGGCCGTGATGTCGTCGCCCGACTCGGACACCGTCTCGAGCGCAGCCTCGGCCGCCTGCAACAGCGGCAGCAACTGGTCGGCATGATCGGGGTACCAGGCAATGCCCACGCGCAGCTCCAGCGGGATGATGCCCACGCCCACATTGACCTTGGCCGAGAGCGACTGGCGGATCTTGCGGGCCACTGCCAGCGCTTCGTCGGCATGGTGCAGGTCCACCAGCATGGCGGCGAACTGGCCGCTTTCGAGGCGCACGGCGGTGTCGGTTTTTCGGAGTTCGAAATGCAGCCGGCTGGCGGTGGCGCGCAGCACGTCGTCACCGACACTGCGGCCGCGCTCTTCGCACAGCGCCTCGAAGCCCACGATCTCGATCAGCAGGATGGCCAGCACACTCTTCTGGCGCACGGCGCGCTGCAAGGCCATCTCGGCGCGGTCGGTCAGCACGGCGCGGTTGGGCAGGCCGGTGAGGTTGTCGTAGTGGGTGAGGCGCACAGGGCCGCCTTCACCGGCTTG
>JBEGTX010000359.1:0-15141 GCA_041179165.1 Pseudomonadota bacterium | reverse complement strand
TGGCTCCCATTGGTGACCCGGTTCGTCGTGCCTTCGAGGCAGATGGTGGGCGCGTCGCCGTGCTTGTATTTTTCCCAGCACTTGCGCGGGCCCTGGGCCTTCATGTCGGTCTTTTGCGTTTGGGGGTCGGTTTCCGGCTCGTACCTTTTGAACATCGCGTCCGGCAGCACATGGTGCCCTGTCTGGCCCGGGCAGCAGCCATTGCCTTTGGCTGTTTTGTCGCTGTCTTTGTAGGGCACAAGCAAGCACTTGCGGGCCTTGATGCACGGGTTGGCCATCGCGAGCGCGGCCATCATGCTGGCCATCGCGTCTTCCAGGCCGCTCTTGAGCAGCCGCTGGTATTCCTCCAGTTTCTGTCGAGCTTCTTCCAGCAGCTTCTCGAGGGCTTCGTACTGCTTCTCCATGTCACCCGTCACAACGGCCCCGGCCACGTTGCCGAGCAGGGTGCCCGCCGTTTCCCAGAATGATGCCCGTGCCAGCAGCTGTGCCAACAAAGGAAAACGCGCCACCGCAATACGCTGGCTTGCTTTCTGCGCGGCGCCCTCGAGCACCTCGGTCCCGTGCGCTTTGAAGTAATTCATCGGAAAGTTTCTCATTTTGTCGAGAACTTGCCCTTGCACATTCTGTAACTGTGTAATCGCCTCGTCGACCTTCTCCTGGATTTGCTCCTTGAACTCTTCGGTGTTGGAGGTGCCGTCCTTGCGGGTCCCGCCGGGTTTGTTCCAGAGACCCTGGCAATGGTCTTCCATCCACTGATTTGCAGAGCTCGCCTTGTAGCCGCTGCGAACCTTGCCCAGCTTGTCGATGGCCCTCACGGCATTGATCATCCGCAATTTCATGACCCGGACGGCGCTGCTCGTTGCGTGCCGCTCGTCGAGCTTGGCGTTCTTGTGCGAGACCTTGGAACGTTCTTTGCCCTCTTCGGTGTCGCACTCCTTGTGAATGCGGTCCTTGTCTTGCTTGCAAGCCGGGATGAGGTTGCGGTTGGAGAAGTAATGAAAAGCCGAGGAGTTGGCCGCCGTGGGCTTCTTGCCTCCGGGCTTCGGGGATTTTGCGGAAGGTTTGCCGGCAGGAGGGGCCTCGGCGGGGCGGCCGGATCCGGCGCGGCGTCGGGAACCTGGGAGGGAAGGTGCAGCCATGACGTCGATCAGCCGTGGTTGTGGGTCATGGGGTCGCTGTCGCGGCACACGTTCAGGCCTTCGACCTTCACGTTGGGCGACCAGTCGGTGAAATAGGCGCGGCCCTTGATGGTGTGGCTTGAGTCGCCTTTCTTGAACGCACTGGTTGCGGCTTCGTTGCCTGTGCTGTTGTCCAGGTACGAGACGTCGCGCAGGGCCAGCGGGCCACCAGCGATGAACACGGTGGCAGAGCCTGCAGCCAGCTGACTGGCAGAGGCGGTGTTGACATACGCCACCAGCACCGGCCCGGCCTTGGGCGGGGGTGGGCTCCAGCAGGCATCACCTTGGGCGACGGACCGGCCATCGGCTGATTTGGCGCAAATCTCGTGGCCATTGGCATAGACGTGGATTCCCAAGGTCTCACCCTCCGTGATGTGCGTGTGGAATGTTCTGAACCACGGCTGCACAGCGCAGCCCGTGAACGTTGGCAAGGTGCACCAGACCCGCGGCGCCGGGACTGTTTCCACCGAGCATGTCGTGCCACAGCCAAGCCAGCATCGCCGGCCCCCCGGCTGCGCCGGTCTCACCGATCTTGTCTGCCAGCGTGAGCTGAGCAAGGCGAGAGCCGCCGTGCATCACGCGGGCCATCGCGTTGGCGGCCTCCCGAGAGAAAAACTGCTCGCCGTGCTGGTCGCCCAGCTGAAACTCGAGCTGGTGAGCCTCGATGCCCGCATGGGCGCACGCACCGCGAATGGCTTCGGTCAAGCCTTTCCCCAGCGAAGGAACGCTGCCATCGGGGCGGCCAAGCTCATCGGCGCGGGCGTATCCGGTGATGCACACTGAGCTGTCAGCCAGCCGCCGCCGCAGCACGAGGGCCGCGGCCGCTTCGCCTGCGATGAAGCCGTCACTGTTGCCTGGCACGATGAGCCGCCCTTCCGCGAGCGCTTCACCGATGTCGGCCGACGTGAGGTAGCTGTCGACCCCGATCAGCAGCACCTGCTCGAGGGCAGGGTTTGTCAGCAGTTGCGAGGCCCGCAGGAGGCCGTCGACCAGGCCGGCCTGTCCGCGCGTGATGACGTCGATCGGAGGTGCCGCGACATTGGCGCCTGCGAGCGAGGCGTGCACCTGTTCGTGAAGCACGCGCAGTGCGGCCAAGGTCAGCTCCGCAGTGGCTTCGGTGTCGCTGTGGGCGCGGTTGGCATCGGCGATGAGCACCACGATGGCCGTGCGGTCAGCATCGAACAGCGCGTGAGGGTGGTCGAGATGCCGAGCTGCATCCCGGATGGCGAACTCGACCCAGCGTTGCAGGCGTTCGGTTCCGACCAGATCGTCGGGGAGGCCCGCCGTGGTGATTTTTTCACCACGGCGGGTGACGAAGTCGCTCTCCCGGAAATGGTCCATCCCGGCGCGCAAGGCGCATGCGGCGGCCGCGAGTTGGTAACCCACCGCGCAGCACAGGCCGGCTGCCTCGATGGCCAGCGGCATCGGCGGCGGCGCCGGTTCAAGCGTTGCCGGCATGAGGATGTCGCCGAGAAGGTTCCACGCGCGCCGGATCATGCTGCCACGGCCTGCAGGTCCGGCAGGTCAGCCCCGCAGCCACTGCAACCACCTTCGCCGAGCCCCAGGACTTTCTCGCGCCACCACTGGCTGTTGACCGGACCCACCGCGACCGTGCCAAATTCGTGGATGCGACGCTGGATCGGCACGCTTGCGCGCCAGATCACGCTGAAGCGCGGGCCGTCCTCGGCATCAAGTTCGAAGTACAGCGTATCCGCGTTGACAGCGGGCTCCTCGGTGCTGAGGTCTTTGCGCAGCACGCGAACCTTCACGTGGTTCATTCGCGGCAACTGGAACTGCACTTCAGGGCGGCCGGGCAGCATGTTGCGAAGAACCACTGCTTCGCCTCCTCGTGGGTAGGTCATTTGCTGATCGAGCGGCGCGCACTGGTTGAACTGCTCATCGAAGTCTTCGGGCATGAAGGGGAACACCTGCTTGCGCCAGTGATCGTCGTAGGTGCCCGCGTGGTCGCGGCGCGGCAGCCAATGGCGGCCAATTGCCGAGAAGGCCACCGGCGCGACCTTGGCATCCGGCCTGCGGACGCGTTCGTTCAGTGGCTCGAGGCACGGCGCGGGCATGCCTTCGATGCCGTCCAAGGTTTTGCTGCCCGCCCAACCCCGGCCTGCAGGATTGGTGAGCAAGGCTTCGGTGAACACTTGGCGGTTGTCACCTCGCCCTTCTTCGTAGGTGCGGGTGCCGCCAAACGCCAAGCCGTAGTGCAGCGGCATCCGATCGAACGGCTGGGGGTCGGTGAGACCGGCGAAACCCAGCGTTCTCTTCCAGCTTCGGTGTCCCACCACGCGCACGGCTTTCTTGAGCGGTCCCACCTGCCAACTGGCGGTGGTCTCGGTCACAGGCTCGCCGTTCGGACCGTACGCGCTGGCATTGAACAAGATGTCGCACCTCGATTTGAAACGGAGGTAGTCACTGCCGTACAGCATGGCCGAGAGGCCGGGTTCACCGGCATACACGTCGCCAGTCTCGATGGGCGAAGGCGTGACCGGCCGCGCACGGGTGCCGGCCTCGGGAACGAGCCATGCCGCCTTGGTGATGACGACCAAATGCTCACGGCCGGTCTGGTCCATGACAGTGGTCACGTCGGTCAGCAAGAACCGGGATCCAACGACGAGGTCCATGTGATCAGTTGACGTTCACCGAACCACCCAGAATGCGTTGGGTGGCACTGGCGTGGCTGGTGATGTAGGTGCCGCGCACGGTGATGCGACCGTCGGCACTGAGCACGATGGCGGCGTCACCGCAGCGCAACTCGATTTCGTGCTCGGCCTGCAGCACCACCCGTTCACCATCGACCAGCGCAGTCGGGGGCAGCGGGCGGGCGGAACCCATCATGAGGCCCAGTACAAGCGGGCGCGACCGGTCGCCGCCTTCGAATCCGATGGCCAGGTGCTGGCCCACGTGGGCCGCTTCCAGAAGAACCATGCTCTGGCTCGGCGACACGGTCGCACCCAGCTGGGCAATGCTGACGATGGGGAGCCCACTGTCATCGAAGCCATCCAGGCGGCCCACCGCAATGCCGCTCGCTGCGGGTGGTGCCTGCTTGCTGGTGCTGCGCTCGACCACGCTGTCGAGCAGCGCGGCCGGGTGCGAGTCGGAGGCTGCGTTCAACGCCGAAGGGGGCGCGCTGCGGGCGGTTCTCGCCATCGTCAATTCTCCTGAATCTTCTGGGCCTTGAGCGTGATGTTCTCATCGGCCTTGAACGTTTGATCACCCGTGGTGCCCAGATCGAAACTGTGCCCATTGATCGTGATGGAGCCGTCGGCTTTCATCACGAGGCTGGCCTTGCCCACGGTGATGGAAAGGCTCTCGCCGGCCACGATGTTGAAGGCGGTGCCGACGAGCACCGTTTTGGAGATGCCGACCTCTTCGGTCTGCGCCAGGGCCACGGTGGTGTTCATGAGGCCGCCCACGCTGGTCTGGTACGCGCCGCCCACGCTCAAGGCCTTGGCGAGGGTGACGGTTTCGGCGCTGGCCTGGGCCACGGTGGTGGTCATGGTGCCGCCGACGGTGATGCCGTAGGCCTTGCCGACGCTGAGGTTGCGATCGACCGCCACGGTGGTGGTGGAGGATTTGCCCACGTCGAGCGTGTCGTCTGCACCGATGTTGGCGGTGCGGCCGAGCACCACTTGCTCGCTTTTCTTGAGCCCGACAGTGGTGTTCATCAAGCCGCCGACGGTGAGCTGGTAGGTGGCTCCCACGGTGACCGCCTTGGCGAGCCCCACGGTCTCTGTGGCGGCCAGCTTGACCAGCATGGTCTGCATGCCGTCGATGGTGGTCGAGCTGTTTTTCTCGACCTTCAGCTTGTCGCTGGCCCCGATCTTGGTGGTGCGGTTTTTCTCGGCCTCGACGTCGAGGTTGCGCTCGGCGTGCAGCCACAGCTGCTCTTGGCCTTTCTTGTCTTCGAAGCGGATCGCGTTGGCATTGCCGTACCCGCCGCCGGGGGTCGAGCGGCTCAGGATGCCGCTTTGGGTCTTGTTGGCCGGCAGTTCCCACGGCGGACGGTTGTCGGCATTGGGCAGGCAGCCCGTGATGACGGGCCGGTCGGGGTTGCCGTCGAGAAACTGCACGATGACCTCGGTGCCCACGCGCGGAACGCTGGTCATGCCGAAGTTGCTGCCTGCCCACGGCGTGGCCACGCGCACCCAGGCCGAGCTCTTGTCGTCGAACTGGCCCTCGCGGTCCCAGTGGAACTGAACGCGCACGCGCCCGTATTCGTCGGTGTGGATCTCTTCACCCTTGGGGCCCACCACGATGGCGGTTTGCAGCCCATAGAGTTTGGGCCCCGAGCTGTGGTGATCGCGCGGCGCGCGCCACGGAATGGACTTGCGGATGCAGATGAACTCGCTGGCGTAGGGCGCCTTGCTGTCGGCCCCTTGCTTGGGAGCGCCCTGCTGCAGGTGGTTGTTGTTGACGGTGTGGCGCACCTCCACGATGAGCATTTCCACACCGTCGACGCCGGTGTCGGCATGACCCTTGAGCTTGAACCAGCGCCCGGGTTGCAGGTGGCGGTCGGTGCCGCTGGCCTCGAAGTGCTTGCCCGCCGCCTCGATGGCTTCCATGCGACGGCGCACCAAGGCGTCGCCTTCAGCGCTGTCTTTGAAGCCGAGCGCGCCTTCGTACTCGTACACCTCGAGCTTGGGCACCTCGCCCTGCTTGTTGAGCGTGGGCACGTCGACCGTCTTGGGCCGGGGGTTCTTGAAGTCGAAGCTGCTCAGGGCGGCCTTGGCCGCAACCAGGCGGCGCACTGGTGCCCAGCCCGTGATGCTCGTGTCGCGCGTGCCTTTGGCGGGGTTGGCGATGTGCTGGCCGCCCTGTGGCCGCCAGGTGATTTCGGCGCTCTGCCGATCGATGGCCACGGACCGCGTGCTGTCATCGCACAGCACGAGTTTGTGGCCGTCCTTGCGGTGCTCGTACCAGTAGAACCAACCGGCGTCTTCCCAGCGGCGGTGCAGGTGGTTGTGGTCGCTCTCGGACCACTGGGCGGCGTCGGTGTACTGAGGGTCGGCACCGCTGACGTCGAACTTGTAGTCGTGCTGCGGGTGGTCTTTGAAGGTCTCGGTGGTGATGTCCTTCAGGCCCTTGCCGTGGAACACGTAGTTATCGCGACGCAGCCGCAGGAAGGCCATCCACGGGCGCAGCACCAGGCCGTACAGCGCCTGCTCGCTCTGTCCCGTGCCCTCCATGCGCAGGAAGCGGAACTCGAACACGTAGCCGTTGAAGTAGCGGACGCTGCCGTCCTCCCGCTCCAGCTCGACGGTGATCATCTTGCCCTGCACGTCCTTGAGCGCGATGTTCGCGTCGGTTGACAGCACCTCGAGCACGAACTCGAAGTCGCGGCCCAGCGCCTCGGTGGCTTCGAGGCGGTGGGCCTGGAGGGCAGACTTGGGGCCGTCGTTCTTCGGGAAGACGAGCCGCATGATGCGTTTGGTAGCGGGCGCCGAAGACGCCCCCGCACCGCTGGCGGAAGAGGTTGAAGCTGGGATGGTGGCAGTCATGGTCGGGACAATCGCGGCGAATGCGGGAAAAGGCGCCGCCAGGCAACTCGCATCTTCGCACGGGCGTGTGGCGCGTCCGAGGCGGCGACCGCGGGCATTGCCCCGTGTTGGACTGCAAGTTAGGGGGGCGGCCAACCCGCTGCCGCTTCGCCGTGAAGCGGGACGTTCCAACGACAAGGCGGCCTGAAGGCCGCCTGGGGTCCCGCCGGTGCAGAACGCTCAGGTGCGCGGTTCGCCCTGGTCGTTGACGGTCACCGTGGCGCCTGGTTGCGTGGTCATCTGCACGCGGTGTTCCTGGCCCTGGAAGTTGTAGGTGACGTCGTAGTAGTCGGCACGGGCGCCGCCGGGGATGGCTGCGCAGCGCTGCACGTCTTGCGTGCCGGCCGGCGTGCTGGCATTGCGGCCGACATTCCCGCCGATCACCGCGCCAGCAACGGCACCGCCTGCGGTGGCCAGGTCCTTGCCGCGTCCACCCCCGACCTGGTGGCCGAGCACACCGCCGAGCACGGCACCGATGATGGCACCCGGCACGTTGGCCCGGCTGCGCTCTGTCGTCACGGCCTCTTGCTCGACCCAGCAGCGCTGGGCGGGTTGACCCAGCACGGCGCGCACCGAGGTCACCGGGGCTTCATAGAGGCGTTCGTTGCGGCGGCGGCGCGAGTCGTACACCGGCTGCGGAGGCGGCGCATGGCGGCCGTCGTCGACACGGCTGTCACGCTCCACCGCGCGCACGGACGACACCCGGTCGTTCAGGCCCATCGCAGCGAGTGAGGGATAGCGCCCCACGCGCAGCACCGTGCAGCGGCCTTCGAAGCGCGAGTCGTCGCAGACTTCCCACCGGTCACCCAGAACCACCGCAGAAGAGGCGCGGTCATTGAAGCCGTGGCGACGGAAATCGGGCACGGGTTCGTTCGAGGTGAATGAGCGACCCTGGAAGCCTTCGTTCTCGAAGAAGGTGACTTGCGATGTCACATCGTTCGGCGGTGGTGGGGGAAGGCGATCCTGTTCGGGCCGGTTGTAGCGGCCGGCAAGGCGGACGGAAGAAATGCGGTTGCCCAAACCGATGGCTTCGAGCGAGGGGTAGCGCCCCTCGCGCAGCACCACGCAGCGGCCGCCGAACTGACTGTCTTCACACACTTCCCAGCGGCGGCTGGTCACGACGGCCGAAGAGGCCCGGTCGTTGAAGCCGCTGCGGGCCAGGTTGGGCAGAGGCTGTTGTGCGGTCATCGAACGGCCGCGAAAGCCTTCGTTTTCGTAGAGGGTGACTTGCGAGAATGCCTGACCTGCAAAGGCCAATGCGGCGAGTGCGAGTGTGCTTTTGAAATGGATGTTCATCATGACTCCTTTGATACGCGACATGGGCCGGGGTCATGGTTGACCGGCGGGCTGGCATGCTGCGCGGAGTGTGGGCGCGAGCACGTCCAATGCACAGCGGTGCACGCCGCGTGATGCCGTAGTCCGGGGACTACGGCACCCGACATCAGGGTGTCATGTACGTCGCCGAGCCTGCGGGGGGGGGCACCGCACCGCACCGCAGCACAGCCGGACCGAACGGGCTTGATCTGCATCAAGTTCCATGCCGGTACAGCGCGACATGCTCTCATTGCGTTGCGAATCTGGCGTGCTTCGGAATGACCTATTGCGCCGGTGCCTGCATTGGCCTACAACCGCTCTTCACGCGGCGGAGCTTCTGTCGCGGCAACTTCTCAGCCCGTCGGAGACACGCCAGTGAACGACAGCCAGGAACCCACCACCAAATCTCAGGAAGTCCGCGGATTTCTGCTCTTGACGGCCGTGGTGGCGCCGCTTTTTGCGGTGCTCACGGTGGCCGGCTACGGCTTTCTCGTCTGGGCCTACCAGATCGTTGCGGGTCCACCGGGGCCCATGGGCCATTGAGCGTGCGTGCCGTCATCCCGATCGTTCTGGAGACATCGCCCGAGTGGCACATCACGAGCCTCGTGGTGCACACACTGCCCACCCGTGTCGACGACGTCGCGCTGCAGATTGCCACGCTCGCCGGCACGCAGGTGCATGCGGTGACGCCCTTGGGCAAGGTCATCGTGACACTCGAAGCCCCTGACAGCCGCAGCATTCTCGACGCGATCAACGCGATCCAGGCGCTCTCCGGCGTGATCAATGCCGCATTGGTCTACCAATGTGCCGACACCCTGGAATCAATGAACGAGGAACTGCCCGATGTCCATTGCCCGTAGAGACTTCATGAGAAACACGGCGGCCGCTGCGGCCGCCGCCGCAGCAGGCGTTTCCCTGCCGTCGTTCGCACAACCCGCGGCCGGGGCTGTCGTGCCGCCGGTGTCGGGCACCACCGATGCCGCGGGCCTGAAGTGGTCCAAGGCACCGTGCCGTTTCTGCGGCACCGGCTGCGGCGTGATGGTCGCCGTGAAAGACAACCAGGTGGTCGCCACCCATGGCGACCCGCAGGCCGAAGTGAACCGCGGCCTCAACTGCGTGAAGGGCTACTTCCTCTCGAAGATCATGTACGGCACAGACCGGCTCACCAAGCCGTTGCTGCGCAAGAAGAATGGCGTCTATGCCAAGGACGGCGAGTTCGAGCACGTGTCGTGGGATGAGGCCTTCGACGTGATGGCCGCGCAGTTCAAGAAGGTGCTCAAGGAAAAAGGCCCCACCGCCGTCGGCATGTTCGGCTCGGGCCAGTGGACGGTGTGGGAAGGCTACGCCGGGCTCAAGCTGATGAAGGCGGGGTTCCGCTCCAACAACCTCGACCCCAATGCGCGCCACTGCATGGCCTCGGCGGCCGTCGGCTTCATGCGCACCTTCGGCATGGACGAGCCCATGGGCTGCTACGACGACATCGAGGCGGCAGACGCCTTCGTGCTGTGGGGCTCCAACATGGCCGAGATGCACCCCGTGCTGTGGACCCGCGTGACCGACCGGCGCCTGAGCGCGCCGCATGTGCGTGTGGCCGTGCTGTCGACCTTCGAGCACCGCTCGTACGAGCTGGCCGATGTGGAGCTCACGTTCACGCCACAAACCGACCTGGCCATCCTCAACTACATCGCCCACGTCATCATCTCGACCAACCGCGTGAACCGCGCCTTCGTCGACAAACACACGTCGTTCCGGCGCGGCAACACCGACATCGGCTACGGGCTGCGGCCCGAGCATCCGCTTCAGAAGGCCGCCAAGAACGCAAAAGACCCGGGTGGGTCCAAGCCGATGACGTTCGACGAGTTCGCGGCCTTTGTGTCCACCTACGACCTCGACTACACCGCCAAGCTCACGGGTGTGCCCAAGAACCGCCTGCAGGCGCTGGCCGAGCTCTACGCCGACCCCAAGGTCAAGGTGATGTCCTTCTGGACCATGGGCTTCAACCAGCACACGCGGGGCGTGTGGGCCAACAACATGGTCTACAACATCCACCTGCTTACCGGCAAGATCGCCACGCCGGGCAACAGCCCGTTCTCGCTCACGGGCCAGCCCTCGGCCTGCGGCACGGCGCGCGAGGTGGGCACGTTTGCCAACCGGCTGCCGGCCGACATGGTGGTCACCAACCCCAAGCACCGCGCCCACGCCGAAGAGATCTGGAAGTTGCCTGCAGGCACCATCCCCGACATCCCGGGCTACCACGCCGTGTTGCAGAACCGCATGCTCAAGGACGGCAAGCTCAATGCCTATTGGGTCATGGTCAACAACAACATGCAGGCCGCCGCCAACCTGGTCGAAGAGGGCTACCCGGGTTATCGCAACCCCGAGAATTTCATCGTGGTGTCCGACGCCTACCCCACGGTCACGGCCATCTCGGCCGATCTGATTCTGCCGACGGCCATGTGGGTCGAGAAGGAGGGGGCCTATGGCAATGCCGAGCGCCGCACCCACTTCTGGCACCAGCTCGTCAAGGCGCCGGGCGAGGCGCGCTCCGACCTGTGGCAGCTGATGGAGTTCTCCAAGCGCTTCAAGATCGAGGAGGTGTGGCCCGCCGACTTGATCGCCAAGATGCCGTCGTACAAAGGCAAGACGCTGTACGAGGTGCTGTTCCGCAACGGTCAGGTCGACAAGTTCCCGGCCTCGCAGTTGGAGGCCGGCTATGCGAACGACGAGGTGGCGCACTTCGGCTACTACGTGCAGAAGGGCCTGTTCGAGGAGTACGCGAGCTTCGGTCGCGGCCACGGCCACGACCTCGCGCCCTTCGACACCTACCACCAGGTGCGCGGCCTGCGCTGGCCGGTGGTCGACGGCAAGGAGACGCGCTGGCGCTACCGCGAGGGCACCGACCCCTACGTGAAGGCCGGCACCGGCTACCAGTTCTACGGGCATGCCGACAACCGCGCCTTGATCTTCGCGCTGCCGTACGAGCCGGCCGCCGAGGCACCCGACAAGGCCTTTCCGTTCTGGCTGTCCACCGGTCGCGTGCTCGAGCATTGGCACTCCGGCTCCATGACGCGCCGCGTGCCCGAGCTTCACAAGGCCATGCCCAATGCGGTTTGCTACATGCACCCTGATGACGCCAAGGCGCTGGGCTTGCGGCGCGGCACCGAGGTGGAGGTGGCCTCGCGGCGCGGCAGCATCCGCACGCGGGTGGAAACACGCGGGCGCAACAAGCCGCCGCGTGGGCTGGTGTTCGTGCCGTGGTTCGACGCGAGCCAGCTCATCAACAAGGTCACGCTCGATGCCACCGACCCCATCTCGTTCCAGACCGACTTCAAGAAGTGCGCGGTGAAGATCACCAAGGTGGGGGTGGCGTCGTGATCGCCCGCGCTGCATGGGGCTTGGTGCTCGCACTCGCGGTGGGTTTGTGTTCGCCGGCCGTGGTGGGGGCAGAAACCGTTGTCGATGCCGCACGCGGCCCTGCACCGGTGCTCCAGACGACCACACCACCGCGCTTGACCAACTGGTCCAACGATGACCAGAAGCGGCCTCGCAACTACGCCATGCAGCCGCCCACGATCCCGCACCGGATCGACAGCTACCAGGTTGATCGCAACTTCAACAAGTGCCTCGACTGTCATGCGCTGGCTCGCACCGAGTTCAGCCAGGCCACGCCTGTCAGCCCTACGCACTACTACAACCGCGACGGCAAACAGCTCAAGTCGATTTCAACGCGGCGCTACTTCTGCCTTCAATGCCACGTGGCCCAGGAGCCCGTGCAGCCGATCGTCGGCAACAGCTTTTCCCCCGCGGGTTCCGCGGTGACCGTCGCCCGGCCTGTGCCGGCGCGCAAGCCATGAACCTCTGCAGGGCCCGCCCATGATTGCGCTCATCAAACGCTACTGGCACATCGTCAATCGCCCGGCCACCCACATCAGCCTGGGTGCGCTGACGGTGGCCGGTTTCTTTGCCGGCATCATCTTCTGGGGCGGCTTCAACACCGCCATGGAGGCCACCAACACCGAGGCCTTCTGCACCGGGTGCCATGAGATGCGCGAGAACGTCTACGCCGAACTCAAGACCACCATCCACTACAGCAACCGCTCGGGTGTGCGAGCCAAGTGTTCCGACTGCCACGTCCCGCACGAGTGGACCTCCAAGATCGCCCGCAAGATGCAGGCGTCGAAAGAGGTCTGGGGCAAGGTCTTCGGCACCATCAGTACGCGCGAGAAGTTCGTCGACAAACGGCTCGAACTCGCGCAGCACGAATGGGCGCGCTTCAAGGCCAACGACTCGCTCGAGTGCCGCAACTGCCACAACTACGAGTCGATGGACTTCACCCGCCAAAGCCCTCGGGCCCAGGCCATGCACACCAAGTACCTCGACACCAAGGAGCGCACCTGCATCGACTGCCACAAGGGCATCGCCCACCACCTGCCTTTCATCCCGCCGGGCGAGGGGCCGTCCGACACCCCGGGGCAGCAGCGTCCTGTGGCCGAACCGTTTGCGCCGTCGGCGAGCGGGGCCGCGCACTGAGCAGTGCCGGTGCGCGTCGGCACGCCTGGTGATTCACAGTGTACGTGCTGTTTTTTGATTTTACAGCTTTTGATGAGTATCTTAAGAAAACGCATCAAACACTGTAAGATCAACTGACAGCACAGGATTTGTATGTCGAAGTTCACCATCCGCACCGCCGCACAGTTGCCCGAGCTGCTCCAGGCTTTTCGCAAGGACGCAGGCCTCACCCAAGGCGAGGTGGCACTGCGCCTGGGCATATCGCAGCAGACCTACTCGGCGATGGAGCGCAACGCGGACAAGGTCGGCGCCGCGAGACTGCTGCGGTTGCTGAACATCCTGGGGGTGGAACTGACGCTTGGCGAGCCCACATCCATTGCGGCATCTGCACCAACCGATGCCCCTGCCGCCACCGATTCCGACAAGCCTGTCTGGTAAGCCATGGGGCGCCACTCCCGCACTCGGACGCTGGGCCTGTGGATGAACGGGGCCCATGTCGGCGTCTGGAGCCTGGCACCACACGCGCCGGACACGCTGCAGTACGACCTGGCCTGGACGCAGTCGGAGCAAGGGCGTCCGTTGTCTCTGTCGTTGCCGTTCACGCCAGGCAATGCACCCCACCGCGGCCCCAAGGTCCGGGCCTACTTCGAGAACCTTCTGCCCGACAGCAAGGACATTCGTGAACGGATGGCCCGTCGTTTCAACACCGGTTCGACCGATGCATTCCAGCTGTTGGCCGAGATCGGGCGAGACTGCGTGGGGGCCCTCGAAATCCTGCCGGCGGGCCAGGTCTCAACCGGTACCGCCCCATTGCAGGCCGAGCATCTGAGCGAGTCTCAGGTGGCCCAGGTGCTGCGCGGCACGACGACGCCCAACGCCATGGGATGGGCCGCCGATGACGAGGAATTCCGCATCTCCATTGCCGGCGCCCAGGAGAAGACGGCGCTGCTGCTGCGCGAGGGCCGGTGGTGCCTGCCGCGGGGGGGGACACCGACCACGCACATCTTCAAGCTGCCGCTCGGCGTCATCGGCGGCATGAAGCTGGACATGCGGGACTCCGTGGAGAACGAGTGGCTGTGCGCGCTGATCCTGAAAGAGTACGGCCTGCCCGTGGCCGCCTGCCGGCCCATGCAATTCGAGGACGTCAAGGCGCTGGTGGTCGAGCGTTTCGACCGCGTGTGGTGGACGCCGCCCCGAGCCGAGATGTCACTGGGGGACATGTCCCCTGGTCAGTCACGCCCCTCTGTCGTTGCAGACCGACGCCTGATACGGCTTCCACAAGAAGACATGTGCCAGGCCACAGGAATGCCACCGGAAGCGAAGTACGAGGCTGATGGCGGGCCCGGCATGGACCGCATCCTCGACCTGTTGGATGGCTCCATGGCGCGGGAGCAGGACAGGCGTGATTTCTTCAAGGCTCAGCTGCTCTTCTGGATGTTGTGTGCCACCGACGGCCACGCGAAGAACTTCAGCCTGTTCCTTCGCCCCGGAGGGCGCTACCAGCTCACGCCGCTCTATGACGTGCTGTCGGCGTATCCGGTGCTTGGGCAAGGGCCGGGGAAGCTCGCATCCCTCAAGGCCAAGATGGCCATGGCCGTTCGTTCGAAGAACGCGCATTGGCGGATGCGGGAAATTCTGCGTCGACATTGGCAGGTGCTGGGCACTCGCCATGGGGTGGTGACTGCGGATGGTCGGGCAGTCCAGTACCTGATCGAGGACGTCGTGGCGCGCACCCCCGCCGTCACAGCTGCCGTACGCGCTCAGTTGCCTGAGGAATTCCCCATGTCAATGGCCGACGCAGTGCTCGGTGGTCTGCAGGATGCAGCGAATCGACTGGCGAGTCAGGAGTGACCGGGTGGCCCCGGGCTTCTCGTGAAACTTGCCGCCGGCCGTGTCAAAAACACCGTCAGAAAAAACAAAAGCCCCGAGCACTTGCGTGCGCGGGGCTTCTTGTACAGATCTGGTGGCCAAGGGCGGAATCGAACCACCGACACGCGGATTTTCAATCCTCGAACAATAGTGTTTGAAGGTGTTGAGTGGTGCTGATAGACTCTATACAAATCAACAGGTTAGCCGCTTTTCACTGTGGGTCTGTCCAGTGGCCCCGTTGATTGGAATGGGTCTGTTTTCGGCAAATCGTCTTACATCCGCCCTTACATCCTGGCCGATGTAAGACCCGCAAGGGGGTGCCCATGGCAAAGATTGCTTTCACCGCTGGCCGCGTGGCCGGGTTCAAATGTCCGCCGGACAAGGCGCAGGCGTTTCTATGGGACGCGACCGCACCCGGGCTGGGCTTGAGGGCAACCCCCGCCGGAAAGACGGCCTATGTGTTCCAAGCGGCGTACCAGGGGCGAGACATGCGCCTGACCATCGGGGCGCCAACGGCCTGGAGCATTCCCGACGCTCAGGCCAAGGTCAGAGAGTTGCAACGGCTGATAGACGAAGGGCGCGACCCCCGCGAAGTCAAGGCAGAGCGCACCGCCGCCGCCACCGCCAAACGGGACACCACGGCGCGGCAGGCGCTGACCGTGGGCGAAGTCTGGAGCCGCTACATTGAGGAGCGCCGCCCGCGTTGGGGTGAGCGCAACTAC
>JBEGTX010000358.1:0-3807 GCA_041179165.1 Pseudomonadota bacterium | reverse complement strand
GAGGCTCAACAACAGGTGGAGGAGATCGCAACATGAGCATCGACCGGCACGCAGCGCCGGGCTCATTTTGTTGAGTGTCGGGCAGCGCATAACAAGCGCTTAACAATCACGCCCGAATCGTCGAAACTTGAGCCAGATCAATGGCTTGCGATCGATTACGCTAAGCGGTCCACGCTACCGAACGAGCGCAGGTTCAGTCGCGAGAGGCGCTTCGATGAACGCCCAGATAGAAGTTCCGAGCAGTGCGAAAAGCGAAAAGCCCCGGTGACCCCACCGAGGCTGTAGCGCCAACCAGGAACCCCCGATCCACTTGGCAGTCACTCTACCCCATGTGAACGGCGGTCAGTATCCGCGCGACGCGGAAAGCTGCCGTCGATCTGAAGGCACGAATGAAATGAGCCCGCACGAAGCGGGCCCACGATCAGCCAAATTGCTGAGGACAGATCACTTGCCTTTTGACTTCCCTCCAGGCCGCTGGGTCAATGCCGATCCGGCCACCGACGTCACAGGTGCAGGGGTTTTGGCCTTTCGGTGTTCACGTGCAGGGAAAACGGCAGGCGCCTTGCGAAACGAGGTGCCTGCCATCAGTGAGGATCAGAAGTCGAGGTTCATCTGATTCGGATGTGAGCGCCAGTGTTGGCACACGTGCTCTCGGTGTCCCCACCGAAAACGGACGTATGCCCGCACAAAGACACTCTTCCAACGGGCGTAGGCCATGCCAACTCCTTTGCGAAGATGGGGGTTTTTAGCGACTGCCCGTGCACTGCGGACTGATAAGATCCGCCGTCTTCCAAGACGTGTCGTGCCTGGGTGGTTTGGTATACCCCCGTTCACCTCACCGAATGCCCTTGAGTGCGCTAACACTCAAGGGCATTTTTCTTTGCTGATCAACTGTGTTGAGCGGGCTCCCCAAGCTGGTCAGCGAACTGGCAGCGAACTTCTGCCTTGATGCTGCTGAGCAAACGCCAGTTGCCGGATTGGAAGCGCACCCGTCCGGCCACGATGGCGGGATGGATGCGCAGTTTGTCTGCCAAGGCATTGGCACCTTCAATCGTCGGCTCGCTCATCAAGTCAGCGGCCAACCACTCTGCCTGTGGAATCAAGATTTCTCGAGCGCCTTCGTCGGCCTCTCGCTCTTCTTTGGACTGCTGACGCAACTTGTCTTCCAGGTTGTCAGCAATGAACAAGTGATCCGGGCCGAGATGCTCTTTGACGTGAACCAGTTCGTGCATCAAAGCGAACCAGAAGTTGTCGAGCCGATCGTGACGCAAGGTCAGCGCCACCACAGGACGGTCCCCATCGAACATGGCGGCGCCATCAAGGTAGGTCTTGTTGAAGTGATTTTCGAAGACGAGCGCGATCCCCATGTCGGCCAAAAATTCTTGGGCCAAACGAGGGCCTTGCTCGAATCGTGACAGACGTGCGAGCTCTTTCAATCGCTCGGTCGACAAACTGCCTTTCACATAGGCTGTCTTGATTTGGATTTGCCGAGACTTCTTGAGAACAGCAACCCGCCAGGTAAGCAGCGCGTAGTCGTCCATCAATCGGTTGCCGCTCTGCTGCAGGGGTGCACGAAGCTTGGCTTGATGGTCGGGCTGCAGTTGCATGCCTCGCATGAAGGAGCGAATCAACTCTTCCGCGTTGTCTCGGGCCTCACGCACCGTTCCCGTGAAGCCCTGAAAGTAGCCCCGCCCGATCATTTCTCGCCAGGGAAAGCGATCGAAATCGTAGACCGGCTCCGCCGACAGATCGACCGAGGCATCAGATTCCGCCAACAACACATCGGCGGGAATGCTCAACTCCTGATGCAGCTTACGGATCATGGCCAGGTTGAGCGGACGCTTTCGAGCCAGCACCTCTGATACCTTGGGCAACGAGCCCATGAAGGGAACCATGTCCACCTTCTTGAGGCCGAGTTGATCCATGCGAAACAGAATGGCTTCAATCGGATCCGGGATCACCGGCTCGACTTTGCTGCGCTCATAGGACTCGATGACCAGAGCCAGCAACTCCAGCTCAGCCTCCTTGGCAGAGCCTGGTGCCAACTCTTCATCCATCAAAGCCGACAGACGAACGATCGCCGCATCGTATTCACGCTGCGTCTTGATCACTTTCACCTGTTGCTTCATTCCACTCTCCTTTCGTCTGCCGAGTTCAAGCTAAAAATTCTGCTTGTCGTACTCGGCATGTGTACCGACCCACTCGATCAGAACGACGCCGTTCTGGTATTTGGCCTTGATCACCAACCGGTAGGCGTTGCCCTTGATGTTGAAAATGACTTTGTTGTCTGCCAGAAAGCTGGCATTGGGGTACCGGTTCTTGACGTCTTGCGGCCCCGCCCATTGAGCTCGCTCAGCGTCAATGCGCCAGGCGTCAAGGGGCCCACGGGCATCGGCGTGTTTTCGCTTGAAGTTGTCGAGCTTGATGAGGCCAAGTAGTTGCATGGTTGCATGGTGACTGTTCCCCCCAGTCTTTGTTTATGATACTTCCCCATACAGGGTCGCGTCAATGTTCAAAACTTCCCATTCGGGCGATGCTGTAAAGGATGCTTTCAAAGCAGAACATCAAATTAAAGAATGCTTTAATATCGCCGGCAGCACACCAGCCGGCTTTCATGACCATGCGCAGCACGGGAACCTACGCGACCTCCACGACCTTGGGCGAAGCCGTCCAGGCCTTCGTGCCGCATCCGCTGCCCCCTGTTGCGCCACCGCTGCTGCCCGAAGGCTTTGACGCGCTCAACCATGCGGCAGAGCTGGCCCTGGCCCGATTGTCTGGCGTGTCGGGACTGGTGCCATCGGTTGACTGGCTGCTTTACAGCGCCATCCGCAAGGAGGCATTGCTCACCTCGCAGATCGAAGGCACGCAAGCCACGCTGACCGACCTGTTCGATGACGAGGCGGGCTTTGCCGTCAGCAACACCGACGACGTCGAAGAGGTCACCAACTACCTGCGTGCCTTTCGGTTGGTGCAAGGCCACTTGCGAGACCCCAAGGGCTTGCCCATCAGCGTTCGCCTGCTGTGCGACGCGCACCGGCTGCTGCTGGATGGCGTGCGTGGCACGGGCAAGCAACCAGGTGAGTTGCGCCGCTCGCAGAACTGGATCGGTGGCACACGCCCTGGCAATGCCGCCTTTGTGCCGCCCCCACCTGATCAGGTGACGGCATTGCTGGCCGACATGGAGCGCTTCATTCACGACGATGCGCCCACCTTGCCACCGCTGGTGAAGGTGGCACTCGTGCACGCTCAGTTCGAAACCATCCACCCATTTCTCGATGGCAATGGCCGCATCGGCCGCTTGCTCATCGCAGCACTGCTGGAGCATTGGCGCCTGTTGCCCGAACCCTTGATGTACCTCAGCGGCTACCTCAAGCAGCACCAGGCCGAGTACTACCGCCGCTTGTCGGCCATTCGCACCGATGGCGATTGGGAGGGCTGGCTCTCCTTCTTTCTGGAAGGGGTGGCCAGCGCCGCGACCGAGGCCGAACGCGGCATTGTGGCCATCGCCAGCTTGGTGTCGTCAGACCGTCGCCGTCTGCTGGCCTCACCCAAGGCGGGGCCGGCCAGCTACCGGCTGTTCGAGATGCTGCCGGTGATGCCGCGCTTCACCGTGGAGCGCGCACGCCAAGCTTTGGGCACCACATTCCCCACGGCCAACGCCGCCGTCAAGGTGCTGGAGGACCTGAGCATCGTGGCCGAGCTGACCGGCCAGAAGAAGAACCGCAGCTACAGTTATCAGCCATACATCGCGCTGCTTGCGCTTTGACACCAGGGCAGGGCATGACCGAAGACCAACTCGAACAAGAA
>JBEGTX010000357.1:0-3184 GCA_041179165.1 Pseudomonadota bacterium | reverse complement strand
GTCCATTTTTCACCGTCTTTTTGTCCCATAGCGGGGCTATGGGCCTGCAAATCCGGCAAAAACTGTCCTCGCTGGGGCCGATTTTCGCTTTCGACGTTCCAAGTCCGACAGGCTCCTAGAGCGAGCAGGGGGCTGTGAGATCAGGCGCCGACGGCAGCGTGAATCGGAATGCGATGGGCGTGGGGGCGGGCGCCCGCAGCGCAGGCGGTCTCGAAGGTGTCGCGCGCGCAATCGGCGCAGCGGCCGCAGCACGACGAAACGCCCGTTTCCATTTGCAGCTCGTCAAAGCTCGTGACGCCATTGCGCACGTGGCGCTGGATGTCTCGGTCGGAAACTCGTTGGCAGACGCAGACGATCATTGCGGGGCTCCGGACCAGAAAATGCCTGATCACTGGATGCAATGATAAATAGGAATGATTCCCAGTACAAGCCCCTTGTTCAAAGGGCCCACAAGTCGCGGTACCTTCAGGCACCGCGACTCGGCAGCGAGCCGGAAGGCCGCGCTCACCGCGCGGCCAGGGCCGACATCAGGCCTCGATTTCACCCATTTGCGACTGCAGGTAGTTCTGCAGGCCGATGCGGTCGACCAGATCGAGCTGGGTTTCGAGGAAGTCGATGTGCTCCTCGGTGTCGCGCAGGATGTCTTGCAGCAGGTCGCGTGAGACGTAGTCGCGCACGGTTTCGCAGTGGGCGATGCCTTCCTTGACGGTCTGCTGCGCACCACGCTCCGACGTGAGATCGCAGGTCAGCACTTCGACGGTGTCTTCGCCGATCAGCAGCTTGCCCAGGTCTTGCAGGTTGGGCAGGCCGTCGAGCGTGAAGATGCGGTCCATCAGGCGGTCGGCGTGTTTCATTTCGCCGATGGATTCGGCGTACTCCTTGGCGGCAAGCTTGTCCAGCCCCCAGTGCTTCAGCATGCGGTAGTGCAGGAAGTACTGATTGATTGCGGTCAGCTCGTTTTTGAGCTGCGCGTTCAGCAGCTCGATGACTTTGGGGTCGCCCTTCATGGCTTTTCCTCTCTCGTTGGGTGCAGGCACCATTATGAAATGCACGCAGCAGATTTCGAGCCAGGCGGGCTCGGCTTTTTGGAAGCTGGTGCATCTGTGTCGCATCCAACATGTCGTGCACGGAAAAGTGCGCCGCTGTCAGGTACAATGCGAGGGTTTACCTGCAACCATCCCGCCCAGCGAAACTCTCGCCGTTTCCTGCCGAAAACTCCCCACAAGTTTTCCCAACCGGTCTCACGCTCGAAGAGCAGAACTGGGCGCGCACAAATCCGGAGAATCGTGTGCCCGCGCCACTGCTGCCCATTCAAAAACAGGCTCTTCTAGCACTCGCGGACGGAACGGTCTTTCAAGGCATTTCGATCGGCGCAGCCGGTCACACCGTCGGCGAGGTGGTGTTCAACACCTCGCTCACGGGCTATCAGGAAATCCTGACAGACCCGAGCTACTGCCGCCAGATCGTCACGCTGACCTACCCGCACATCGGCAACTACGGCATCAACCCCGAAGACGTCGAAGCCAAACAAGTGCATGCGGCCGGTCTGATCATCAAAGACCTGCCCATCCTGTCGTCGAATTTCCGCAGCACCCTGACGCTGGACCAGTATTTGGTGCAGCAAGGCACGGTGGCCATTGCCAACATCGACACCCGCCGTCTGACCCGTGTTCTGCGCACCAAGGGCGCACAGAACGGCTGCATCCTCACTTTGCCGCTCGGCGAAGCCCTCACCGACGCCCATCGCAAGCAGGCCATCGACCTGGCCGCCAGCGCGCCCAGCATGGCCGGTCTCGATCTGGCCAAAGTGGTGAGCCGCACCGACGTGGCCGAATGGACCGAAGGCGAATGGGTGCTGGGCTCCGGCTACACCTCGCTCGAGTCGCCCAAGTTCCATGTGGTCGCCTACGACTACGGCGTGAAGAGCAACATCCTGCGCATGCTGGTGAGCCGCGGTTGCAAGGTCACCATCGTGCCGGCGCAAACACCTGCTGCGGACGTGCTGGCCTACAAGCCCGACGGCATCTTCCTGAGCAACGGCCCTGGCGACCCCGAACCCTGCGACTACGCGATCGAATCCGCGCGCACGCTGATCGAAGCCGGCATCCCGACCTTCGGCATCTGCCTTGGCCATCAGATCATGGCCCTGGCATCCGGCGCCAAGACCTTCAAGATGAAGTTCGGCCACCACGGTGCGAACCACCCTGTGAAAGATCTGGACAACGAGCGTGTGAGCATCACCAGCCAGAACCACGGTTTTGCGGTGGATGAAAAAACGCTGCCCGCCAACCTCCGGCCCACCCACATCAGCCTGTTCGACGGCACGCTGCAAGGCCTGGCCCGCACCGACAAGCCCGCATTCTGTTTTCAAGGCCACCCCGAGGCTTCCCCCGGACCCCATGACATCGCTTACCTGTTCGACCGCTTCACCGCGCTGATGGAGAAAAACAATGCCTAAGCGCGCAGACCTCAAATCCATTCTCATCATTGGCGCTGGCCCGATCATCATCGGCCAGGCCTGCGAGTTCGACTACTCCGGCGCCCAGGCCTGCAAGGCCCTGCGCGAAGAGGGTTACCGAGTCATCCTCGTTAACAGCAATCCGGCGACGATCATGACCGACCCGGACATGGCCGACGTGACCTACATCGAGCCCATCACCTGGCAGGTGGTCGAGAAGATCATCGCCAAGGAGCGGCCCGACGCCGTGCTGCCGACCATGGGCGGCCAGACCGCGCTGAACTGCGCGCTCGACCTGGCCAAGCATGGCGTGCTGGAAAAGTACGGCGTCGAAATGATCGGCGCTTCGCGCGAGGCCATCGACATGGCCGAGGACCGGGAGAAGTTCAAGCAGGCCATGACCCGCATCGGCCTCGGTTCGGCGCGTTCGGGCATTGCCCACAGCATGGAAGAGGCGCAGCAGGTGCAGGGCGCCATGGGCTTCCCCACCATCATCCGGCCGTCCTTTACCATGGGCGGTTCGGGCGGCGGCATCGCCTACAACCAGGAAGAGTTCGTCGAGATCTGCAAGCGCGGCCTCGAAGCCTCCCCGACCAAGGAACTGCTGATCGAAGAATCCCTGCTTGGCTGGAAAGAATACGAGATGGAGGTGGTGCGCGACCATAAGGACAACTGCATCATCATCTGTTCGATCGAGAACCTCGACCCGATGGGCGTGCATACCGG
>JBEGTX010000356.1:0-14653 GCA_041179165.1 Pseudomonadota bacterium | reverse complement strand
GTGGAGGTGGAGGTGGAGGTGGAGGTGGAGGTGGAGGTGGCGGTGGCGGTGGAGGTGGAGGTGGCGGTGGCGGTGGCGGCGGTGACACTGTCGCGCTGTTGGCGCAGAAGCCCACCGACTCCGACGCACTGTTCGCGGCCAGCACGTTGTTCCAGCCATTGCCACGCAAGCTCATCACCGCGCCTGACTGCGTCCACACCGCGTTCCACGCGTTCTGAACTGTGCCGTTCACGGAGAGGTTGCCACTCCAGGTCACCGCCTCATTGTTCGGGTTGACCACCTTCACCACGGCGCAATAGCCGCCTTGCCACTGGTTGTTCACCGTGTAGCTCAGCGTGACGGGCGCAGCTGCTTGGGCGGTGGCAACGCCACACACACCCGCCACGGCCAGACTCAAGGCACGAAGATGAAGCCGGCTCGCGCGGGCCCCCAGCGGTCGCGGAAAAGGTGAATGGCTCATGAGGCTCCTCGATGGATCAGCGGATGGCGGCGCACTGCAAACGCACATCCTATCGGCGCCATCCGGGACGACCGTGTGCGAGTGCAACGGGTTGAAAGTGAGCGAACGCTTTGTGACTCGATTTTTCAGTGACTGTGCTTCACCGCACGCGCATCAACTCACACCCCGCGCCACCGACACGCTCTGCCACACGGTTCACCCGTATCGCTGCCTGTCAAAGGCGGGTGCTGGACCACGACGCCAGCGCGCCGTTGCGGAACTTCGCCTGCAGGTACGGGCCGCTCACAACGCTGCCCCACGAATAAGTCTTTTCGTTCGTGCTGCCGGTCACCACCTCGGTGAGCAACCAACCTGAACACCCGATGGCGGCCGATGCCTGAACAACAGTGAGACCTCCACTCAACGCGGCAACGGTGGCCGACGTGGGCAAGCAGGCCGCCGGCCCAGGGGTGCCGTCGAGATGTTGCGCCAGCTTGGCAGTCAACTGGTCCGCCCGCAGCGTGACCATGACGTAGGCACCGCTCGCAGGACTTCCCCAGGCCTGGCTCACTTGGTTCACCCCGCTCACCGTCGCGTTGTTGATCTGCTCGCCGCCGCAGCCCATCGTGGCCTGCACGGAAGCCAGCGTCGCGCCCGGTGCAAGCGCGTCGAAGCGTGCCTGCGTCGGCGTGCAATTGGCGGAAACGACAGCCTCCAGGCGTGAAGCCATCTTGGAAGACACCAAGCCGCCATCGAAGGTGACCTGCGCGTACGGACCCATCGCCGCGTTGCCCCACGCGTAAGTGCGGCGCGCCAGCCCGGCAACCAGCACATCGTTGAGAAGCTGGCCCGCACACCCCAGGCGCTGCTGCACAGCAGCGATATCGAGGCCCTGAACGATGGTGTCATAGGACACCCTGGTGGGCACACAAGAAGAGGCCGCCGCAGCGGGAGTCAGACCCTGCGAGAACCGTGACGTCATCACGCCATTGGTGAACTCGAAGTTGGCGAACGGGCCCGACATCACGCTGCCCCAGACAAGGGTGCGTTCTGAGACGCCGCCTAAGGCGGATTCGGACACCAGCTCTCCTGCGCAGCCCAGCGTCGCAACGACTGTGGTCACATCGACACCGATGGGAAGGGCTCCGACCGACGCGACCGTCGGGAGACACAGCGACGGAGCGCTGGCAGCGTCAAGCCGACTCGCGGTCTTGCGCGTGACCCTGCCGTCTCGCACGTTCATCTGGACGTAAGGGCCACTGCTCACGGTGCCCCACTGGTACGTGTACTGAGTCAGACCTGCCACGTCCATCTGACTCACCAACTCGCCGGCACACCCCATGACCACGGCGGCGGCCGAAGGACTGGCACCGATCACCACCGAGTCATAGGCTGCGCGCGAGGGCGCGCAGCCCGGCGCGCCGGAAGCTGGAGGGACCGCGACCACGTCATCCCCTCCACCTCCTCCTCCCCCGCACCCAACCAACAGGGTTGCCGCCAGCAAGGCGCAGACAGACGATGACGCTTGGGAAAAATTGAACACGGTCGGGAGCTCCTGAGGGGCATGGACACCGGGCTTGGGTTAAGTCAATGCAACCTTTGATTGGGCACTGAGAGGACAACGCCCACCATCCCTAGAACCCCAAGTTTGTGAAAGGTCAGGAGGTTCTTACGTGAGACGGGAAGGCGAGAGGTGGGCGGCTTTAGGCCGATGCCGTGGTGCGTACGATGCCTGTTGTAGAAGTGGGTCCACGCCGGCGATGCCCCGCGGTGTTCTCGGCGGCCTCGAGACGCATGTCGCCATCGACCTTGAGCTTGGTTTTTCGCCCGCGCTGATGTCGCTGCCGAGGATGGTGAGGTTGCTGTCGGTGCCCGCACCCGTGGCCTCGATGCTGAGGTCACCGGCCGCGGCCACCGTGCTGCCCACGGCATTCGTGCCGCTTTGCGAGAACTCCGAGTAGCTCTCGGAGTTGCTCACGTTGACGCTGATCTTGATGCCGGCGTTGACGCCGTTCTGCATCACCTTCGCTGCGTCCTTGAGCGCCAGGCCCGCGTTGATGGCGGCCATCGCCTTCATGCGGTCGCTGCGAGTTTCCTCGCCCGCCTTTCTGGCGCTGTGCGCAGCACGCAAAGCATCGACAACCGGAATGCTCACCGAGCCGCCGATGGCGGTGCGGCTGGATTCACTGCTTTGCGTCGACTCTCCACGGTCGGTGGCCGCATCGATTTGCACCGACTGCGCACGCACGTGGATGTTGCCCTCGGGCGCCACGAGCACGCTGCCGGTCTGGGTGAACGCACCGTCAGCGGTCAGCGCGATGTTGCCTTTGAGGCTGGCGACACTCGTGGCCGCATGGGTGGTGCTGCTGCCCGACTGCTGCTCAGACCCGCTTGAAGTTCTCGAGCCCTTGCTCGATGTCGCGCAGGTTGAGCAGCTGGCCCGGCCGAGAAGGCACCGCGTTGACGGAGGTCGCACGGGCAGAAGAACCTTGAGCGAACCGCACCTGGCGCACCTGGCCCGGCACCACGATGAGCGACAGGGCGCCGCTGCGCAGGTCTTGCGGCTCAGCCACGATGCGGCTCGTGATGAGGCCGCGATCGATCAGCGCGTTCTGCACACGCTTCATGACACGGTTGATGCCCACCGAGCCGAGGCAGCGCCCGGGCGCACCGCCCTCGGCAGGCACCGGCGGAGGATCACTCGGAAGAAACGCTTTTTGCAGGGCCCACTGGAACCTGGATGCGCTGGTGCCGTTGAGTTCCACACGCGTGATGTGAAAGCAAGGCGCTTCGTTCACGGGCAGCGGCAACAGGGCGTCGGGCACGGCAGCGGTGTCGAGCCGCACATCGGGCTTGCGCTGCAACTGCTGGGACTGCGCCCGTTCGCGCTCTTGCAACCGCCGCTGTTCTTGCGCCGCTGCGGCGCCAACCGCCTCAGGGGTGGACGGATCGGCCGCCAGGGCCGCACTCGCCGAGGCGACACTCAGAACAAGCGCCCACCCACGGCTCAACCTCCGCACGAGGCGGGGTTCAGAAAACTCAAACACGGTACTGCTCCCTGGCCCGACCGTGACGGTGCGGGCATTTCATTCAAATGTGGTCTTGCGCCACTGAAGAGGGAGTGCGTTTTCAACGCCAGACGAACCGATGACAGCGGCTCGACAGTTCACCCTCTGCAGCCTCTGCGTCAAGCACCTGATTGCCCCGGGGGCGGCGTGAATAAGTCACGAACCGATGTATCAGATTGTTTCTTAGGGGGTATCTTCTCAGCGGTGCGGCTGCACAGCTCACCTCCTCACACACCAACCGCCCACTCCCGTGGGCCACGCAGCGGCAGGCACGCAGCGAGCACTTACTGGAGGATGGCCCCCAGACTGTGCAGCGTGGTGAGGGGCGTTTCAAACATGTCATCCCACACCGGCACTGCAGCGCCAGTGCCGGACACCGCATACCCCAGGGCCCCTGGCGCAAAGTCAGTGACGTTCACCGGAGCACCGGTGGCGAAAGGGTTGACGGCGTTCACCTGCGCATTCGTCGAGTTGTTCAGCAACGTGTAGTTCACGCCGAGCACGCCGTTTTGCGGGGCGATGAATGTCGCGGCATTGCCGTTGGTGGCGCCGTCTCTTGCGTTGCCGGGGCCATAGGCCAGATTGTTCTTCAGCACGACACCGGTGTACCCCGTGCCCAGAATCGACACCGCAGAGAACGCCGTGGTGATGCTGACATCGGGCTTGTACAAGGTGTTGTTGTAGATGTAGCTGCTCGACGGTTTGGGCGAGCCCACGTTGCTGTTGGAGATCAACCCCAGCACATAGGTGTACTTCGAGATGAGAAGGTTGTTTCTGACGGTCAGGTTCTCTGCCACCTGAAAGGCTGCCGCATACAGCTGCTTGCCCTTGACGAGGTTGCGCTCCACGATGATGTTGCGCAGGCGCTCGGCGTGGTAGATCGACTGCGGCCCGATCCACAGCGCGTAGCCTGAGTCCATGCTGCCGTCGATCACGTTGTCTGACACCACCACGTTTTCTGTCCAGGTGCCGGTCCACGTGGCCGCATCCTGGTTCGCTTGCGCTCCACTGGCGCCCGCCGAAATGAAGGTCTTGCCCCGAACAGTGAGGACGTCGCCCGTGGCGCTTGGCGTGTCGAACTGGTTGTGGCTGATGACCGCATTGGCCGTGCCCTGCACACGCAGCCCGTGGTTGCCGGGGTTGTCGCGATTTTTCGATCCGAGGATGGCCAGATGGTCGACGCGGTCGAGGTAGGCACCGATGCCGTTGTTCGCCAGGAAAGTGCGTTCGATCGTGCTGTCCACGATGGCCAGGCCATCAGTGTCCAACCCTGAGACGCCGAAGTGAATGTCGTGAACGTTCAACCTCAGCAGCAGGTGGTTCGCTCCCTTGTTGCTGGTCACCGCCACCTTGGCATTGCCCACGCCGTTGGAGGTGACCTCGAGGTCCATCACACGCCAATCGCTGGCCTCGTTGAATGCGATGGCGGCGGCATTCACGTCCATGGACACCCGGGGCGCCGCCCCTGTGCCGAAGGCAGCGAGTACGCCAGGGCCGGTGTGGGCCAGGCCAATGTTGGCCGTGGCATCCATCGACCATGCATCACCACGCTTGAGCAGGATGCGTTTCTTGGTTGCAGCCAAGGTGCCGATGCGAGACCAATTGGGCATCAGCTCCACAGCAGCACCCGCGGGGCAGCCACCCACGCCTGCCACGGGCGCGGCTGTGTTGGACACGCAGACCGTGTTCGACGCAAACACCAGTTGCGGATCGGTCACGGTGACCACGAGGGTCTTGACCATGGTGGCCACGCCATCGTACGAGGTGACCTGGACCGTGTAGGTGCCGGGCGTCTCGAACACATGTGCAGCCACTGGGCCCGACGCCGCATTCTTGCTGGCAACGCCAGCCCGCACGCCGTAGGCCCACTTGGCACCGCCCGCAGCGTCGCCGAACGACCATGTGTACTTCAACTCGTGAAAGGGCAGGCTGGTCGCCGGGGATGTGGTGCCAACCGTGCTGAAGAAGACCGACAGCGGTGCCACCCCGCTGACGCGGTTGGCCGCGAGCACCAAGGTGTTTGCCGCAGGTGCAGGTGCAGGTGCAGGTGCAGGTGCAGGGCCGGGTGCCGGTGCATTGCCGGTGCTGCCGTCCCCTCCTCCACCGCCACCACAGGCCCCCAGCACAAGCGCCAGCATCAGCATGGCACCGTGTTGCCATGAGCGGGTCGAACCATGCAGTCGTTCAGGTGTCATGTGACTTTCTGGAGAAACAGTGCATGAAGGTGACGGCCCTCTGTCCGATCGCCCGACTGGGTCCGGCATGAGGCATGCGGCTCAAGGGTAATCGAAGTCATCCGATGGGCATCACAAAAATGCATCTGCGCGCATTGCGTCGCCGCACGGCAGGCAGCCCCGCCGGTGACAGGCCGCGTTCACCTCCCATCACCCCGCCAATCTACTGGCCCACACCCCACAACACCAACATCCCCAGCACCCCGAACACCACCGCCGCCGTCACCCGCACCCACACCAGCGGCACGAAGCGCACGGCCTTGTCGCCGAACAGCACGGCGGGCACGTTGGCGAGCATCATGCCCAGCGTGGTGCCCGCAGTGACCCAGAAGAGGGAGTTGTAGCGGGCGGCCAGCATGACGGTCGCGATCTGGGTCTTGTCGCCCATCTCGGCCATGAAGAAGGCGACCACGGTGACGCCGAACACGCCCCATCTGCCGAGCGGTGCTGCTTCCACATCGTCGACCTTGTCGGGAATGAGCATCCACACGGCCACGGCCAGGAACGACACGCCGAGTGCCCAGCGCAGCACCTGAGGCCCAACAAGCCCTTGCACCCACGCGCCCAGGGCACCCGCTGCTGCATGGTTGGCCAGCGTGGCCACGAAGATGCCCGCGATGATGGGCCAGGGTTTGCGAAAACGCGCGGCCAGCAGCAGCGCAAGCAGCTGCGTCTTGTCGCCGATCTCGCTCACCGCCACCACGCCAGTGGACACCCAGACTGCGTCAGTCACGTGAGACCCTCAACCACCAAACAACCGAACAGCACCATTCGCAGCACACAAGAAGACGACCCGGAAACACGCAACAGGACCTGCTCATTTTAGAGGAGCACCCCCGAGCGGGTGGCCGCTTCTGGTGGATGGCCCTTCGCGCGGGCCAACGACATCATGCCCACCTGAGGCCGCAGTACCAGCCGGCAGGAGCACATGATGTACTTTGATGAACGCAGCGACGGCGACTACCGCATTTATGCCGGTGCGCTGGAGGCCCCACGGCATGGCGGCTACATCGCCGCGGTGGTGGTGAACCGCTTGTTCGAGGCGGGCAGGCCGCACGAGGTGTTTCGCGACGACAGCCTGCACTGCGGACACCGCTGGCCCTCGGCCGAGGCCGCGCTCGGCCAGGCCGTGACACGCGGCCGGCAAGTCATCGCGAGAGAACGGCAGGAACGTGCCGTGCTTGAACTCGAGCGGCGGCAGCTGGAACTCGAAGCCGCCGCAGAACACGACTGACGGCGGCAACCCGTCGCAGCATGGCTGACCGTGCCCAGGCAAGACAGCGGACAATACGAGGCTCTCTCAGGAGCTTCGCCATGATCGTCCGCCTCGACATTGAACACACCTCGCCCGACACCTGCGCGTACCGCGTGAGCCACGAGTCCGACCTGCTGTATGACGACGAAGGCCTGGCCTCGATCGAAGAGGCGCTGGTGGCGGCCATCGAAGGCCTGCCGCCCGAGACCATAGGCCTGGAGCTGGCCTATGCGGGCATCGTCTCCGGCACCTACCCGCTCAACGTGGTGGCCATGAACCTGGAGCAGGTGACGGCGCACGCGGTCAACACCGCGCAGGCCATTCGCGAAGCCAGCACCCGCTGACACGACCGGAACTGTTGCGCAGTTCACGATCTGCCCAGGGCACCCGGTCAAATGCCGAGGTGCCGAGCCAGGGCGGTCCGGCACAATCCCGAAGCGTGTCCGCGCCCTGACGAAAGAACTGCATGAACGCCTTCCTGTCCCTGCTCGGCATTGAATCGTGGAAGCCGATTCTGGGCGCCCTCGCCCTCCCGCCTGTCCCGTTTCTGCTGATGATTCTGGTGGGCGCGCGCCTGATGCTGCCGCGCCGGGGGCTGGGCTGGTTCGTCATCCTGCTCGGCCTTGCGGGCCTGTGGGTCAGCAGCTGCGCCGGTTTCGGCCAGGTGCTGAACCAATGGGTGCTCAAACAGCCGCCCGCGTTTTCTACCGAAGCCATCGCGCAGCTCAAGGCCGAGGTCAAGGCCAAGCAGCCGGTTGCCATCGTGGTGCTGGGCAGCGGCACCGAACGATTGGCGCCGGAGTACGGCGTGTCCAACCTCAAGTTCGGCTCGCTGGAGCGCCTTCGCTACGGCCTGTGGCTGAGCCGTGAAACCGGCGCACCTGTCGCCTTCAGCGGCGGCGTGGGTTGGGCCCAGAAGGAGGGCCAGGCCGAAGCCCAGGTGGCCGCCCACGTGGCCTCGCACGACTTTGGTCGCCCCTTGCGCTGGACCGAAGACCAGTCACGCGACACCCGCGAGAACGCGATCCGCACCGTGTCGATGCTCAAGAACGACGGCATCAAGCGCATCATCCTCGTGACCCACGGCAGCCACATGCCGCGGGCGCTGCGTGCTTTCGAGAGCATGGCCCAAGGCAGCATCAAGATCGACGTGGCCCCCATGGGCCTGGCCGCACGCATCGACTCCCCCGTGCTCGACTGGTTCCCGAGCGCCGATGGCGCGATGCGGGTGAATCAGGCTTTGCATGAACTGCTGGGGTTGATGGTCGGGGCGTGAGTTCACCCATGGCCTCCTGAGCAGGGCCATGCGTTGAGCAAAGCGCTGAGCACTGGCTCGCCCAAAAGACAAACCCCTCCCGCTGGCGAAGCCGGGAGGGGCGGGTGACGAGTCACCAACTCGGAGCTCTGGAGGAAATGGGTCCGGGGCTCCTGTGCGCAGAGGACTGCGACTTGGAAGTTGCCTGCGTGCAGGCATACGAACAATAGTCCTCGGCCCGCCGCGATACAAGAGGACTCCGCATCTTCTTGTCTATCGGAGCGGCAACTCTCATTACCGAGGCGTCTTGGCCGCCCCCATCACGCTGGCAAAGAGGTCTTCCACCCGCAGCTCGACCTCGCGGTCCATCTGGATGGTGCGGCCCCACTCGCGCGGGGTTTCGCCCGGCCACTTGTTGGTGGCGTCCAGGCCCATCTTGCCGCCCAGCCCACTCACGGGGGAGGCGAAGTCGAGGTAGTCGATGGGTGTGTTTTCGACCAGCGTGGTGTCGCGCACCGGGTCCATGCGGGTGGTGATGGCCCAGATCACCTCCTGCCAGTTGCGAATGTCCACGTCGTCATCGGTCACCACGATGAACTTGGTGTACATGAACTGGCGCAGGAAGCTCCACACGCCGAACATCAAGCGCTTGGCGTGACCAGGGTAGCTCTTCTTGATGCTGATGATCGCCATCCGGTAGCTGCAGCCTTCGGGCGGCAGATAAAAGTCGACGATCTCGGGAAACTGCTTTTGCAGGATGGGCACGAACACCTCGTTCAGCGCCACGCCCAGCACAGCGGGTTCATCGGGCGGCTTGCCGGTGTAGGTGGAGTGATAGATGGGGTTGTGGCGACGGGTGATGCGGTTGAGCTCGAACACCGGAAACCAGTCTTGCTCGTTGTAATAGCCGGTGTGGTCGCCGAAGGGACCTTCGAGCGCATGCAGGTAGCCGCCGATTTCCTTGACCTGAACGCCGTGCTCGCTCAGGCCGGTGAAGCCGGGCGCGGCCACGGGGATATGGCCCTCGAGCACGAACTCGGCGCTGGCCGGGGCCTGCAGCATCAGCTCGCCCTCGCCCACGTTCGTGTCGGCCAGCTCGGTGCGCCCGCCGCGCAGCAGGCCGGCAAACTGGTACTCCGACAAGGTGTCGGGCACCGGGGTCACGGCGCCGAGGATGGTGGCGGGGTCGGCGCCTAGCGCCACGGCGATGGGAAACGGCTGGCCCGGGTTGCACCGGGCAAACTCGCGGAAGTCGAGCGCGCCGCCCCGGTGGGCGAGCCAGCGCATGATGACCTGGTTGCGGCCGATCACCTGCTGGCGGTAGATGCCCAGGTTCTGCCGGCGGCGCGGATTGGCCACGTTCTGCGGGCCGCGGGTGATCACGAGCCCCCACGTGATGAGCGGGCCCACATCGCCCGGCCAGCACAGCTGCACCGGCAGCTCGCCCAGATCGACCTCGCTGCCTTCGAGCACTTCCTCCTGGCAGGCGGGGCGGCGCACGGTGGCGGGTTTCATGTCCCACAGGGCCTTGGCCATCTGGAACAGGCGGCCGGCGTCCTTGAATCCACGGGGCGGTTCGGGCTCCTTCAGGCTGGCGAGCACCCGGCCTACGTCCCTCAATTCGGTCAAATCGACCGCGCCCATGCCTCTGGCGACCCGGTTTGGCGTGCCGAACAGGTTGGTCAAGGCGGGAATTTTGTAACCGGCAGGGTTCTCAAACAACAGTGCCGGGCCGCCCGCGCGCAGGACTTTGTCACTGAGCGCTGTCATCTCAAGCCGCGCGGATACAGGCGCTCCGACGCGTTGGAGCTCGCCGTCACGTTCCAGGCCCGCCATGAAATCCCGAAGGTCTCTGTACTTCATACGTTTAAGTTATTAAAAACGACTTCTAAATTCTTGACTACACATGAAGACGCTTTCTAGAATCCGCCCACCTTGACGCCAGATCAGGGATTACCCGTGCGCTCTCCGTTGACGTGGAGCAGTCGCACTACTCATCCACCGCCGGTGAGAGGGTGCCATGCAGTTGGTGGCACCACTCGATCCGGTCGATTATCACCGTGGCTCGTGCACGGGCAGCGCGCTTCAAGCGCCTGTCTGCATGCGGGGTACGGGGAGACAGGAGTGACATGACCCGAATTCGTCAAGGAGCAGCCCCCGCCGTTGCGGTGGCTCGATCAGTGGGACGCGGTACGCAAGTGTTCTTGAAAGACGTGGGCCAAGGCCTGCTGGAAGTCAGCCACAACACCCTCGCCCTCGTGGGCCTGGCCCTCGTGGCTCTGGTGGTGTTCGGCGCCACCCGCGCCGATCTCCGCGCAAGCGTTGAAACGCAGGCCCTCAACTGGCTGCAGTCGCGACACGAAGCGCGCACCGAGGGCACATCTGAAGCCCTCACCGACATGAGCATGCCGGACGCCATCCTGCGTGCCACAGCGGCCGACCTCAAAGACCTCACCAAAGAACAAGCCGCCGTGGCCATGTGGCTCTCGCGCCGCTACAAGGTGGCGCCTGAGCCCGTGAGCCGCCTCGTCAAGGAAGCCTGGACCGTCGGCGCGAAGACCGGCCTGGAGCCCACGCTCATCCTGGCCATCATGGCCATCGAGTCGAGTTTCAACCCGTTTGCCCAAAGCCCGGTGGGTGCCCAGGGCCTGATGCAGGTCATGACGCACATCCATGATGACAAGTACGAGGCCTTCGGCGGCAACCACGCTGCCTTCGACCCTGTCACCAACCTGCGCGTCGGCGTGCTGGTTCTGAAAGAATGCATCGCCCGTGCCGGCGGTGTGGAAGCCGGCCTGCGCTACTACGTGGGCGCGGCCAACCTCGCCGACGACGGCGGCTATGCCGGCAAGGTGCTGGCCGAGCAGCGCCACCTGCGTGCGGTGGCGAGCGGCCAGTCCGTGCCTGTGCACGCCCCGTCCATCGCGCCCCCTAGCACGGTGTTGGTGGTGGCCCCGGCCGAAGCCACGCCTGAAGTGACCGTCGACGCCGAAGCCGCAGCCCCTCGGACCGAAGCCAAGGCTGGCCCCGAGAAGGTCGCCCTTCTGAACTGAGCAGAACAGGATGCCCCCGCGACGGGGCGCATCTTGGTACACTGGCCTCGCTGCGCAACTGGCGATGGGGCCCCAGACAGAACAACTCTGTTCCGGCGGGCCTGAGGTGGTGAACCACCGGGAAGCGCAGTCGGCCTTGGGGCAACCCGGGTCGTTCAGCCGTTCGCCTGGGCAGCCCCGTGACCGTGTGCACACCCCGACACCCTTGGTGCCGAGTTGACTGCCGCACGGTGCAGCGGGGACTTCATGTCTTGAAGAGGACTGCCTCCATGTTCGACCGTTCCCAATCCACCGTTGCCAACATCGATCCCGAAGTCTGGGCCGTCATCCAGAGCGAAAACAAGCGCCAGGAAGACCACATCGAGCTGATCGCCTCGGAAAACTACGCTTCGCCCGCCGTCATGGCCGCGCAGGGCAGCCAGCTGACCAACAAGTACGCCGAGGGCTATCCCGGCAAGCGCTACTACGGTGGCTGCGAGTATGTCGACGTGGTCGAGCAGCTCGCCATCGACCGCCTGAAGCAGCTCTTCGGCGCCGAACACGCCAACGTGCAACCCAATTCCGGTTCGCAAGCCAACCAGGCCGTGTTCTTCGGTCTGCTGCAGCCCGGTGACACCATCATGGGCATGAGCCTGGCCGAAGGCGGTCACTTGACCCACGGCATGCCGCTGAACATGAGCGGCAAGTGGTTCAAGGTCGTGAGCTACGGGCTCGACGCCAACGAAGCCATCGACTACGACGCGATGGAGCGCCTGGCGCGCGAGCACAAGCCCAAGCTGATCATCGCCGGCGCCTCGGCTTATGCCCTGCGCATCGACTTCGAACGCTTCGCCAAGGTCGCCAAGGAAATCGGTGCCTACTTCATGGTCGACATGGCCCACTATGCCGGCCTCATCGCCGCGGGCGTGTACCCCAATCCCGTGCCATTCGCCGATGTCGTGACCTCCACCACGCACAAGAGCCTGCGCGGCCCGCGCGGCGGCATCATCCTGATGCGCGACCACGTGGCCAAGCAGATCAACAGCGCGATCTTCCCCGGCATTCAAGGCGGCCCGCTGATGCACGTCATCGCTGCCAAGGCCGTGGCCTTCAAGGAAGCGCTGTCGCCCGAGTTCAAGACCTACCAGCAGCAGGTCGTGAAGAACGCCGCCGTGCTGGCCGAGACCCTGGTCTCGCGCGGCCTGCGCATCGTGAGCGGCCGCACCGAGAGCCACGTGATGCTGGTCGACCTGCGTCCGAAGGGCCTCACCGGCAAGGAAGCCGAAGCCATCCTCGGCCTGGCCCACATGACCTGCAACAAGAACGGCATCCCGAACGACCCGCAAAAGCCGATGGTCACGAGCGGCATCCGCCTGGGTTCGCCGGCCTTCACCACGCGCGGTTTCAAGGAAGACCAGGCCCGCGCCACGGCCCACCTGATCGCCGACGTGCTGGACAAGCCGCATGACGAGGCGGTGCTGGCCGAAGTCCGCACGAAGGTGGCAGCCCTCACGCGCGACTTCCCCGTGTATCGCTGAGGGACGGGGCCCCCACGTCCCTTCGGTCCTGCCTTGCAGGCCGCGCTGATCCGGAGGCTCAGCCCTTCGCCAGGCACAATCAGTCCACTGGACTGTTTGTGTCCGGGCTCAGCCCCCCGAGGGGGCGCCTCGCATAGGGCCGGGAGACCCGTTCCTTCGCGAGTTGCTTGATGGGTCGGCCTTGCTTCGCTTTGGCCTCTGCGAGTGCTGTTGGGCTTGCGTGACTGCTCGGGACGTTTGAAGGGGAGATCAGGTGCGCTTGGTCTTTCCCTCACCTTCATCTGAATCGTTTATCCGAGACTGAGAACCGACATGCGGTGTCCTTTTTGCAGTCATGAAGAAACGCAGGTCGTCGAGACGCGGGAGTCTGACGAGGGTGATGTGGTGCGCCGTCGGCGCAAGTGCCACAGCTGCGACAAGCGGTTCACGACGTATGAGCGGGCTGAAATTGCCTTGCCGTCTGTGGTCAAGAAGGACGGCACACGGGCCGACTTCGATGCCTCGAAGATCCGCGCGTCCATGACGCTCGCGCTGCGCAAGCGGCCGGTGAGCGTGGAGCAGATCGATGCGGCGATGGAACGCATTCAGGAGAAGCTGCTGACCAGCGGCTCCAAGGAAGTGCCGTCCACCCGCCTGGGTGAGCTCGTGATGCGCGAACTCAAGCGCATCGACAAGGTGGCCTACGTTCGTTTTGCGTCGGTGTACCGCAGCTTCGAAGACGTGGACGAGTTCCGGCAGTTGATTCGGGACATCTGAGCGGGCAGGCTGGGAAGGCAACTGAATTGTCCGCGCGTCATCAGTGCCGATTTTGCTAGAAAGCATGACAACGTAGCCTACTTTCTGGCGAATAAAGACGGATTCCCGACCAATCGCGTCGTGCCCTCACACTTGCTTGCCCAAAAGAAAACCAAGCGGTTAGACTTTCAACATGTTCAAGAAGAAGCCCTCCCTGACCAAACCCGCTGAACAGCGCCTGCAAAAGGTGGTTGTAAAACGAGTACGCGTCGCAAAGGCCCAGCGGGCTACTTTTCTGGCTCAGGTGAAGGCTACTCAGCCCACGACAGCTACCGAACAAAAGGCAAGTCGCTTGGTCGAGCGCGTTCGCGCAGCCAAGTCTGCAGACTTTCTGCAGCAGTACCGCACCGTCGGCTGATGCCGCTGCCGGAGGACGGATATGGCCTCTTGCCGGCCATTGAAGTAGACCCCGCACTGTTGGCTGCATTCCACTGCGGCAAGGCTCACCTCGATACTTTCCTCAGGCAAGCGGCCGACTTTCATCGAGCCCGGCTCGGTCTCACCACCGTGGCCTTTCATCGCGACGTTGCCGGCGTCATTGGCTACTTCACGTTGGCCAATGACGCACTCCCTCTGACCACCTCCGAGCAGTTGGAGCTCAACGTCAACGTGGATCTCAGGGCCTATCCGGCGGTGAAGCTCGGCCGCCTGGCGGTAGCCAGGCACCTGCAAGGCCAGGGGATCGGCGAGCAGCTCATGTCGTTCATCCACGGCGAGATCCTCGACTCCGACTCGCTGTCGGCCGCTCGCCTTGTCATCCTGGATGCCGACAACGACTCACGCGTGGTTGCCTTCTATCGCAAGGCCGGCTACCAAGAGTCCCTCTGGGCCGAAGCGCTAGCGAAGAGCCACCGTCCGGGCAAATCAGGTGCGCCGCAAGCCACGGTGAAGATGATCAGGGACATCCTTGCTTAGCTGACCTAGGAGCCTGTCGGACTTGGAACGTCGAAAGCGAAAATCGGCCCCAGCGAGGACAGTTTTTGCCGGATTTGCAGGCCCATAGCCCCGCTATGGGACAAAAAGACGGTGAAAAATGG
>JBEGTX010000355.1:0-4861 GCA_041179165.1 Pseudomonadota bacterium | reverse complement strand
GGCCAACAGCGGGCTCAGCGGTCCGCCTTGCGGCGTGCCCATGTGTCGATCCACTTCCACCCCGCCATCCATGATCCCGGCATTCAGGTACGCCCGCACCAGCCGGATCACTCCGGCATCGTCAATGCGTTTGCCCAGTCGGTCCATCAGAATGTCGTGGTTCACCCTGTCGAAGAACTTCGCCAGGTCCACGTCCACCACCACGCGCTTGCCCGATTGAACGTACGCCCGCGCGGCCTTCACCGCATCGTGCGCTCGCCGGCCCGGACGGAACCCGTGACTGTGTTCGCTGAAGGTGGGGGCGATCAGCGGCTGCAGCACCAGCGCTTGCTGGATCAGCCGGTCCGTCACCGTCGGCATCCCCAGCTCCCGCTGGCTCCCGTCAGACTTCGGGATCATCACCCTTCGCACCGGCTCTGGCCGGTACCGCCCCGTCAGCAGCGCCTGCCGGATCTGCGGCCACTTCGTCTGCAGCATCAGCGTGCTCTGCTCGATGTCGAGCCCGTCCACACCTGCTCCACCCTTGTTGGCCTTGACCCGCTTCCACGCCATCTTCAGGTTCTCTCTCGTCAGCGCCGCTTCCAGCAAGGAACCAGTCCCCGCCTTCGGACTTGCCGACCCTGTGCCCTCGTGCTCACGCGGCGGGCCGCAGGCTTCGTCGCTGGCACGGTCACGCGCGGCTTCACCGCGCGCTGCGGCATTTCACACTCTCTTCTTCGCACCTGTTGTTCGCCCTGCTGGCATTGGCGTGCCCCATCATTGCACTGCGTCTATTGAGTCGCCCCTTCGACATTGCAACCGCCAAACGATTGCAACACATCGACCGGATCAATGGCCTTGCCGCGACCTTGGTTCTGATCATCGGCATGGCGCGGCAGTTCTACTTCGGCAAGGGCGTTGACTACCACCTTCACAGCGTCCCATTCATTGCCAAACTGGCCCTCTACGTGATCGCGAGTGGACTGTCACTGACGCCGATGCTGGAAATGAGGCGCTGGACTGCAGCCATCAAAGTGGGCATGTTGCCGACTGTCACGAAGGAAAAGCTGTGTCGCCTTCGTCATTTCATTGGATGGCAGGCAGCATGTGTGCTGGGAATGATGGCGTGCGCCACGCTGGCTGCCAGAGGCGTCGGCAGATTCAGCTGATTGTTTGAACGTTCGAACGAGGGCTGCATCTGGCCGATCCAGATCGGCGGAGCCCTAACTTTGTTCATCCACAAGCTCAAGCGGCAGTGGCGACAGCCTCGCCAGATTGATCAAAGGGCTGACCAGCGGGTGAGATTGTTTCGCTCAATCGAAAGCGCCAGCCCAGGAGCTTTTCGCACCGCAACTCAACTGAAACGGCAGCGCGATCTCCAGGTTGCAAACCATGCGCGCTACCCGCACACGATGGACCGTGACAACATGGCCTACGGGATGCGGGCCGAGCCCCATTCCACACTCCTTCCACACTCCCCTGCTACTTTCATAGGTATCGAGCTTTTTGGAGACCGGAATGCACAGCGCTGGATGGAGAATACCCTCGGCTTTCCTGCGCCCCATGGTGTGCGCAGTCACGATTGCTGCGGTGACGAGCGCCTGCAGCGGTGGTGGTGCCGATGAGGCAGCTTCGCCATTGAGCCCGAGCGAACAGGCCTGCATCGATCAGGGGTGGCAGCGCACGGTGCTGAGGGTGGGCACCGCTGACCGCAAGCTGATGTGGAAGGGGCCTGCCGCGCGGTGGACTTCCGGTGCCATCGTGATCTTCCACGGCGGGGGTGGGAAGGCCGATGATTTCTGCACTGGCGGCGCGCTCGTTCAGCCGCAGGTGGCATTTTCCAACCTGGCGCTACAGAATGGCTTCGCGGTGTTCGCGTTGGACGCGACGGACAACTCGGTGACCGACGAGCTGAACCGACCCTGTGGAAGACGCTTCGATTTCGCCATCACGCCACGCCCGAATCTCGACCTGCCGTATGTGCAGCAGGTGCTCGCGTCTGTGGTGCCGGGCAACCGACCGCCAGGGAGCAATCCGAAGGTCTTCCTCACGGGCTTGTCGACCGGGGGGTACATGAGCATCCGGGCCGCGAGCCATTTCGATGGCCTGGTGAGCGCCTTCGCGCCGGTGTCGGCGGGCGACCCCTACGGCACCGATCCGATCTGCGACCCCGCCTTGTCGCCGCGGCAGTCTGCCGTCGGAATCCTCGTGGACCGCGAGACCCGGCAAGAGATCGTCCGAGACAACGCCTGTGTCGCCGCGGGCTATCCGAACGAAAGCCCGTGGGTGAGCCAGAACCCGGCGGGCAAGCCGGCCTTCAAGCAGTTCCACCACCGCAGGGACGGCATCGTCGACTACTCGTGCGCGCAGAAGGCCAACCTCACGATCAGAGCCGCCGGCTACCCGGACGCCGGCGCCTACGTTCTCGACACTGCGGGGGAGAAAGACGTCTTTCTCCATCTGTGGCTGCATTCCTACAATCAGCCACTGATCGATTTCTTCAGGGTCCAGTGACAAGTGTCGAGGACCTGTTCCACGAAATAGAAGCGGCACCACATGCACCGAGTCCTGATCCTCGAAGACAACAGCGCCCTGTCCCAATCACTTGGCGTCACCCTGCGGATGGAGGGCTTCAAGGTACAGCACTTCGACCGAGTGCAGCCCTTGATTCACGCTCTGCCGCAGCTCGAGTTCGATCTGGCCCTGCTTGACCTCGAACTTCCCGATGGCAGCGGATTCGAGGCCTGCGAGCGCATCCGGCACCTGCGCAGCGAGCCGGCGATCGTCATCATCACCGCGAAAACCTCCGAGGAAGACGCCGTGAAGGGCCTGGAACTGGGGGCTGACGACTACATCCGCAAGCCCTTTGGCAACCGCGAGTTGGTGGCCCGGCTGCGCACTTGTTTGCGCAAACCGCGCGAGCAGGAGCCGACGTTCAGCCATCTTGGCCTGACACTGACGCCCTCGATGCTGAGTGTGGCCTACCTAGGCGCCGTTCACACCCTGCGCCGGAAAGAGTTCGAAATCCTCGCCGTGCTGCTGAAAAGGAAGCAAGAGACCGTCTCGCGCGACGAGATGATTCGGTTCATCGACCGTGACGCCGAGATTTTCGACCGCACCATCGATTCTCATGTCAGCCATCTGCGCAGCAAACTCAAGAAGCTGACCGATGGGCGGGTGCAGATCTCCGCGGTGTATGGGATGGGCTACCGCATTCATGAAGTGCAGACCTCGGTCGACGAATGAGAAGCGGCTTCTTCTGGCGCCTGCTGTTTCTGAGCCTGCTTGTCATCTGCCTCAGCATCTACTGGGGCACCATCAGCTTTCGCAACACAAACCGCGAAATGCGCTTCGAGCTGAAGCGGCAGTCTGACCTCTTCCTCGTTCGCATTCTCGATGAAGCAAGGCTTGATCCGCCTTCCCAGATGCGTCGCTTCCAAGGCTTGCGAGACCAGCTTTCCATCCTTTCCTCGCAGCTTTGGATCGTTGACGAATCGGGCTTGTTGCTTGCATCGAGTTCCGCTGAGGGCATCCCAGGCGATTGGCGGAAGATTCAGCCTTCGGACCGGCTCCACGAGTTCAGGTATGTGACCGTTTCCGGCGCGTCGGGCCCGAGTTTCCTGGGTGTTGCGAGGCTGACCGAGAAGGGCCGGTTCCTGGTCACGCTGGACGTGCCGCTGCCGCTCTTCAAACAACTGGTTCAGCGATATACCGGCATCGTGGTCGTGTCGGCATTCCTGGGCATCGCGACGATCCTCATCGTGGGGTTCATTTACCTGCGCCACCTGGGCCGAGTGGCCGAGCGGGTCTTCGGAGACATCCAGCGCGGCGAGCTTCATAGCCGATTCCCGGCCTCCCGGATCAATCGCATGACCCACCTCATGGACCACTTCAATCGCATGGCCGACGAACTGGTGCGTCTGGTCGACACGACCCAGGCGGCGGAGAAGGCCAGGTTTACTCTCCTGCGAGAACTGAGCCATGACTTGCGCACACCGATCGCCGCCATCCGCGGCATCACCGAGAACCTGAGCGACTACGCCGATCGGCTGAACTTGCAAGAGCGCGAGAGCTTGCTTGCATCGGCCCGCAACGAGATCACCTACCTGCAGACCCTGGTGGACGACCTCTTCTTTCTCGCCGAGATGAACGAGCCAAAGTACCGCAAGAACTCAGAGGAGATTTCGCTGGCGAAGCTGTTGGAGTCGGACATCCTCATGCTCAACCGCTTGGCTGAGCGCACGACGTCGGGCGTGTGTTTCGAGCTGCATCTGCAGTGCAAACCCGAGCGCACGCTGATGCTGGCCGACAGCCGCCTGATGCAACGCGCCCTGCGCAACCTTCTCGACAACTGCGCCCGATTTGCCCGCTCGACCACCGCCGTGACGCTCAGTTGCACGCACGGGGCACTCGCCATCTCCATCGAAGACGATGGCCCTGGGTTCCCTGCGGACCTATTGAACTCGGGGGCGCCGAATCGGAGCTGGCAGGCCACGGGGGCACCCACGAAGAGCCTCGGCCTCGAGATTTCGAGCCACATCTTCGGCCTGCACGCCGGAAGGCTCGAACTTCGCAATGCCATGGACGAGAACGGTTTGGTTTGTGGAGCGGTGTTTGAAGTCACTTTCAACGGCTCTTTGAAATTGTGAGCGGGTGAAATTGGGCCGGGGTCGACACGCGGAGGAGCTTGGGACTGAGAGAGCGTCGCCGCGGTCCGGTCAGTGCCCCGTCCAGCGGACCCGATTGATGTCAAATGGGCTCGCTAGGAGCCTGTCGGACTTGGAACGTCGAAAGCGAAAATCGGCCCCAGCGAGGACAGTTTTTGCCGGATTTGCAGGCCCATAGCCCCGCTATGGGACAAAAAGACGGTGAAAAATGGACC
>JBEGTX010000354.1:0-10999 GCA_041179165.1 Pseudomonadota bacterium | reverse complement strand
GCGGAAAGTTCCGTTGTCGCTGCTGCGAGCGCTGACGCAGCCGATGCGGATGTCGCCTTCGGCCACCAGCTCATCGCCGCGCAAAGCCTGTTGCGCGATGTGCAGCGATGCGCGCCCGGCGCTGCGCATCTGCACGGTGACTTGCAGCACATCGTCGAGCCGCGCCGCGCGGCGGTAGCGCACGTGCGTGTCGGCGACGACAAACATCACACCGTCGTGCTGCAGCATCTGCTGCTGCGAGAAGCCCAGCGCGCGCAGCCACTCGGTGCGCGCGCGCTCGAAGAACTTCAGGTAGTTGGCATAGAACACCACGCCGCCGGCGTCGGTGTCTTCCCAGTAGATGCGCAACGCGTGCGAGAAGGCGGGAGCGGGGGTGTCGTCGAGTACAGAGGTCATCGGTGGCCGGTGGGCAGCTTGATGCTGCCCGGCGCGATCAGGGCTGCACGCGCTTGTACACCGGGCCCCAGGCCGGATGGCCTTGCTCGGACTTGCTCAGCGCAAAGCTGGGGTCGGCCTTGCGGGCGGCACGGAATGCGCCTTCGCAGTCGGCCGTGCGGTTGCTGGTGCAGAAGATGAAAGCCAGGTGCTTCTGGGCTGCCGCCGCATCCTTGGGCGAGGCGAGACCCGTGCTCACGGCCAGCTTGAGCTGCTTTTCGGACTCGGCGTACTGGCCGTCGTCGTAAGCGCGGATGCCGCTCAGCAGTGCCTTTTCGGCAGGACGTGCGGTGACATCGAGCAGGCCCACAACAGGCGGCTCGTGCGCACAGCCGGCGGCCAGCAAGAGGACGAGCGAAGACAGCGCAGCAAGGCGGAAGTGGGTCATGATCCGAAGCGGTGTTTGAGGTTGACCGGTTGACCGGCCGTCACGTTGACGGTGGCGGTGAACGGTGGGAATTCGTCGTTGCGCAAGGTGATGGTGTGCCGGCCTTCGGGCAGATTGAGCTCATTGACCGGGGGCGCCGTGCCGGCCGGCTTGCCGTCGACCTCGACATGGCCCCACGGGCTCACGGCCACACGCACGACCCCCATCACAACGGCGGCGGGCGCGGCGCCTGCGGCCAACTTGGCTTCGCGTTCGGCCTTCTCGCGGGCGCGCCGCTCTTTCGGTGTTTCCTTGACGGGCTTGGCGGGCACGGCAGGCTTGGAGGCAGCGGCGTCGGCAGGCTTGACCGTCTTGGCGCTGGGGGCTGCTGTTGCAGGCACTGCGGTGGTGGCCGCCGTCGGGGCGGCCACGGTGGTTGCAGCGACGGGTTTGGACGTGGTCGCTGCAGGGGCAGGCAATGGTGCAGGGGTTTGCGCTGGTGCTGGCGTTGGCGCGAGCGTTGGAACTTTAGCGACTTCAACCGGCTTGGCGGGCGTCTTCGCGGGACCCGCCGCCGGTGGTGGCGGGCTGGTCATGGCCGTGGACGCCGTGAGCACGACACCGGTGGTGGCTTGAGCGCTGGCCACCGCATTCGAGCCCGACGTTGCCGCTTCAGGCAATGGGGCGGACGCCGCAGCCTGCTGGGTCGCCGCCGTCGCCGATGGGTCATCAGCGGTTGGCACCACGGGGGAGATCACGGGGGGCAGGGTGGCCGAGGCCGCTGCCGGAATCGCTTTGGGCGCCGATGCGGCGGAAGCCACGGCCGGTGCAACGTTCTCGGACGAGTTGGAGAGCATCCAGCCGCCACCGGCCGCCAACACCAGCGCAGCGATGGCCGCGCCACCCCACACGAGTTTCTTGCGGGGGGAGGTGTCGGCTTCGGCGCCGTCGGTGTCGAGCTGGGGGTGTTCTTCAAGCCAGTGGCGCAATTCGCGCGACAGCGAACGTGCTGAGCTGTACCGGTCTTCGGGGCTCTTCATCATGGCCTTGGCGGCGATCTCCGACAGTGCCTTGGGCACGTTGGGATCGACCTCATGGGCCGGTGGCGGTTGGTGATCGAGCACCGCGCCGGTGATCTCGGACAGCGAGTTGCCGCGGAACGGGCGCACGTCGGTCAGCAGCTCGTAGAGCACCACACCGAGCGAGAACACATCGCAACGACGGTCGACCGTTTCGTGGCGCACCTGCTCGGGCGACATGTAGTACGGGGAGCCGCCGACGATGTCGGTTTCCTGGCCGTCGTGGTGGTGGGCCACCCGGGCAATGCCGAAGTCGAGCACGCGAGGCTGGGTGCGGCCCACCATGAAGATGTTGGCCGGCTTGATATCGCGATGGACCACGCCCTTGGAGTGCGCGTAGGCCAGGGCATCGGCCACACGCCGGATGACGAGCGCGGCCTGGGTGGGCGTGGGCCGCCAGCCCTCGAGGCGCAGCTGGCGCAGATCGCGCCCGCGCAGCAACTCCATGGCGATGTAGGGACCTTGCTCGCTGACGCCGGCATCGAACACCGTCACGATGTGCGGATGGCTCAGGCCGCCTGCGGCCCGGGCTTCGTTCAGGAACATGGCGTTGAACGACTCGCGCTCCTCAGGGGAGATTTCGAGGTTCAGCGTCTTGATGGCGATAAGGCGCGACAGCAGCGGGTCGTGGGCGGCGTACACCCGGCCCAGGCCGCCTTCGCCGATCTGGTACTTCAGCGCATAGCGGCCGATGTACCCGATGGTGGAGAGTTGATCGGTGGCGACCGTCTGCTTGGGGGGCACGCTGGCTTTTTTGGCTGCGCTCGATGCCGTGCCTTCGGCCAGGCCGAGGTCGGTGTCGCTCCAGGGCGCAGAATCGGGCGCGGCCGGCGTGGCGCCGTCGTTGGCAGGCAGAAGCGGTTCAGAGGCTGGACCAGACATGGGATGTGATGGAAGCGTGACGTTGTTGTCGACCACAAACCTAGCTTAGTGCAATGTGATGGTGCAAGGGCACCAAAAATACCCCGCCTTCGGCAATTTCGTAACAGAATTGTGCCCCCACGTCGCTTTCGCTCCTGCCCCCCGGGGGGGCGCCGCCTGGCGGCCTGGCAAAGCCAGATCCGCTGGCGTTGGGCAATGCGCTTCGCTCTAGACCGTGCCGACGTCCGATCTGCGGTGAGCTTCGGTTCATGCCGCCGAGGGGTTGAGCCTGCACCTCGCGGCTTGGCAGCTATGCTGGTTGAAGTACGCCCGAGGTCCCCGGATTCGTTCCGGGGGCCGGTTCGCGAGCGCCGTGGCGCGATGCGCGAGGTGAGCGAGCCTTGCCATCTTTTCAGGCTGCCCCTAATGCAGACCAGCTTCGGGTGGGCCTGGTGCTCGTCAACGCGGTTGACCGAGCCCCGTCATCCGCTCAGCGGCGGCTGGCTCGGAAGGCTTCTACTTCGACGGCGCGCAGGTCGATGGCTGCCTTGTCGAGCACGCCGTTGACGTACTTGTGGCCGTCGGTGCCGCCGAAGCTCTTGGCCAGTTCCACCGCCTCGTTGATCGCCACCTTGTAGGGGATGTCGATGCAGTGCTTGAGTTCGTAGATGCCAATCATGAGCACCGCGTGCTCGATGGGCGAGAGCAGGCTGGTCTTGCGGTCGACGTGGCGGGTGAGCACGGCGTCGATGTCGCTGGCCTCGGCGATGCAGCCGTGCAGCAGTGCCTCGAAGTGGGCGGCGTCGGCCTTGTCGAAACCGTCTTGTTCACGCACGTGGGCGTCGACCACGGCGGCCTCGGCCCCCGAGATCAGCCACTCGTAGAGCCCCTGCAGCGCGATTTCGCGCGAGCGGCGGCGTGCCGACTTGGGCGCCGAGCCTTTGCCCGGGGCGCGGGCTGTGGCGGGTTTCTTGGATGGAAGGGTGTCGGTCACGAGAGGTCTTCCAGGAGATTGGCCATTTCAACGGCCACACGGGCGGCATCGCGCCCTTTTTCTTCAGCACGGGCCCAGGCTTGCGGCTCGTCTTCCACGGTCAGGATGGCGTTCGCCACCGGCAGTTCGTGGTCGAGCGACACGCGGGTCACGCCCGCGCCGCTTTCGTTGGCAACCAACTCGAAGTGGTAGGTCTCGCCGCGGATGATGCAGCCGAGGGCGATGAGCGCATCGAATCGGTCGCTCTGGGCCATGGCGTTCAGGGCCACGGGCACCTCGAGCGCACCCGGCACGGTCACGTGCTTGATGTGCTTGACCGAGACGCCGAGCTTTTGCAGCTCGTCGATGCAGGAATCGGCGAGCTTCTGGGTGAGTTCCGCGTTGAAGCGGGCTTGCACGATGCCGATGCGCAGGTCCGTTCCATCGAGGTCGGCGGCCAGGCCTTTGTCAGCAGCTTGCATGGGGAAAATCCTCAGTGGTCATTCATTCGGCCGCAACGAAGCCGGTCACTTCAAGGCCGAAGCCCGTCATGCTCGGCATGCGGCGCGGGCTACCAAGCAGCTTCATGCGCGACACACCCAGCTCGCGCAGAATCTGAGCGCCCACGCCGTAGATGCGCAGGTCCATCTGGCCGCGCGGCGCTTCGGCCTCAGGGCCGGTGGCGCCGAGGCGGGTGAGCAGGGACTGAGCGTCTTCGCCGCAATTGAGCAGCACGGCCACGCCGCGCCCGGCGGCTTGCACCGCGGCCAGCGCCTTGGGCAGCGGCCATGAGTGCGGCGAGCTGCCGTTGTCGAGCAGGTCAAGCACGGAGAGCGGCTCGTGCACACGCACCAGCACTTCTTCGTCGGTGCGCACCTGGCCGTGGCTGAGCGCCATGTGCATGCCACCGGTGCGGTCGCGGAAGGTGGTGCAGTCGAACTCGCCCTGGGCGGTGGAGATCTTGCGCTGGCCGATGCGTTCGATCAGTGACTCATTGCGGCTGCGGTAGCCGATCAGGTCGGCGATGGTGCCGATCTTCAAGCCGTGTTCCTTGGCGAAGATCTCGAGGTCGGGGAGACGGGCCATGGTGCCGTCGTCCTTCATGATCTCGCAGATGACCGACGTGGGGCTCAGTCCCGCCATGCCGGCCAGGTCGCAGCCGGCTTCGGTGTGGCCGGCGCGCATGAGGACGCCGCCATCCTTGGCTTGCAGTGGGAAGATGTGGCCGGGCTGCACCAGATCGGCCGGGCCGGCGTCACGCGCGACGGCGGCTTGCACGGTGCGGGCGCGGTCGGCGGCCGAGATGCCGGTGGTCACGCCAGTGGCGGCTTCGATTGACACGGTGAACGCGGTGCCGTGCTGGGTGCCGTTGCGGGTGGTCATCGGCGGCAGGCGCAGGCGCTCGCAGCGCTCGCGCGGCAGCGTGAGGCAGATCAGGCCGCGGCCGTAGCGGGCCATGAAATTGATGGCCTCCGGGGTGACCAGGTCTGCAGCCAGAACGAGGTCGCCCTCGTTTTCACGGTCTTCTTCGTCGACCAGAATGACCATGCGGCCGGCCGCCAGCTCGGCGATGAGTTCGGGAATGGGGGAGATGGGCATCCCCTGATTGTAAGTGGGCCGTCCGTGGTTGAGGGGTTTGGCGGGTGAGGATCGGTGTCAATCTTTGGGCAACTGGGGCGTTGCTGGGGGTTTCTTGGCGGGCCACGGCCCGCCGGCTGCTGGTGGCTCTTGCTCCCGTGGGGGCCGGGCCTCACCCCAACGGGTCACCCCGGCGCAGGACGGGGGCCCACATCGTCCGATGTGAACCTGCTTGCGCATCGACGCACATTCGTCGGTTCTTTGGGGCTGAACGCACGCAACGCTCGGTCACCCCGTCGCAGGACGGGGCCCACAGGTCCGATGTGAAGCCGCTTGTGCTTCGACGCACCTTCGTCGGTTCTTTGGGGCTGAACGCAAACTGGTTTGATCATGGCACTGCCGCGCCGGGTATTCGCCCCGGCAGGCGAGTCACCTTTGGCGTCCCAAAGGTAACCCAAAGGACTGCGGCCTGTGAGCGTCGCCCCTGCGGGGAAGCTGAGTCGCCCGGCCTTCGAGGGGGGCGTGTGGAACTCACTGCGCTCCCTTCGGTCGCTGCACTCAAACAACCACACGAAGAATGATTTGTAGCGCTTCGCGCCCCTTCCAAGACCGGGCGCCTCAGCCGACGCTCAATGGCCGCGGACACCAGCTAACACCAGCCACCGCAACTCCAGCCGGGCCTCGCTTCGCCTCGGCGTTGGATGGATCAAGCAACGATGCGAGAGCCGGCTTTGGAGGTCGACCCGTGGGGCTTTGACTGCTCAGAAAAACTCAGACCGCATTCCGATAGTTGAGGATCCGCTCACAGTAGCGGGCGATCTGGTCGATCTCGAGGTTCACCTTGTGGCCTGCTGCCAGCGTGCCGAGGGTGGTGTGCTCGAGGGTGTGGGGAATGAGGTTGATGCTGAACTCGCAGCCGTCTGCCAGGTCGGTTGCGCGGTTGACGGTGAGGCTCACGCCGTTGATGGTGACCGAGCCCTTGTAGACGAGGTATTTGCCGAGGTCGATGGGGGCGACGATGCGCAGCTCCCAGGATTCGCCGACGGGCGCGAAGTGGCTCACCCGGCCCATGCCGTCCACGTGGCCGCTGACGAGGTGGCCGCCCAGGCGGTCGTTGGCGCGCAGGGCTTTTTCCATGTTCACCGGGCCGGGGGTGGCGAGGCCGGCGGTTTTCTCCAGGCTTTCGGCCGAGATGTCGATGGTGAACGAGGGCGCTGCGGCGTCGAAGCTGGTGACGGTCATGCAGGCACCGTTGAGCGCGATGCTGTCGCCGAGCTGCACATCGTCGAGGTAGCCCGCGGGTGCCTGCAGCGTGAGGCGCTTGCCGTGAGAGGTGTCTGCGCCCAGGGACTGGACGTCGGTGATGCGGCCGAGGCCGGTGATGATGCCTGTGAACATGGGATGGATTGTCTCAAATGCCCGGAGTGGGCGGGGCCGTCTTGGCGGAGTCCGCTTCTCCGCGTGGCACCGGGCGGGCGAGCACACGAAGGTCGTCGCCGATCTGGCTCACCTGGTGGAAGTGCAGCTGCTCGGCTTCGCCCAGCGAGGCCAAGGGGCCGAACGAGGCCAGCGCGCGGCCTTGGCCGAGCAGCTTGGGTGCGAGGTAGACCAGGTACTCGTCGACCAGGCCTTCGCGCACGAAGGAGCCGCTGAGGCCGTGGCCCGCCTCGACATGGAGCTCGTTGATGCCACGCTCGGCCAGGTGGCGCAGCACGGCGGGCAGGTCGACCTTGCCCGCAGGGCCGGGCAGTTGGACGAGTGTCGCACCCCGTGCCTGCAAGGCGGCCGCGCGCTCGGCGTGGTGTTGCGCTGCGCAGATGAGCACCTCGCCCTCGGTTTCGAACAGGCGTGAGGTGGTGGGCGTCTCGAGGCGGGAGTCGATGACCACGCGCAGCGGCTGTCGGGTCGTGGGCACGAGGCGAACGTCGAGCCGCGGGTTGTCGTCTCGCACGGTGCCCACGCCCGTGAGCACGGCACCGGCGCGCTTGCGCCAGGCGTGGCCGTCGGTGCGGGCGGCTTCGCCGGTGATCCATTGGCTCTGGCCGTTGTCGAGGGCGCTGCGGCCGTCGAGCGACACCGCAGCCTTGAGGCGCACCCAGGGGCGCTGGCGCTGCATGCGCGAGAAGAACCCGATGTTGAGTTCGAGGGCGTCGTGCCCCAGCATGCCCACGTCGACACTGAGGCCAGCGGCGCGCAGCCGGGCGAACCCCTGGCCGGCCACCAGCGTGTTGGGGTCTTCGATGGCGGCCACCACGCGTGCCAGGCCGGCGGCCACCAAGGCGTCGCAGCAGGGCGGCGTGCGGCCGTGGTGGGAGCAGGGCTCGAGCGTGACGAAGGCGGTGGCGCCGCGCACGTTTTCGCCCCGGCTGGCCGCGTCACGCAGGGCCATCACCTCGGCGTGCGGGCCGCCGGCCTCCTGGGTGTGGCCGCGCCCGAGCACCCGGCCGTGGGCGTCGGCAATGACACAGCCCACGCGCGGGTTGGGGTCGCTCAGTCCGATGGCCTGGTGCGCGAGCGCCAGCGCCTCGTGCATGGACAAGGCGTCGGAGTGCGGTGCGCGGGGCAGGGTGGTGGGTGGGGAAGTCACGGCTGGTGGGGCACGGTGTCGGCGAAAACGTCATTGTGCGGCGGCGGCGGGCTGTTCGGGCAGGAAAGCTCACCGCGCACGACGAGATAGTTTTGTTCTGACAACGGCCGGGTGATGCCCCGCCAGGTCGGGCCACCGGTTTCGGCCTGCGCAGGCGCGGCGCTGTACCGGCACACCCTGCGCTGGCCCGCGGCAAGGCCGATGGCCCAGCCCCGCGGGACGAGCTGCAGGCGGCCGGACCACCCCTGCGAGCCGGGCGGCAACGGCACGACGCAGCTGTAGGCGAGTGTGTGATCACCGAGAGGTGCGCTTCGAGGGCCCGCCGCCGGCTCGACGCCGCAGACCGGCTCGGGGGTGCCCGAGGGCGTCTGCTGTAGGAGCACGCCGAACGGCAGCGGCACATCACCGGGCCGGGTGGCGTCGGCGGGGCTTCGGTCGCTGAAGCGCACGTGGCCTTGCAGCAGCACCGCGCGCAGCGGTTCGCAGGTGTTGGGGTGGGGGGGAGAGGGCAAGGGAGAAGGCAAGGGAGAAGGCGCCGAAGAAGATGAGGATGGAGATGGAGGTGGAGGTGGAGGTGGAGATGTAGCGGGACCACCCGCCGCATCACAACGCGACACGATCTCCCCACTGCGGTGGTCGAACACGTAGGTTCTCTGGGGTGCACCGGGCAGACGCCAGGTGCTGCGCCCGTGGCCCTGTGGCACCGCCTGCCGGGGAATGCCGATGTGTCGCCCGAGCGGGTGGGCGACGGACGAAAGGGGCGGGGCGAAGGCCAGGGCGGCCGAGGCCTCTGGCTTGTCAGCGCCGACAGCCGACGGCAGGCTCAGCCGCTGAGCCTGCCCACTGCGGTCGGTCCAGCCGACGTCGATGCGGTGCCACTGCAGCGACGGGGAGGCTGGGTCTGGGCGTCTGTGGTGATGAACCGCGAACGTGTCGGCGTTCCTGCCGGGCAAGGGCAAGGGCGCAGATGAGGCCGCCGTCGAGGCAAGCTCCTGGGAGGGCGGCGCGCCCCGCTGTGTTTCGAGCAGGTGTTGCGCTCGGCGCACCGCCTCGCTGTGCTGTCGCGCGCTGTCGTGTGCGAGGTGCAGGTCGGCAACCAGGCGCGCGGTGGCCATCAGCGACATGGAAAGAACCAGCAGCGCGATCAGCACCTCGAGCAGGCCTGCGCCTCGTTGCTTGCGAACGAAGGCGATCCCAGGCGACGAGCCTCGACGCCGTGTGGGCGGGGGCGGTGTCAAACCGCGGTGGCCCATGGCTCAGAAGTCCTTCCAGCTGCCGGCCACGCGAAGCCAGGTGCCGTCTTCGGTCTGCAGCCGACTCAGCACCGCGCTGTCGTAGCGCACCTGTTGCACGCCTTGTCCCCGAAGCGAGCCTTCGGCCACCACCGCGCCATGCACGACGGAACCCGCAACGGCCGACCAGTCGGGTGAGAGCGCATAGACCATCCCGTGGACCACCAGCGAGGCCCGCAGCACCACCGGGCCGTCGGACACGAGCACCACAGGACGCGCGGGCGTGCCCAAGGTCAATGGGCGGTCGACGTGCAGCCCCCCGTCGAGCCACAGCAGTGTCGCCACAGCATCGGGGGCCATGGCCTCTCTCAGTGCGCTGTCACAAGCTGAGCGGCATGCCACCCGCCGCACGCTGGGCAACTGCGGCCAGGTGGCGCGTGGCACTCGCAGCATGCTGGCGAAGGCCACGTCCGCGGGCTGCTGCCCCAGCGAGGCATCGTGCCATTGGGCTGAACTGGCAGGTGAGCCCGGCGCACCCCGAGCGGTCAGGGCCGTGGCCGACACCGCGCCTCCGGTGTGCACGGCCAGACCCTGTTCGTTGTCGATGCGCCAGGGGCTGCCACCCAGTGTGAGCGCCCCGCGGACCGTGAGCGCGGCCACCGGGGCCTGGGCCAGCGCAGGCATCCGTGCCAGCGTGACCTGCAGCCGCGACACGGCCTCGCGGTTGGAGTTGGAGGACGCGGCGTTGTCGTCGTGACAGGGCGGCGTGCTGCCTTGGCACCCGTAGGACACGAGTTGCAGCCGGTCGGGGTTGCCGTGGGCGGAGGACAGCAACTGCACGTTGAAATGCGCGGGCTCTGCCCCCTGCCTCGTCGCAGGGGGTGTGTCGACCGTGCGCCCCGGCGGGCCGCACTCGCATGGCCATGGTTCGGCAGAAGCGACGCAACGCGCACCCGCCCGTGGCAACGGAGGCGCGCCGCCGACTGGCGATGTGGAGCGCGGCTGCAGCAAACGGTCGGCAAAGCTCGGAGCCTCGGGCGACGATGACGGCCGGCAGTGCGCGTCCACAGCGCCGCGGTGGTTGAGGCGGACGAGGGCCCAATCGATGCCCGCCTGCGCGGCTTCGAAGGCCTTGGCCGTGCGGGTGTGGGTGTCGGACAGCTGCAACCCGCTCAGAAGGTGGCGCTGTGAGAACGCGGCCAGGCTCATCAACACCAGTGCGAGGCCGCCCACGACCAGCAAGGTGGCACCACCGGTGCTGTGGCCCGGGCGACGAGGCTGTCGGCCAGCGCCGGAGCGCAAGGCAGCACGTGGTTTCAGCGACGCGAGGTTCATGGTGCGCACTCACCGGTCACGCGGTCATTGCGCAAGCGAACCCGCGAGCGAAGCTGGCTTTGCAGCTGCGGCGTCTGAGCGGCGCGTGCGCTCAGGAACACGTCGACTTCGATGGTGTGGACCTGGGGTGGGCAGGTGGGCGCGCTGGCTTGCGTTGTTGCCACACAGGGCTGGCTGCAAAGGGACGCGAGCTCTTGCGCCTGGGCCTGCGGCTCGATGTGCAATGCCGTCACAGTGAGTGCGGCCGGGTCGGTGACGGCCTGCCAGCCGGCCGCGCCCACATGCACCTGCAGAACGCCGTCGCGAAGCCGGTAGCCGTACTGCTCGTTGGAGGCCACTCGGTCGGCCGCGCTCATGTCGCCCGAGTAGCTGAAGTCGATGTGGCTGTAGGGGGTGGCGCTGAAGCTCACGCCGTGCGGGTTGCGCGGCACGGCCGAGGCGGCGGGTGTCCACACGCCGGCCTCGGCGGCCTGCCAGTGTGCGGCCCGCCGCAGGTCGCGCGTGATCATGTCCATGGCCGCGCGCAGGTCGTTGACGAGGCGTTGTTCCTGC
>JBEGTX010000353.1:0-17284 GCA_041179165.1 Pseudomonadota bacterium | reverse complement strand
GTCCATTTTTCACCGTCTTTTTGTCCCATAGCGGGGCTATGGGCCTGCAAATCCGGCAAAAACTGTCCTCGCTGGGGCCGATTTTCGCTTTCGACGTTCCAAGTCCGACAGGCTCCTAGGGACGCTCAGGCGTGGTCGGCGTACTTCTCTTGCTGGGTTTCAAGCGCGTCCTGGTGGTCCGTTGCAACCGCGCTAGGGCGAATGTTTTGCGCCAGCCGTCCTTTGGGGCCTTGCACGAGTTCGTAGTCCACCTGCTCGCCCTGCTGGAGCGTGCGAAAGCCCTCCATCTGGATGGCCGAAAAATGGGCGAACACGTCTTCACCGCCTTCTTGCGGCTCGATGAAACCGAAGCCCTTGGCGTCGTTGAACCACTTCACAGTACCGATTGTCATTTGAGTTCTCCTGCTCCCTGTTTTGTGAACAAATTCTCAGTCTGCGGCGATCTGCTTGTCAATACCACACACTGACAGGAGTTCCAAGTTGGGGGGGTAGACCGCGCGCCGACTTTCTGGCAGGTCCGATGACAGGGGCTGCGACGTTCGGTCTTGAAATAAAAGGCGGAGAGCGGCCCATTTCATGCATTGATTTTTCCCAGGCTGGTGCAATATCCACCACAGAGAATGGCGAACGGCCAAGTCGATAGAATGAATCCATGCCTGAGGACAAACCCATCCCACCCGAGAGCCCCAAGCTCCCCAAACCCGACGACGGGCAGGGCGCGGTCGTGGCCGAGCGGCAAACGGCCAAGGTCGAACCGCCGCCCATGTACCAAGTCGTTCTGCTCAATGACGACTACACCCCTATGGAGTTCGTGGTCATGATCCTGCAGGAATATTTCAAACGAGATCTGGACACTGCAACTCAGATCATGCTCAAAGTCCACAAGGAAGGACGAGGCGTTTGCGGCGTGTACACGAAAGACGTGGCAGCCACGAAAGTCGAACTGGTGTCGACAGCCGCACGGCGCGGCGGACACCCTCTGCAATGCATTATGGAGGCCGCATGATCGCGCAAGAACTTGAAGTCAGCCTGCACATGGCGTTCGTGGAGGCGCGTCAGCAGCGCCACGAGTTCATCACGGTAGAACACCTGCTGATGGCGCTGCTCGACAACCCCTCCGCAGCCGAAGTGCTGCGCGCCTGCTCGGCCAGCATCGACGAACTCCGCAAGAGTCTTGCCCAGTTCATCAAGGAAAACACGCCCACGGTGGGCGGGGCCGACGAGGTCGACACGCAGCCGACACTCGGCTTCCAGCGTGTGATCCAGCGCGCCATCATGCATGTACAGTCCACCGGCAGCGGCAAGAAGGAAGTCACGGGTGCCAACGTGCTCGTGGCGATCTTCGGCGAGAAAGATTCACACGCCGTGTACTACCTGCACCAGCAGGGCGTCACGCGTCTCGATGTCGTGAACTTCATTGCCCATGGCATCAAGAAGTCCGACCCGCCTGAAACCCCGAAGTCCAACGAGGCCTCGGGCCCCGAGGGCGAGAAGGAAGAGGCCGAAGCCAAGGGCTCGCCACTCGATCAGTTCACGACCAATCTCAACCAGTTGGCCCGCGACGGCAAGATCGACCCCCTCATCGGGCGCGATTCCGAAGTCGAACGTGTCATCCAGATCCTCTGCCGCCGCCGCAAGAACAACCCGCTGCTCGTGGGCGAGGCCGGCGTGGGCAAGACCGCGATCGCCGAGGGTCTGGCCTGGCGCATCACGCAAAACGACGTGCCGGAAATCCTGGCCGACGCCATCGTGTACTCGCTCGACATGGGCGCCTTGCTCGCTGGCACCAAGTACCGCGGTGACTTCGAGCAGCGCCTGAAGAGCGTGCTCAAGCACCTCAAAGACCAGCCCAGCTCGGTACTTTTCATCGATGAAATCCACACCCTCATCGGTGCGGGCGCAGCCTCGGGCGGCACGCTCGATGCCAGCAACCTGCTCAAGCCGGCCCTGAGCTCGGGCGCCATGAAGTGCATTGGCGCCACCACGTTCACCGAGTACCGTGGCATCTTCGAAAAAGACGCCGCGCTGTCGCGCCGTTTCCAGAAGGTCGATGTGCTCGAGCCGTCGGTCGAACAAACGGTCGAGATCTTGAAGGGCCTGAAGTCGCGTTTCGAAGAGCACCACAGCGTGAAGTACGCGTTGGGTGCCTTGCAAGCCGCGGCCGAGTTGTCTGCCAAGTTCATCAATGACCGTCACCTGCCCGACAAGGCCATCGACGTCATCGACGAGGCCGGTGCGGCCCAGCGTATTCTGCCCAAGAGCAAGCAGAAGAAAACCATCACACGCAACGAGGTCGAAGACATCGTGGCCAAGATCGCGCGCATCCCGCCCGCGAGCGTGTCCAGCGACGACCGCTCCAAACTCAAGACGCTCGACCGCGACTTGAACAGCGTGGTGTTCGGCCAAGAGCCGGCCATCGAGGCCCTGGCCGCTGCCATCAAGATGGCGCGTTCAGGCCTGGGCAAGCCCGACAAGCCGATCGGCTCGTTCTTGTTCAGCGGTCCCACGGGCGTGGGCAAGACCGAAGTGGCCAAGCAGCTGGCGTTCATTCTCGGCATCGAGCTCGTGCGTTTCGACATGAGCGAGTACATGGAGCGCCATGCCGTGAGCCGCCTCATCGGCGCGCCTCCGGGCTATGTCGGTTTCGACCAGGGTGGCCTGCTGACCGAGGCCGTCACCAAGAAGCCGCATGCGGTGCTGTTGCTCGATGAAATCGAGAAGGCGCACCCTGATGTCTTCAACGTGTTGCTGCAGGTCATGGACCACGGGTCACTCACCGACAACAACGGGCGCAAGGCCGACTTCCGCAACGTCATCATCATCATGACGACAAACGCGGGTGCCGAGACCATGAACAAGGCCACCATCGGCTTCACCAATGCCCGCGAGCAAGGTGACGAAATGGCGGACATCAAGCGCTTGTTCACGCCGGAGTTCCGCAACCGCCTCGATGCCACGGTGAGCTTCAGGGCGCTCAACGAAGACATCATCATGCGGGTGGTCGACAAGTTCCTGCTGCAGCTCGAAGGCCAGCTGTCGGAGAAAAAGGTCGAAGCCACTTTCACCGATGCGCTGCGCAAGCACCTGGCCAAGAAGGGCTTCGATCCTCTCATGGGCGCACGCCCGATGCAGCGGCTCATCCAGGATACGATCCGTCGTGCACTGGCCGACGAGCTGCTGTTCGGCAGCCTGGTCGATGGCGGCCGCCTGACGGTTGACATCGATGCTGAGGGCAAGACCATCCTCGACATCCAGCCGCCGAAAAAGAGCGATAAGCCGAAGGCCGAGCCGGCGACGGCCTGAGTCTTCGGGGGCCGCGTGTCGGCCTTTCGCAGCTGTATCGATCAGGGGCCTTCGGGCCCCTGATCTGTTTCTTGTTGCGATCCTGTGGCTGCGATCTTGCGTTTGCGGTCCTGTTGTTGCGATCCTGTGGTTGCCATCTTCTGGCCGCCAGCCTGCGGCTCGGTGAAGGCCGCCGCTTCAGCCCACTGGATCTGGGGCCGCAGGGTCCTGCTCGAAGAATCTGGCCAGCTGCTGGTAGACCTCCGGATGCTCTAGACGCAGGTCTTGCGGCGCCACAAAGAAGGCCTCGGTCATCACGGCGAAGAACTCTTCCGGGGCTTCTGCTGCATAGGGGTCGAAGTAGGTGTCCTCACCCGCTTCCACCAGGTCGGCAAAGTCGTTGAAGGCTTTCGAGAACACGGCCTCCCATTCTTCACGCCAATCGCGCGTGGGCAGGAGCGGCATGCCGTCGGGCTCACCGTTGCGCATGTCGAGCACATGCGCAAACTCGTGAATGACGACGTTGTAGCCCCACTCGGCGCCGTTCGCCGCGTCGTGAACATCGGCCCATGACAGGGTGACGGGTCCTCCGCCCACGGCCTCGCCGACGAGGTCTTCGTTGTAGTGATGCACCACGCCGTCTTCGTCCATCACCTCGCGGCGGGCGCGCATTTCGCCGGGATGGACGACGATGCCGACAAAGCCCTCGTACCAGTCGAGCCCGAGGTGAAGGATGGGCAGGCAGGCCTGGGCTGCGATGGCAACAGCCATGTCATCGGTGACCTGCAGGCCGTGGGCGCCGCTGAACTCCTTGCGCGCCAGGAACAGGGTGCTCAGTTCGCGCAGGCGAGAAACATCATCTGCGGATCGCTTTGCCAGAAAGGGGAAGCGGTCGAGGGTGAGTTGCCACAAGGCATCGGGAATGGCGCGCTGCTCGAGTGTGCGCTGTTCCCGCCACCGCCGCAGCGACGTCCACCACGAGGCCATGGGGAATCAGGCGGCCGACGCTGTCGGCACGGCCGCGTCGGTGGGTGACAAGCGAGCCAAGCCCTCCGCGGTCCATCGGAACACTTCTGCACGGTGTGGTGCGTGGTCGAGGTCCCAATCGGAGAGCACATGCCGCACCCGGCCCGGGGCCAGCGTTTCAGTGGCTGGGCGGTGGGTGTGGCCGTGGATCATGGCGGGTGTGTCGGCGTGCGCCATCCAGGCCACGGCCGCGGTGGGGTCCACATCGGCCCAGTCGGAGGGGGCGTTGCCACCGCCCTTGCGCATTTCGCTTTGTTGTCGCACCTGGCGCACGACCTGCCGTCGCGCGGCCATGGGCAGCTCTAGAAACTGGCGCTGGAAATCGGGATGGCGCACCTGTGCGCGGTAGCGCTGGTAGTCGGTGTCGGAGAGGCACAGTTCGTCGCCGTGCGTGAGCAGCAGCCGTTCGCCAAAGGCATCGACCCGCGTGGGGTCGGGCAGGGGGATCACGCCGCAGGCGTCGAGCAAGTCGGCGCCGATCAGGAAGTCGCGGTTGCCGACCATGAAGCCCACGGTGCGGTGGCGGGCGCACTCGGTGAGCACCTCGGCGCATTGCGCCTCGAAGCCTTCGAAGCGGCTGTCATCGCCCACCCAGGCCTCGACCCAGTCGCCCAGCAGCAGCACGGCATCGGCCGTGGTGTTGCGCATGTAGGCGGCCCAGGTCTCGAAGGTGCGCGGGGTGTCGGCACCGAGATGAAGGTCGGATATGAAATCGATGGCGCGCCAATGGGGCAGCGCCGTCATCAGAAACATCCCCGGCACGCCAGGAGCTGGCGTGCCGGGGAGGGCCGTGAGCAGGGGAGGCGCAGCGGCCGTCGTTGCCGAGCGACCGCCCGCCATGCTCAGACTGCCTTGGCCGACTGGATGACCACGTCTTCCAGAGGCACGTCGCCGTGGCCGCCCTTGGAGGCGGTCTTGACACGTTCGATGGCATCGACCACGTCGGTGCCGTCAACCACCTTGCCGAACACGGCATAGCCCCAACCCGATGAGCTTTCCGACTTGAAGTTCAGGAACTCGTTGTTGGTGGTGTTGATGAAGAACTGGGCCGTGGCCGAATGGGGCTCACTGGTGCGGGCCATGGCCAGCGTGTAGTGCGCGTTCTTCAGTCCATTGTTGGCTTCGTTGCGGATGGTCGCGTCGGTCGGCTTTTGCTTCATACCGGGTTCGAAGCCTCCGCCCTGGACCATGAAGCCCTTGATGACGCGGTGAAAAACCGTGCCGTCGTAGTGGCCCTTGGCGACATACGAGAGGAAGTTCTTCACCGACTCGGGCGCCTTGACGTCGTCGAGTTCGATGCGGATCACACCGTGGTTGGTTTGCAGTTCTACGTGTTGGGCCATGTCATTTCTCCAGCGTGGCTTTTTTGATGGTGATGGGTTCGACCGGCACGTCGCCGTGATGGCCCTTGCGGGTGGTTTTCACCGCGCGGATCTTGTCGACCACGTCCATGCCCGAGACCACCTTGCCGAACACCGCGTACCCGTCGACGCCTGGTTGGGAGGCGTTCAGCGGGGCGTTGTCACCGACGTTGATGAAGAACTGGGCGGTGGCCGAGTTGGGCACGTTGGTGCGGGCCATGGCAATGGTGCCGCGGTCGTTCTTGAGGCCGTTGCCGCTCTCGAGCGGGATGGGCGCGCGCGTGGGCTTCTCGGTCAGGTCGGCCGTCATGCCGCCGCCCTGGATCATGAAGGTGCCGATGACACGGTGGAACACGGTGTCGGTGTACTGGCCCTCTTTCACGTACTGCAGGAAGTTGGCCACGGTCTTCGGGGCTTTTTCAGCATCGAGCTGGACAACGATGTCGCCGGCCGTGGTGCTGAGCTTGACCTTCTGGGCGTGGGCGGCCACGGTGCTGCCCAGGCCGATGCAGGCGGCGAGGACCATGTGGTGCCAATTGAAACGTGCGTTCATCCAATCACTCCTTCAAAGAATATCTTCCATTGTCCACTTTCCTTGCCCCAGTACTGGCGCTTGACCTGACCAGTGCGCTGGCCTTTGACCACGAGGCCGAAGGTCACGACCATGACCTCGCTTTTTTCGCGCCATGTCAGGATGGAAAGCTGCTTGATTTCGGACTCGCGTCCACCCGCGGCGCGCAGGTCGCGCTCCACTTGTTTGGCCCACTCGATGCGGTCGACGCTGCCGTTGGCGAATTGTGCCGAGTAGAACGAGAGCGTCTGCTGCAGGTCACCGCGTGAACGTGCTTGTCGCCAGCGCTCCACCAGAGAGCGGGCATCGGCGCGCGCGTCTTCAAGGTCAACGGGGGAGACCCAGTCGATGCGCGAGGTGATGACCACCGGCGTCGTGCGTGGCGACACCATGCGCAGCAGGCCGCGCATGTCCTCGTTGGCCAGGACCACGCAGCCATCGGTACTTTGCGGGCTGCGGGCGAAGTTCTGCGGTGGCACACCGTGCAGCCAGATGCCGTGTCCCGTCTTGCCCTGGCGGCGATCGAACTCGTTCGGGTAGTTGAGCGTGAGGGCACCCGTGCCGTAGAACGGCTGCAGCTGTGCGGCATCGAGCCGGCTGGTGATGAAGTACACCCCGAGCGGCGTGCGTTGATCGCCCTGAACTTTCTTGCCCACCCCGGAGCGGCCCACCGACACGTAGTGGTCGGCCACGAGCTTCATGCCTTGCGGGCTGTTCTCGAACAGGTACAGGCGCGAGCGGCTCGCATCAACAGCGATGGCATGCGCGGTGCTCTGGGGCAGCTCCACGAATTCCCGTGGCAAGGCGTTGGCCGGCGGGCGCTCCGAGATGGCCGACAGGCGAACCAGCGCTTCGCGGCGGAGCTGCGCCAGTTGCTCGGGCGACAGGTTGGCGAGCTCGGGCGGCGCATCGCCCAGCACGTTGAGGCGACCCAGGCGCGAGAGCAGCAGGTCGCCATACACGAGTTGCGCCAGCTGAAAGTTCGGCACCTCGCGGGTGAGCGCTTCGGCGCGCGCGAGTGCCGTGCGGCCGTCACCGGCGCGAATGAGGCGGTAGATGTCGATCAGCCGCGCTTCGGGCGAAGCCGACACGGCCGCGGCCGCAACAGCGGTCGACCGCACGGGCACGGTGGGGGCAGGCTGGCGTGGCGAGGGAGGCTGCGCCCACACGGTGACGCAGCCAAGAAGGCTCAAGGCAGCTGCTTTGAGCTGCAGCCAGCGCACCAGGCGCGGTCTCCGGGAGACGGTCACGAACCCGTGCTTTCCTTCTGGATCAACCACTGGCCGCCCACTCGAATGAGATCGAGGCGCTTGCGTCCGGAGACCTTCAGCGTGTCGGCACTGTAGTGCTGCTGGAACTCGACCACCGCCTTGTCGCCCTTCACATCGACCCGGAAGTCGTTCAGCGTGACGCTGATGTTCTTCTTGCCGACGATGCGCGCGCGGCGCTCGCTCTCCCAGGCCTTGCGGTTCTTGCCGGAGGGGTAGTCTCGGGTGTAGGCGGCGATGTAGCCGGGCACGTCTTTGCGGCTCCAGGCGGCGGCCCACGCGCTCACGGCATTCTGCGGACCAGCGGTGTCGACCGCAGCTGGCGCTGGCGCAGGCTTGGTGGCTGTCACCGGCGGCACGGGCACAGGCTTGGCGGATGCAGCCGCGGCAGGTGCCGGTGCTGGCTTGGCAGCAGGCGCCACCGTTGTGGCAGCCACCGGAGGCGGGGATGCTGCAGGTGGAGCTGCGGTGGGGCGGGGCGCGGCGGGTGCCGCCGTGGCCACCGTGCGTGCAGCACCGGCTGGGCTGAACAGCTCGCGGATCATGGCGAGCTTGGGCGTCACCTTCTGGTTGCTGCCGTCGATCTGCAAGGCTTTGGAATAGGCCTGGCTCGCCAGCTTGGCGTACACGTCGCCCAGGTTCTCGTACGCGGTGGCGTAGCTGGGGTTGGTGCGGATGGCTGCCTCGAGCGAGCGGCGGGCCTGGTCGTACTGGCCTTGCTTGCCGTACAACACGGCCAGGTTGTTGTAAGGCTCCGGCAGGTGAGGGTGGTCGGCACTGAGCTTCACGAACTGCTCGATGGCTTCGGGCGTCTTGCCCATCTCCGACAACAGCAGGCCCCGCAGGAAGCGCAGCCGCGCATCTTTCGGATTGGTGCTGAGGCTTTGGTCGGCCTTTTGCAGCGCCTCGCTCAGCTGTCCCGCGCCGAACAGGCGGTCGATGTCGGCATAGTCGTCAGCGCGCGAAGCGCTTGCAAACAGCATCAGGCTGGCGGCAGCCAGAACCGCGAGCGGTGGTCGAAGTCGAATCATCAACATCCTGAAGAGGCTTGGAAGGGGCGGTATGGTCGCACGCAGGGCACGCAGACGCCAAGTAGCGTAACGCTATACTGGCAAAATTGTATCGCAGCGCCCACGGCCGCCTGCTTCACAATGTCCATCCTGCACGCAGCCCGCCTGCTGCCACGGCGCCCTGGAGAATCCGGCTGCGTCCCGCCTGCTGGTTTTCTGTTCTCAGCGTCTGTTTTCGCCTCTGTTCCTGTTTTCGCGTCTGTTTGACCACACCGATCTGCCGATGAGCCTGCGCATCTACAACACCCTGAGCCGACAGACCGAGGTCTTCACCCCCATCGAGCCCAACCATGTGCGCATGTACGTGTGCGGCATGACCATCTATGACCTCTGCCATGTGGGTCATGCCCGCATGATGATGGCCTTCGATGTGGTCGCGCGCTGGCTGCGTGTGTCTGGCTACCGCGTGACTTACGTGCGCAACATCACCGACATCGACGACAAGATCATCAAGCGCGCACTCGAGCGCAACATCCCCATCCGTCAGCTCACCGACGAGATGACGGCGATCATGCACACCGACATCGCGGCACTCGGCATCGAGCCGCCCACCCACGAGCCCCGCGCCACGCAATACGTGCCGCAGATGCTCGGCATGATCAGCACGCTCGAGAGCAAGGGCCTGGCCTACCGCGTGCCTGGCGGCGACGTGAACTACGCCGTGCGCAAGTTCGAGGGCTACGGCAAGCTGTCGGGCAAGTCGCTCGACCAGCTGCGCGCCGGTGAGCGCGTGGCCGTGCTCGACGGCAAACACGACCCGCTCGACTTCGTGCTGTGGAAGTCGGCCAAGCCCGCCGAGCCTGCCGATGCCCAATGGGCCAGCGATTTCGGCGCCGGCCGCCCGGGCTGGCACATCGAGTGCTCGGCCATGGCCTGCGCGCTGTTGGGTGAGCAGTTCGACATCCACGGGGGCGGCGCCGACCTGCAGTTCCCGCACCACGAAAACGAAATCGCCCAGAGCGAAGGCGCCAGCGGCAAGCCGCTCGCCAACGTGTGGATGCACAACGGCTTCGTGAACGTGGACAACGAGAAGATGTCCAAGTCGCTGGGCAACTTCTTCACCATCCGCGAGGTGCTGGCGCGCTACGACGGCGAAACCATGCGCTTCTTCATGCTGCGCACGCACTACCGCAGCGCGTTCAACTTCAGCGACGTCCACCTCGACGACGCTCGCTCTGCCCTGCGCCGCCTCTACACCGCACTCGACCACACGCCCGCTCAAACCGTGGATGTCGACTGGACCCATCCGTTGGCCGCGCGTTTCCGCACGGCCATGAACGACGACTTCAACACGCCCGAAGCCGTGGCCGTGCTGTTCGAACTCGCCAGCGGCATCAACCGTGACAGCGACACCGCCAATGCCAACCTGCTGAAGGCCTTGGGTGCCACGCTCGGCCTGCTGCAACAGGCGCCCCGCGCCTATCTGCAGGGCGGCAACACGGTCGACGAGGCCATGGTGCTGGCCCGCATCGAAGACCGGGCCGAAGCCAAGCGTGCGCGCAACTTCGCGCTGGCCGACAGCATCCGCAAGGAGCTGCTCGACCTCGGTGTGGTCCTGCAAGACTCCCCGCAAGGCACCACCTGGATGAAAGCCTGACGTGCCGTCACGCCAACAGACGCAAGCCGCCGCCACCGAAGTCACGCCCCAGTTCTGGGACGAGGCCTGCAGGCACCTGTCCAAACGCGACCGCGTGATGCGCAAGCTGATCCCGCTGTGCGGGGAAGGGCGCCTGCAAAGCCGGGGCGACGCCTTCACCACACTGGCCCGCTCCATCATCGGTCAGCAGATCAGCATGAAGGCCGCTCAAACCGTGTGGGAGCGCTTTGTCGTCGCCACCCAGGGTGAGCCGATGCGGGTGTCTGCCGCCGCGGTGCTGGCCCTCGAACCCGCGCGCATCAGGGAGGCCGGCCTGTCGGCGCGCAAGGTCGACTACGTCCTCGACCTGGCCCAGCATTTCCAGAGCGGTGCGGTTCATGTGAACCAATGGCAGCAGATGGATGACGAAGCCATCATCGACGAGCTGGTGGCCATTCGAGGCATCGGCCGCTGGACGGCCGAGATGTTCCTCATCTTCCACCTGATGCGCCCCAACGTGCTGCCGCTCGACGACCTCGGGCTCATCAAAGGCATCAGCGTCAACTACTTCAGCGGCGAGCCCGTTTCCAGGGCCGAGGCCCGAGAGGTGGGTGACGCCTGGGCCCCCTATCGCTCGGTGGCCACGTGGTACATTTGGCGCAGTCTCGACACCCTGCAAAGCAGCGATTGAGGCCCCCCGCGTCGCGGTGAAACCCCATGGCGCCTGGTGCAGCAACCAGGTCCTTTTCAGTCAGACCCAGGACCCACGCCTGATGAGCAAACGTCACTTCCTAGATTTCGAGCAACCGATCGCCGAACTCGAGACGAAGATCGAAGAACTGCGTTACGTGCAAAGCGAGTCGGCCGTCGACATCTCCGACGAGATCTCGCGGCTCGGCCAGAAAAGCCAGCAGCTCACCAAAGACATCTACTCGAACCTCACGCCCTGGCAGGTCACCCAGATCGCCCGCCATGCGCAGCGTCCGTACACGCTCGACTACATCAGCGAAATCTTCACCGATTTCCAGGAGATGAAGGGCGACCGCCATTTCGCTGACGACCAATCCATCGTCGGCGGCCTCGCGCGCTTCAACGGCCAGGCCTGCATGGTCATCGGCCACCAGAAGGGCCGTGACACCAAAGAGCGCGCGTCGCGCAACTTCGGCATGTCCCGCCCTGAGGGCTACCGCAAGGCCTTGCGCCTCATGAAAACGGCCGAGAAATTCGGCCTGCCTGTGTTCACGCTGGTCGACACCCCCGGCGCCTATCCCGGCATCGGCGCTGAAGAGCGCGGCCAGTCCGAGGCCATCGGGCGCAACATCTTCGAGATGGCGCAGCTCGAAGTGCCCATCATCTGCACCATCATCGGTGAAGGCGGCTCCGGCGGCGCACTCGCCATCAGCGTAGGCGACCAGCTGCTGATGCTGCAGTACTCGGTGTACTCGGTCATATCGCCCGAAGGCTGCGCCTCCATCTTGTGGAAGACGTCCGAGCGTTCGTCCGATGCCGCCGAGGCCCTGGGCATCACGGCCCACCGCCTCAAGGCGCTCGGCATGGTCGACAAGATCGTCAACGAGCCCGTGGGTGGCGCACACCGCGACCCCAAGCAGATGTCGGCCTATCTCAAGCGCGCGCTCAACGACGCGCTGCGCCAGGTCTCCGACCTCAAGCCCAAGGAACTGCTGGAGCGCCGCTACGAGCGCCTGCAGGCCTACGGCCGTTTCACCGACACCAAAGACCGCTGACCCGCGGTCGATGAGGGCTCAAGGCCATGAGCGCACCGTGCGTGGCCGTGGCCTACAGCGCAGGGCGTGACTCCACCGCCTTGCTGCATGCCACTGCCAGACAAGCCGCCCTCGATGGCGCGCGGGTGGTGGCCCTCCATGTTCATCACGGATTGAGCCCCCAGGCCGATGCCTGGCTCGCCCATGCTCAGGCGCAATGCACGGGCTGGGCCGCGGCCGGCTTGCCGGTGCGCCTGATGCACCGCCACCTCGAAGGCCAGCCCGCGCCGGGCGACAGCATCGAAGCCTGGGCGCGCGAAGGCCGCTACCGCGCGTTGCGCCAGATGGCGCTTGAAGCTGGAGCCACGCTGGTGCTGCTTGCGCACCACCGGCGCGACCAGGCCGAGACCTTGCTGCTGCAGGCGCTGCGGGGTGCCGGCGTGGCTGGTTTGTCCGGCATGCCGCGTGAGGCCAAGCGTGAAGGCATCACTTGGCTGAGGCCCTGGCTTGACCAGCCGCGCGAGACCATCGAGCTCTACATCCGCACCCATGCCTTGAGCCATGTGGAGGACGACAGCAACGCCGACCCCCGCTTTGCCCGCAACCGCTTGCGCCTGGCCGTCTGGCCCGCATTGACCGACACCTTCGCGCAGGCCGAGGCGGCGCTGGCGGCCGCGGCGGGCTGGGCCCAGGAGGCCACGAGCTGCCTGCAAGAACTCGCCGCACTCGACCTCGCCCACTGCAGCACTGAAGACGGACTGCGGCTCACGCTGTGGCGCCAGCTCAGCGCACCGCGTCGCAGCAATGCCTTGCGGGCTTGGCTGCGGCTGCACACGGGTGTCGTCGCACCGGCCTCGCTCACCATCCGATTGCTGAGCGAACTCGATGCCGTGGGCAGTGCACGTTGGCCGTGCGGCGCGTTCACCTTGCGGCGACATCGCGGTGTGTTGAGCTGCCAGGCCGACAAGCCTGCCGCAGCGCCGGCCGTCGCGCCGGAGACCTCGCTCTGCATCACGAGGGCCGGGCGCTACAAGTTGCCGGGGTGGGGCGGGGTGATCGTGGCCCGCCGCGTGCAAGAAGGAGGGACGCCGCTGGCGTGGCTGTCGCATCTTGAGTTGCGCCGGCGCAGCGGGGGAGAGCAGTTCCAGGCCGAGCTCGGCCGGCCCGCGCGCAGCCTCAAGAAACAGTTCCAGGCCGCAGGCCTCTCCACGTGGGAGCGCGACGGTCCGCTGGTCTTCAGCGGGGGGCAATTGATGTTCGTGCCGGGCCTCGGCATGGACGTTCGCATCTTCGCTTTGCCGGGGCAGCCGCAGCTCTGTTTGGCCTGGGCGCCAACAACGACCGACACGCCGCTCGCCTGAACCCGCGCGCAGCGGTTAAAATCCCGGGTTCTGCCGCGCGCCGCCTGCATGGGACTGTGCCGGCATTTCGCCCGTTGCTCTCTCCGTCGCCTCTCATCCTTTTTCTGCGAACACCGTTCATGGCACTCATCGTTCACAAATACGGCGGCACCTCCATGGGCTCCACGGAGCGCATTCGAAACGTCGCCAAGCGCGTTGCCAAATGGGCGCGTGCCGGTCACCAGATGGTGGTGGTGCCTTCGGCCATGAGCGGCGAGACCAACCGCCTGCTCGGTCTGGCGAAGGAACTCTCGCCGGCCTCGTCGAGCGCCGAACTCTCGCGTGAGCTCGACATGATCGCCTCCACCGGCGAGCAGGTCTCTGTCGGCCTGCTGGCCATTGCACTGCAGGCCGAAGGCATGCAGTCGGTCAGCTACGCGGGCTGGCAAGTGCCGCTCAAGACCGACACCTCGTACACCAAAGCCCGCATCCAGAGCATCGACGACACGCGCGTGCGCGCCGACCTTGCTGCAGGCAAGGTCGTGATCATCGCGGGCTTCCAGGGCGTGGACCCCGAAGGCAACATCACCACGCTCGGCCGTGGCGGCTCCGACACCTCGGCCGTGGCCGTGGCGGCGGCCATGAAGGCCCACGAGTGCCTCATCTACACCGACGTCGACGGCGTCTACACGACCGACCCGCGCATCGTTCCCGAAGCCCGCCGACTGAGCACCGTCAGCTTCGAAGAAATGCTAGAGATGGCGAGTCTCGGCTCCAAGGTCCTGCAAATCCGTTCGGTGGAGTTCGCCGGCAAGTACCGCGTGCCCCTGCGCGTGCTGTCCAGCTTCACCCCGTGGGACATCAACATCGACGAAGAAGCCAGCTCAGGCACCCTGATCACTTTTGAGGAAGACGAAAAAATGGAACAAGCCGTTGTCGCAGGCATTGCCTTCAACCGTGATGAGGCCAAGATCACCGTGATGGGTGTGCCCGACAAGCCGGGCATCGCGTATCAGATCCTCGGCCCCGTGGCCGATGCGAACATCGATGTCGACGTGATCATCCAGAACGTGTCGCACGACGGCAAGACCGACTTCTCGTTCACTGTGCACCGCAACGATTACACGCGCACGCTCGAGCTGCTCAACAACACCGTGCTCAAGCAGACCGCTGCCGCACAGGTGGTGGGCGACCCGAAGATCTGCAAGGTCAGCATCGTCGGCATCGGCATGCGTTCTCACGTGGGCGTGGCCAGCAAGATGTTCCGTTGCCTCAGCGAAGAGAGCATCAACATCCAGATGATCACCACGAGCGAAATCAAGACCAGCGTGGTGATTGACGAGAAGTACATGGAGCTGGCGGTGCGTGCCTTGCACAAGGCCTTCGATTTAGAATTGCCAACTGCCTGAAAACGGCAAAAGACCAGTTAGAATTCTGCCTGCTGGAGTCGTGACCGAGTGGCCGAAGGTGCTCCCCTGCTAAGGGAGTATGTGGGCAAAACCTGCATCGAGGGTTCGAATCCCTCCGACTCCGCCAAACAGCTAAAGAACCGGACCCTTGTGGTCCGTTTTTTTTGTCCACTCGGCTTGGGCTCCCAGCTCCGTCTCGGATGATGGGTGGACGCCATCGCGCAAAATGGCTGTCGATCATGTGACGATCACGGTCACCCCTTATCCCAGCGGCCGACACTTCCATGACCTTGCCCGTGCGCTCCTCAACGTTCTCCGTCACGGCGCTGGTCGTCTTGCTGATCGCCATCAACGTCGCCACCTTCCTGTGGCTGGTCGCCCTCGGCATGCCGGCTGCAAGCCCCCGCATGGCAGACCTGATCCGATGGGGCGGGAACTACGCGCCCTTCACGTTCAATGGCGAGGCCTGGCGTTTGCTGAGCAGCTGCTTCGTGCACGGTGGTCCTGTGCACCTTGCGGCCAACATGCTGATGCTGTGGGGTGTCGGGCGTGTGGCGGGCCTGCGCTACGGCGCGGTCGGTCTTGCGCTCATCTTTCTGGCCGGCGGTGCTGCGGCGAGCCTGGCGAGTGCATGGTGGGCCTCGACGCTGGCCTACGGCGGAGAACACCGCAGGCTGACCGTGTCGGTGGGTGCCTCGGGTGCGGTCATGGCAGTGTGTGGCGCGCTCGTGGCCGATTGGCTGAGAGGGCTTCTGCGCCGCGAGGTGCCGGCCGAGCATGCCGCCTTCCACAAGCAACTGCTGGGTGCGATCGGCGTGAACGTGGTGCTGGGCTTTGTGCTGAGCTTTGTCGACCAGGCCGCGCACCTCGGTGGTCTCGCGGCGGGCTTCATGCTGGGCGCCGGAATGGGCCCTTGGCATGCACAGCGCCATGGCATGCTTCGCTGGGCCCGCCTGTTCATCGCCCCGGCCTTGCTTCTTGCTGGAGTGGCTTGGGGCCTCGATGCCGCCAACACGCCGCAGATGAGGGCCAAGGCCGAAGCGGTGCGGGGCATGGCGGCCGAGAGGCAGGCGTTGAAGGACGAAGCGCTCAGGGAAGAGTCCGCAGCGGCCGACGAGAAAAGCCAGGCCGAGCGCGCCGAGCAGCAGATCGAACAGGAGGCCGCCAACGAGAAGGCAGCTGTACCGCCCCCGGTGTCCGACGAGATGGCGCGTGGCAAGGTGCTCGACGTCGGGGAGGGCACGTCCGCCTTCGTGCTGTCCGACGACGAGCAGCGTCTCTACCTGCTCAACCATCGGCTGAACGAGTTCAAGGTGCTGGAGCTCGCTGACGGGGCCGTGTCCATGCGGGTTTCGGGCCGCGAAGGGCGTCCGCTCGGCGACTGCGTGAAGACCTTCTACTGCCGCAGCCATGGCGCTTCGGCGATGGCGACTCTGCCGGAGAGCGGCCTGGTGCTGGTGTCGTCGATGGAACCCGATGCGGTGTCGGTGATCGACCTCAAGACGCAACGCATCATGAAGACGATCAAGGTGGGGCGATTCCCCCGCGACATCCTCGTCGCCCCGGATCGCCGTCGCGCCTACGTGCACAACGTGGACAGCCAGACGGTGTCTGTCATCGACCTGCAGACCTGGAAGGTACTGGCAACCGTGCGCCTGCAAGGCACAGAATCTGGCTCCGCCAGCAGCGATCCAGCGCGTCCTCTGTCCATGTGGTGGGGCCCCGACAAGAGCACGCTCATCGTGATGGGCTGGCTGCAAAAGACCTACGACCAGATCGCATCGGGCGCGTTGAAGAAGCTCAGACCCCTCACCGTTGAGGAGGGCAATCCCCATCGCGTGGTGCCCGATGTAGATCCGGACGGAGCGCTTCTCGCGCTCTTGTCTGAAGGTGTGGCACTGCTCCATCCCTACACGATGGAGCCGCTCGTGAAGCGCAAGTTCTGTCGCGCTCCCTGGGTGCGTTGGGTCACGCCCGAGTACAGCGCCTTCGATGCCGTGCGCGATGCCCAGGGCCGCACGGTGGTGGCCAGCACCGGCCCGAACGAAGGCTTCGTGCAGGTGGCGCGCTACATGCACGGCGTGACGCTGGGCACCTTTCCCTTGGCGGACGACTCGTTCGCCTGGCAGATCAAGTTTGCCAAAGGGGCAGAGCGCCTGTTCGTGCTGGCGTCCAATGGCAAACTCTCGATCTTCCAGGTCAACCAGCGCATGAAGGTGGACAAGGACGCAGACCTCTTCTGCGGCGATCCCGAACGTTGAGCCACTTCTCGCGGTGCTCCCCATGACAAGCTCCCCTCCCTATCGCCTCTACGGTGCCGAACTCAGCTACTTCACCGGCAAGGTGCGCGCCTATCTGAGCTGGAAGGGGCTTGCCTTTGACGAGCTGCTGTCCGATGCCGATACCTACCGCGACGTGATCGTGCCGTTGGTGGGCTTCCCGGTGATTCCAGTCGTGGTGACACCCGAGAACGAGGTGTGGCAAGACAGCACCGACATCATCGATGCGTTCGAGCAGCGCCATGGGGGGCCCTCGGTCTACCCGGGCTCGGCTGTTCAGCGCCTGGTGTCTTTGCTGTTGGAGTTGTATGGCGACGAGTGGCTGGTGATCCCGGCCATGCACTACCGCTGGCACCACAACCGCGATTGGGCCATGCG
>JBEGTX010000352.1:0-20973 GCA_041179165.1 Pseudomonadota bacterium | reverse complement strand
GGCGGCCGGGTCTGCCGAAGCCGAAGGTGGTGGCCTGTGGGGTGGCCTCAGCGACGTGCTCTTCGGCAGCACCGGCCCGCGTGGCGGCCGCCACGACGGTTTGGCGCAATCGATGGCCAAGTCGGCAGTGAGAACCATGGGCAGCACCGTGGGCCGCGAGATCATCCGCGGTGTGCTGGGCGGTATTTTTGGCGGGGGCACCAAGCGGCGACGCTGAGCCCTTGCCTGTGTGACACCCGCGAGGGTTCGTCGGCGATGGTGCGCGCTGCATGGCATGCGGCGCGAACAGCGGCCGCTGCAGTCTTGTGATCAGCCGGGCCTGGCCCGATTCAGGAGAACCGCATGACCCTCGCCCTTCCGCTGTCCATTGGCTCCATGCTCAGCCTCTCTCACCGCATGCTCTCTGAGCGCATGCGCGGGCTGGTGTTCAGCTTCGTGCTGCTTCTGGCGGCCTTGCTGGCATCGCCAGTCGCGCAGGCGGGCACCACCGACTCATTCACCTTCAAGGCCCAGGGCCACGAGGGCTCGCGAGACCGCGAGGTGAAGGTCTATGTGCCGAGCGGGCTGTCAGGCAAGCTGCCCATGGTGATGGCCTTGCATGGCTGCCGCCAGACGCACGACGACGTGCTGCGCGATTGGGGCCTGAAGGCCGCGGCCGACCGTCACGGGTTCATTCTCGTGACCCCGCTGATCACGAGCTACAGCGGCCTGCGCAACAAGAACTGCTGGGGCTTCTGGCTGGATGGCGAGCGCCATCGAGGCCGCGGCGAAAACGAAGACCTGGTGCGCATCGCGATGGAGGTCGAGACTCGGCATGCCGTCGACGAGAAGCGCCGCTACATCACCGGCTTGTCATCGGGCGGGGCCATGGCCGTGGTGGAGGCCGTGACCCACAACGACTACTGGGCCGCCTCGGCCGCGGCCGCCGGTCTGCCGTATGGCGAAGATGCGGTGTCGGTGTCGTTCACGGGTTGCCCGGGCTCGGCCACGTTCCACACGCTGTCGCGTGTGGTGAGCGACATGCGCAGCGAACGCGCGAACCCCTATCCCATCCCGTTGATGGTGCTGAACAACAATGCCGACTGCACGGTGCTCAAGGCCGCGAGTGCCCTCGTGCGCGACGCCCACCTGCAGGTCTTCGGAAGCTCCGGCCATGACACGCCCGCCACCGCGCGGGCCAAGGCCTCGCCTTGCACGCCAGTCTTTGTCCAGGCCCATGGCTGCCAGCACACCGTCTACACCATCGACGGCAGCGGCGGCGCACGCAGTGTGGTCGAAACCGTGTTCTACGACGGCCCGATCCCCACCAGTTTTGCCGACGATACCGACCACGGACACTACTGGGTGGGGGGTCAACACGGCCGAGAAGGCCCCTGGGCGGTGCAAGCCGGCCCGAGCTACCCCGACATCATCTGGAGCTTTTTTTCGCGTCACCCTCGCACGGGCACAGGCACGGGCCCGACCGGCCACGTGGCCTGCGTCCAGGTGAAGGCTTCTCCGGTGCTGCATCTGGCTGAGGGACGCGCGGTACCGGGGGGCTGGTTCGGCTGGCGTGCGCAAGCCTCCGGTGACCGCATCGACATCGGATCGAGTTTCACCTCGTGGACCAGCGTGGCACTCACCAAGCCCCAGGGAGGGCCAGGCTGGTTCACCACCAAACCGCCAGGCTGCCTCTGACCTGCACCGCCTCGGCCCGCCGTGCACCGATACGGTGGGGTCGATGCCGGTACCGATGCGCAATTTGCATTGAACATTCACACGCTCACGCCGTCACACCGAGGACACTCGTACGAACACGCAGCGCGGGCATGGTCGCGCGCGAGAGAACCTCAGGAGATGCCCTTGAAAGTTCTCGACACCCCGATCGACATGGCGATCGGCACCTTGGCCGAGCGGACGGGCGTGAATGTGCCCACAATCCGTTACTACGAAGAAATCGGCCTGCTGCCACCGGCTCACCGCCGCCCGAGCGGCCACCGCGTGTACAGCGCCACGCAGGTTCAGTTGCTCAACTTCATTCGACGCTTTCGCGACTTCGGTTTCTCGATCGATCAGGTGCGCGAGCTCGTGGCACTGGCCCAGAACGAATGCGACGACAGCCAAGAGGCCTGCGACATTGCGCAGACCCACCTCGACACCGTACGGCTCAAACTGATTGAACTGGGCGTGCTCGAACGCAGCCTGTCCAAGGTGTTGAGCGATTGCGCACAGGCGCTGGCCGACCGGCCGGCCCCTCGCTGCGACATGCTCCGTGAGCTTGGGGGCGCCCCAGCTCAGCCCTCGGCATTCTCCCGAACGCGGCGGGGCTGAACCCCACACCGGGGTTCGCCGTGACGAAACAGATCAGGGCACCAGAACCCGCTTGACCTTGGGCAGCACCACGATGCGTGCCACACGCTCGGGCGATTCGATCACCTTGTTGCCCAGGTACCCATGGCTTCCGGGCTCCAGCGCCACCGCCACCAGGTTGCCCAGCGGCTGGCTGAGCGGCACGAAGTAGCTGCCCTTGTTGGCATCGAACAAGCTGCCCGGGTGTTCACTCCCCGCCGCCTTGGCCGGCTTTGCCGTGCTGCTCGCGCTGTCAGCCTTGCCCTTGCCCTTGGGGGCACGGCCTGCGGGTGCACCGTTGCGCTCGGCCTTGATGTCGGCGCTGTCGATGAGTTGCTCGACGCGAACGCCCAGGCCACGCAAACGTGCCACCGCGGCACTCTGGTCAGAGGCCAGCCAGTAGCCGCAAGGGCGGGCGCGGGTGCGTGTGTCTCGCACGCTGAGCGCCGTGTCACGCTTCACCGTGACCGGTTTGTCGGCGCCGCTCACGGGGTCGAGCAACTGCAGCGTGTGATCACCGGAAGCCATGGCAGCGTCGATCAGCATCGGGCCGTTGCAGGCCTGCGAGCGGACCACTGCATCCACGTACTTGCGCAGCTTGACCAGGTCGGCAGCGCGTTCGGCAGCGGTCTGCAGGATGCTGGTCATCAGCGTGACCTGCGTGTGCACGCGCCGCTGGATGTGAACCCGGCCGAAGCCCGCACCGCGGCTTTCGATCGTGAGGCTCACCGCATTGCGAAGGCCGTGCACGTTGCGTGCGTTGTCTGGTTGCACGCCGGCCATGAACACCTTCTTGTCTGTGGCCGAAGCCGAGGTGCCGTGGTGCCAGTCGCCGCGCAGTCCTTGCGCCTTCAAGGCCGCCAGCATGGGCTTGCGAAACCACTCTTCAGACGCCTTCGTGATGAATTCGGATTGGTTGAACGCGGTGCCGTAGTGCAGCCAGGCGTCGTCGCCCTGCACGCCACCGAACTTCTCGACGAAGCGGTCTTGCACAGCGTACTCGCGCGCATCGACCACCACCACCGGCTGGTACTCACGCAGCAGTCGCGCCTGCGCGCGGGCTTCGGGGGTGCTCAGCAGCAGCTGATCGACGTCGAGGTCGACACCGTTGGCCGTGACGGCCCGCTGGTTGAATGCACCGTCTGGATTGGCGCGAGGAAGAATCAATACATTGACCCGGTCGAGCACCGGCTGCAGCTTGCCCACCGAGAGTTCCTGGGCCAGCAGCAACAACGCCTCGGCGCTGGCGGGCTCGTCGCCATGGACTTGCCCGTACAGGAACACAGTGGGGCGGCCGCCCTTGAGCACCGCCGACGGCTTGGACGTGTCGAGGCGCGTGATCAACAGCGCTTCGATGGGCGCGCCCGATTGGGAGTTGCCCAGCGCCAGCAAGTGAACGAACGGGCCGGTGTCGTTGCCACTGTTCTGGTTGGCGCGGATCACCTCGGTGAGTGCGCTTTGCAGCTCGGCCTGTGTGGTGAGGCCTGCACGGCTGGCCGACAGCCCGGGCGTGCGGTACACCACTGCGGGGTCGGGGAAGCGACCTGACAGACCGGGAGAAACGGGCCCAGCGGGCGCGGCGGGCAAGGCTGACGCGGGCTTCACCGTGGCGGCCACGGGTGCGGCCACCGATGGCTTGATCTGGGGCGGCGCGCTGGGTGTGCTGCAGGCCACCAGCCCCGCCACCGCCAGACTCATCGGAAGCCCACGCAGGGCGAGAGTGGCAAGGCGGCGAGAAAAACAGAACGACATCAGGGTCTCCATGACAGGGGCGGCAGCGAATATAGACGCCCCCCGAGAACGCCGCCACCCCGAGTTCGGGGAGCCTCATCGGTGTCCAGGCCACCACCGTTCACGTGGTGCCCGCTGCAGTTCGCACCATGCCGGCGCATTCCATCGCACGGCCCTCGCTCCGCACCGGGCGTCGCGGCAAAGTCCGCTTCATTCCAACGCACCGGAGCTTGCCATGCCCAGCCACCTGCCCCTCACCGAAGTCGTTCGCCAAATCCTGCTGCACACCCCCTTTTGGGTGTGGGGCATCCTCCTCATCATCACGCTGATCGGCGTGAGACAGTCCCGTGACTCTGTCGTGACGCGCCGCCGCCTGATCGGGGTTTCAGTCGGTTTTTCGATCTATTCGTTCGTCGGCGCCATGAGCACACTTGGTTTTCACGCCGACGTGGCTCTTGCCTGGATGGTCGGCAGCCTGATGTCGGTGTCGGCCATCCTGTGGCTGAGCGGCCCGCGCGAGGTGCGCCAGCTGTCCGACGGGGTATACGGTGTGTCCGGCAGCCTCGTGCCCTTGTTCACCATGTGGTCCATCTTTGCACTGCGCTACGCCGTCGCCGTGTCGCTGGTCATGCACCCCGATTGGGCCCATCTGAGCAGCTTCAGCGACACGGTCGCCCTGTTGTACGGCGCATTCTCGGGGGTGTTCGTGGCCCGCACGCTGCAAGTGCTGCGTTCTCGGCAGACGGCCCCGCTCAGCCTGGCCTGAGTGCATGGCATCACGCCTAAACTCTGACCCGCCGTCACTCCCGCACCGTCCCAGCATGACCTCCACCGAGCCACCCTTTCTGCGCGGCTTCCTGATCCGGGGCGGGATCGTGCTTTGCCTCAACTCGCTGATCGCGCTCGCCTTGATCGGCACGGGCTGGAGCAACTGGCACACGCAGCTCTTCTACGCCCAGGCCATCGGACTGAGCATCTGGCTGATCTGCGACCTGGGCCGTTTCGCCTTGCCGCGGGACTCAGAAACGGGGTGGCCCAATGGATGGTGGCGCGTGAGCCTGCAGGTCTTCGGCATCTTCGTCGGCAACATCATCGGCAGCAAACTGGGTGACATGTACAGCGGCCACGCGACGCTGGAGGCCCTGATGCAGTCACCGCGCAGGTTGCTGAGCTACATCATGCTGTCGGCCGTGTTCGGCTTCGGCATCTCGTTCGCCTTCAACTCACGCCACAGCACCCGCCGCCTGAACGACCTCATTTCGAAAGCCAAACGCGACGCCGCCGAGAACCAGCTCAAGCTGCTGCAGTCGCAGCTCGAGCCGCACATGCTTTTCAACACACTGGCCAACCTGCGCGTGCTGATTGCCATGGACCCGCCCCGCGCGCAGCTCATGCTCGATCACCTCATCGGATTTCTGCGCTCCACCCTGACCGCCTCACGCAACATGCTTCACCCGCTGTCGACCGAATTCGCGCGGCTCGACGACTACCTCGCGTTGATGAAGATCCGCATGGGCAATCGGCTGCAGACCGAACTGCTGCTGCCACCCGACATGGGCACGCTGGCCGTGCCGACGCTGCTGCTTCAGCCACTGGTGGAAAACGCAATCTCACATGGTCTGGAGCCGAACATCGACGGAGGACAGTTGCGCATCGAAGCACGGCGCGACGACAACGATCTGCTGCTGGAAGTCCTGGACAGCGGAGTCGGGCTCGACGCGCCATCAACGGGCGGCACGCACTTCGGCCTGGAGCAAGTGCGTCAGCGCCTGGCCACGCTGTATGGTCCCCAGGCGAGCTTGACCCTGAGCGCTGGCCCGTCCGGCTCGGGCACACTCGCTGCCGTCCGAATTCCCTTGAGCAGCACGGCCTGACACGATGATGAAATCCACCGCCCTGATCGCCGAGGACGAGCCCCTGCTCGCCGCCCATCTGCGCAGCGAGCTGCAACGCCAATGGCCACAGCTCGACATCGTGGCAACCGTGGGCCACGGACAGGCCGCCGTTGACCAAGCGCTGGCACTGCGCCCCGGCATCCTGTTTCTCGACGTGCGCATGCCCGGCCTCACCGGCCTCGACGCCGCCCAGATGCTGGCCGAAGAGTGGCCCGAGGGCGAGCCTCTGCCGCTGGTGGTCTTTGTCACGGCATACGACCAGTACGCGCTGCAAGCCTTCGAGCAGGCTGCGATCGACTACCTGCTCAAGCCCGTGCAGCCCGACCGGCTGGCCCAGACCTGCGCCCGGCTGCAAGATGCGTTGAGGCAGCGATCGATCACGCAGGCGGAACCGGCCGCCGCGCTGGACGCCACGCTGGCGCAACTTCGCCATCTGTTGGCCAACGGGTCGGCCCCACCGGCCACCGCAGCGGCCGCGCCGCTGAGTGTGATCCAGGCCAGCGTGGGCCATGCCATCCACATGGTGAAGGTCGACGACGTGGTGTATTTCGAAGCCGCGGACAAGTACCTGCGCGTGGTCACGTCAGAGCGCGAGTACCTCATCCGAACCTCGTTGCGCGAGCTGCTCCCGCAACTCGACACCCAGCGCTTCTGGCAGATTCACCGCGGCACCGTGGTGCGCAGCGACGCCATCGCCGCCGCCTCACGAGACGATGCAGGCAAGGTGAGCCTGAGCCTGCGCGGCCATGCCGACCGCCTGCAGGTGAGTCGCCTCTACGCTCACCTGTTCAAGGCCATGTGAGGCGCTTGGCGCCTTGCTCAGCCTCATCCAACGACGCCCATGAAAACCAGACGCCGCGAGCCCCGGACCCTGGAGGAACGCGCCAGCCTGCGTGTCAGCCGCAAACTGCGCTTCTACATCCACGTGCTGGTGTTCGTGGTGGTGAACGGCTTGTTTTTTGCCAAGCAGCTCGTCACCGGCGCTCACTGGCCGGGTTTCGGCTTCTGGGGTTGGGGCCTGGCCCTCACGGTGCATGGGCTCATCACGTTCGTTCGCCTGCAAGGCGAAGGCCTGCGAGAACGAATGATCAGACAAGAGATCGAGCGCATGCGCAAAGAAGAATGACCCGCCCCGTGTCGGGTGCGGGCCATGCCAGCCTGGCTTTCAGATGAAGGCGTTGCCGGGATCAGCGGTGACCGCGGTTGTCCCAGCGATCGCCGTATTCGTCGCGGTGCTGGCGAAATTCACGGCGCTGGTGACGCTCTTCGCGCCACTCGCGGTGATGGCGATGGTGGTGCCCCGGGCGGAACACGACCACCGGCGGGCGATGCACCACCACATGACGCGGTTGGTAATACACCGGCTCAGGCTGCACATACACGGGCTGCGGTTGGTAGTACACCCGCTCCGGCTGCACATACACAGGACGCGGGCTGTAGTACGCCGGCTCACTGCGGTAGGTGGGGCCATTGGAAATGACGGTGGACACGGCCGGGCCGTTCACACTGACCGACCAGTTCACCCGGGATGCGTGGGCAGAACCAGTGCACAGGGCGCCCACCATGACGAGGGCCGCAACAAAGGGGGTCTTGAAGTTGATCATCTTGCGTTCTCCTTCTGAGAGGCTGCTCGAATGGGCAGCGCCTGAGGTGACAACGCATGCCGGACTCCATCGGTTCACACCGGATGACAAAGACTTGGTATCGATTGGTTAACCGAGCTTTGCTGAACGTAAAGCGACGGCCGCTCGTTCAGGCGCCAAGTCAGTGCCGGCTGTGGCGCTGGCGCTGCTGGTTCAGCGACTGCAGATCGGTGAGCTCGGTGAGCACATCGAAAGAAAAACCGGCACGCTGCAGGCGATGACTCAGCAGGAGCTCGCGAAAATAGCCCGACAACCGGGCCGGCGAGCCCCACAAAGCCTCGAGCTGATTCACGATGTGGGGATGGCGACGGGCCAAGGCCAGCGGCTGGTAACGCGGTGGCAACTTGGCCAGCCAGAGGTGGGCCGCCGCGGTGAGGGAACGGGCCTGGGGGCCACGCGGCCCATGGAAACTGGCATCGGCAGCAGGGGCCGGGCGCACGGGAGGCTTGGAGGCCAGGCGCCATCCCGGGTGGCTGCGGCGCTCGGCATCCAGCTGCCCGGGCTGGCTGTCTGGGTTGTCCCCAGGAAATCGCATGGGATGCTCAAGTGACGTCATGTCTGCAAAGGGGGCTGCCCCCGAAAATCCGCCTGCCATCTTCACCACGGCACGACCTGCGCCGCGCCCACGGCCCGCGCACGCTGCCTCTTAACGGGCCCCGCATGCTTCATCCCTTCAGCGCGGGCTGCCCTTCGACATGAAATTGTCACACGGAAGCGGCCCGCGCCATCCTGGCTCTCCAAGACAGCCAGAGCGTGTGCAAGTTTCCGCGCCTCATCAAGGTGCGGTCTACAATCGATCAGGCCCGTGATTCCGGCCCCAACCCGTTGAATTTCAAGCGTATTTCATGAGCGACGACAAGCACAGCCCTTCCAGCGCAGAGACCCCGCGGCCCAGCAACTTCCTGCGCCAGATCATCGAGCGCGACCTGGCCCAGGGCACCTATGCGAATCGTCGCTTCGCGGGCACGCCGGGCGATGCCGCCCACCATGCGGCGGGCGAGCCCGACGCCGCCAAAATCCGTACGCGCTTTCCGCCCGAGCCCAATGGCTACCTGCACATCGGCCACGCCAAGAGCATCTGCCTGAACTTCGGCCTGGCGCGCGACTATGGCGGCGCGTGCCACCTGCGTTTCGACGACACCAACCCTGAGAAGGAAGAGCAGGAGTACGTCGACTCCATCCTCGACGCGGTGAAGTGGCTCGGCTTCGACTGGGAGGCGCAAGGCCGCTCGCACCTGTTCCACGCGAGCAACTATTTCGACTTCATGTACCGCGCGGCCGAAGCGCTGGTGAACGCGGGCCTCGCTTACGTCGACGAACAAAGCGCCGACGACATGCGCCGCCTTCGTGGTGACTTCGGCACACCCGGCACCGACAGCCCTTTCCGCAACCGCACGCCAGCAGAGAACCTCGCCCGCCTGCGCGAGATGCGAGACGGCCAGCACGCCGATGGCGCCATGGTACTGCGTGCGCGCATCGACATGGCCAGCCCCAACATCAACCTGCGCGACCCGGCCATCTATCGCATCCGCCGCGCCACGCACCACAACACCGGCGACACCTGGTGCATCTACCCGATGTACACCTTCGCGCACCCGATCGAAGACGCGCTGGAGAACATCACCCACAGCATCTGCACGCTGGAGTTCGAAGACCAGCGTCCGTTCTACGACTGGCTGCTCGACCAGCTCTGCACACTCGGCCTGTTGGCCCAGCCCCGGCCGCACCAGTACGAGTTCGCGCGGCTCAACCTCACCTACATCGTGACCAGCAAGCGCAAGCTCAAGGCGCTGGTCGACGACCACCATGTGGACGGCTGGGACGACCCGCGCATGCCCACCATCGTCGGTCTGCGCCGCCGGGGCTATACGCCCGAAAGCCTGCAGCTGCTGGCCGAACGCAGCGGCGTGAGCAAGGCCGGCGGCTGGCTCGACTACAGCTCGCTGGAAATCGCCTTGCGTGAAGACCTCGACGCCAAGGCCGCACGCGCCTGCGCCGTGCTCGACCCGGTGAAGCTCAAGCTCGTGAACTTCGCCGAGGTGTTCGGCAGTGAGGCCCATCAAGAGCCTTGCCACGCGCCCGTGCACCCCGGCCACCCCGAACGGGGCACACGCGACTTCGTGCTCACCAACGAGGTGTGGATCGAACGCGAAGACTTTCTCGAGGTGCCGACCAAGGGCTACCACCGCCTCTATCCTGGCAACAAGTCGCGCCTCAAGTACGGCTATGTGGTCGAGTGTGTGGGCTGCGAAAAAGACGACCAGGGCATGATCACCGCCGTGCTCGCCAAGATCATTCCCGACACCAAGAGCGGCACGCCGGGCGCCGATGCGGTCAAGGTGAAGGGGGTCGTGACCTGGGTCAGCGTGGGCACCGGGCTGCCGGCCGAGGTGCGCCTGTACGACCGCCTGTTCACCGAAGCCCAGCCGGAAGCCGGCGGCCGCGACTTCCTCAGCGTGCTGAACCCGAACTCCAAGAAGACGGTGCAGGCCTACGTGGAGCCCGCCCTGGCCAAGGCAGTGGGCGACGACAAGTTCCAGTTCGAACGCCACGGCTATTTCGTGGCCGATCGTGTGGACCACGCGACGGGCCGGCTCGTGTTCAATCGCACCACCACGCTGAAAGACACGTGGGCTGCCAAGTGAGCGTGCCGCATTCCGCGGCGTTCACACGGCGCGCAGGTGCCGTGGCGTCGCCATCTCAAGCTGCTTGCGCTGTCCTCGTCTTCACAAAGTAGTACCTCATGCGTGTTTCCGGCAAGCTCACCTCCTGGCAAGACGATCGCGGCTTTGGCTTCATCTCGTTGACGCAAGGCGGCGATGAAGTGTTCCTGCACATCAAGGCCTTTCCACGCCACAGCGGGCGCCCGCAAGTCGGTGAGGTGCTGACCTTCGAAACGGCACCGGGTCCCCACGGCAAGAAGCGCGCGATCAACGTACAGCGCTCGGGCTCCTCGAAGGCCAGCGCCAGGCCCCGCAGCGGCGCCGCATTGCACCACCGTGTCAGCGGGCTGCTCGGTGTGGCCGCTTGCCTCGGGGTGTATTGGGTGGCGGACCAGGTGTGGGGCGTGCCCCTGCCCGTGGCATTGGTGTGCCTGGCGATGGGCGCATTGAGCCTGCTGACCTTCCTCGTCTACGGCGCCGACAAGGTAGCGGCACAACGCGGAGGCACCCGCGTGCCAGAAGCCGTGCTGCACCTGCTGGCCGTGATCGGCGGATGGCCGGGGGCGGCACTGGCGCAGAAGATGTTCCATCACAAACGTTCCAAGCCTTCTTTCCTCAAGATGTTCCGCGGCACGGTGGGCCTCAACCTGCTGGCCCTGGCGGCGTTGGGTGCGCTGTGGTACTTCGAAGGCCCGTTCACATGAACTTGCCGCGCTGGCTTCGCTTCGTGTGGCCCGCACCGGCCAGCGCAGTGGGGCTGGTGCTGGCCGGTGCGGGTGTGGCCACCGGCGCCTCGGCCCGCTGCGTCGATGGCGTGCTTGAAGTCTCTGGCGGCCCCATGGCTCGCGTGCTGCGTGCCATGGGCATCGTCGCCATCACACTGGGCCATGTGGTGCTCGGCCAGTCGGCCGCCGAACTCGATGCCTTGCGCGTTCACGAACACGCCCACGTGCGCCAGTATGAGCGCTGGGGGCTGCTCTTCTTTCCGCTGTACCTGGCTGCCAGCCTGCTCGCGTGGTGCCAAGGGCAATCCGCTTACAGCCACAACCATTTCGAGCGCCAGGCCTGTGCGGCCGAGGCCGCTGCGCGCAGACCCTGCGCTCGGACCTCTGCCATCGACAGCCTCCGTTCTTCATCGCCATGAACTCATCTTTCAGCCCACCCCTCGCCTCGACGCTTCGCCGCCTGTGTGGCGCGGCGGTGCTGTGCCTCGTCGCCTTGAGCGGCCAGGCCGCCGGTCTGCCGTCCAAGCCGGTGCCGGGTGGCGTGGTCCCGGTCGACCTCGGCGCCGCACCAGAGCGGCCGCGTGCGCTGCTGGCCGGTGTGCCGGTGCTGGTGGTCGGAAGCCCTTCGCGCTGGACGGCGGTCGTAGGCGTCGCCCTGAGCACGCCCCCAGGCACACAAGAGATTCAGGTGTTCAAGGGCAGCCAGCCGGTGGGTGAGACCGTGAGCTTTCAGGTCAAGCCGGTGCAGTACGCCGAGCAGCGGTTGAAAGTCGCTCCCGGCACGGTCGACCTGTCGCCCGCCGATCAGGCGCGCTTCGACGGTGAACGCGCTCACCTGCAGACGGTGGTGGCCACCTTCAGCGAACCCCTTCCCAAAACGCTCGGACTCAAGCAACCCGTGCCCGGCCCACGCTCGAGCTCATTCGGGCTGCGCCGTGTGTTCAACGGACAGTCGCGCAATCCGCACAGCGGCATGGACATCGCAGCACCCACCGGTGCGCCCGTCATGGCCCCGGCGCCAGCCCGCGTGATCGACACCGGCGACTACTTCTTCAACGGCAAGACCGTGTGGCTCGACCATGGCGGCGGCCTGCTGACCATGTACTGCCACCTGAGCGCCATCCACGTGAAAGTGGGCGACGTGCTCGCATTTGGCGACCTGCTCGGCGAGGTGGGTGCCACTGGCCGAGTGACGGGGCCGCACCTGCACTGGTCGGTGAGCCTGAACCGCGCGATGGTCGACCCGGCCCTCTTTCTCGCTGCAGTCAGCCCCTCGGCCGCCGGCCGTTGAGTCCCGCATGAGCGACCTGACCGCCCTCAGCGCCTGCGAACTGAGCCGGGCCATCCATACGGGCCAGGTGAGCTGCCGCGAGGTGATGAGCGCCTACCTCGACCGCATCGACCGGCTGAACCCGCAGGTCAACGCCATCGTGAACCTGCAGCCCCGCGCACTGCTGCTGGCCGAAGCCGATACCCGGGACGCCCAGCTCGCCACAGGCCACAGCCAGGGCTGGATGCAGGGCTTCCCGATGGCCATCAAGGACTTGGCCGAAACCGCCGGCGTGCCCACCACCTACGGCTGGCCTGTGCTGGCCCGCCACCAGCCTGCCGACTGCACGATGGTCGCGCGCATGAAGGCCGCAGGCGGCATCGTGATCGGCAAGACCAACACGCCTGAGTTCGGCTTCGGCTCGCACACCAGCAACCGCCTGTTCGGCGACACCCGCAATCCCTGGGACCTCACGCGCAGCGCAGGCGGCTCCAGTGGCGGCTCGGCCGTGAGCCTGGCGCTGCGCTTGCAACCTGTGGCCGATGGGAGCGACATGATGGGCTCGCTGCGCAACCCGGCTGCGTTCAACAACGTGTTCGGCTTTCGGCCGAGCCCCGGCCGCGTGCCTCGCGCCAGCGCGCCCGAAGCCTTTCTGAGCCAGCTCAGCACCGAAGGTCCGATGGCCCGCCACGTGGGCGACCTCGCCATGCTGCTCTCGGTGCAGGCCGGGCGCGACGACCGCGCGCCTTTGTCGCTTCCCGGCGATGGCAGCGAGTTCGCGCAGTCGCTGGTGTCTGACGACGCCCGCCACATGCGAATCGGCTGGCTGGGCTCTCTCGACGGCCACCTGCTGATGGAGCCGGGCATTCTGGACGTGTGCGACAGCGCGCTCGGACGGCTCTCCTCCCTCGGTTGCCATGTGGAGCCAGTGTCGCTGGGCTTCTCGACCGAGGTGGTCTGGCAGAGCTGGCTCACGCTCAGACAATGGGCTTCTGCGGGACTGCTCAACGCCATGGCCCCCGATGCACCCCGCCGCGAGCAACTCAATGAGGCCGCACGCTGGGAACTCGCCCAAGGTGAAAAGCTCAGCGCACGCGAGGTGCTCAAGGCCAGCCAACAGCGAACGGCGTTCTACCGCCACCTGCTCAAGCTGTTCGAACGCTTCGATGTGCTGGCCCTGCCGAGCGCCCAGGTCTGGCCGTTTGCACTCGACAACGGCATGCCGCAGCAGATCAACGGCCAGCCGCTCGACACCTACCACCGCTGGATGGAGGTGGTGGTGTGCGCGTCATTGGCCGGTCTGCCCACGGTGAACGTGCCCGCGGGTTTCAACCCGCAAGGTCTGCCGATGGGGCTGCAGCTGATGGGCAAGCCGCAGGCGGACCTGTCGGTGCTGCAACTGGCCGCGGCTTTTGAGACCACCATCAGCGATCTGCTTGCACGGCAGCCGAGCTTGAGCTGAGTCACCCGGCTCCATCAGAGAGCCTCCCGGTCGAACACTCTGATTCAACTGGTAACCATCCGCTCCTCAGCTTTCACCGCATTTCTGCCGAACACAACGAGTGCTCACCTCTCCACAGCGAAGCAGGGCACTTCGAGGCGCAATCGCGCATTCGGACACTTGGCGGGAGCGAATGCGATGAATCGACGTGATGTGCTTTTGGCGGGCTCGGCGCTCGCCCTTACGGGCCGGTCAGCTTGGGCTGCGCCCTCCAGCGGAGTGCTCACGTTCGGTCAATCCGCCTCGCTCACTGGCGGGCAGGCCGCCTACGGGCGCGACGTGCGCGACGGCATCCTCGCCGCCTTTGCCGCAGCCTCGGCCAAGGGCTTGAAACTCGAACTCGTCACGCTGGACGACGGCGGCGACAAAGAGCGCTGCAAGGCCAACACCAAGACGCTAATCGAGAGCGGTGTGCTGGGTCTCGTGGGATACACCAGCGGCGCAGCAGCCGAAGCCTCGTCCACCCTGATCGAACAGAGCCAGACCGTGCTGCTCGGCGCGGCCAGCGGCAACATGGGCATTCGCGGCGACTCGCTGCGCATGCAGTATCACGTGCGCGCCGGCTACGACATCGAGTACCAGCAGATGGTGCGGTACGTGAAGGAATTCGGCATGCGCCGCGTCGGTTACGTCTACCTGAAAGACACCTCAGCCGCCAACCTCGATGCGATGACCGTCGCGCTCGGCAACGTGGGCGTGAAGCTGTCTGAATCAGTGGGCCTGAGCCGGAATTCCACCGACTTTGCGGCCGTGGCCAAGACCATGCTCGACGCCAAGGTCGACTGCGTGCTCTTCACCACGAACTCTTCCCTGGTCGCCGGCACGATCGAGCAGATGTCGGCGAGTGGGTACGCCGGCATGTATTTCTCTTCCTCGTTCGCCGGCCAAGCCCTGCTCGACGCCATGTCACAGCGCAAACAGAGCGTGGTGATGGCGCAGGTCGTGCCACGTCCCAACGCCCTCGGTCTGCCGCTGATTTCACGCTGCCACAAAGACTATGCCGCACTCGGCCGAGAGACCCGCGCGGGCTTCACGGCCATCGAGGGCTACATCGTCGGCAGCATCGCGGCCGAAGCCACGCGCCAGGCCGTGAAGGCTGGCGGCTCAATGAGCAAGGCGCGGCTGCATGAAGCGCTGGCCTCCCTGCGCGCCGATCTCGGCGGCTACCAGGTCGACTTCAGCGGCGGCAAGACCCAGGGCTCGAAGTTCGTGGACGTGGTGGCCATCGACCGATCGGGCCGGGTGATCGGCTGACCCTTCATCTTTGCGACGGCCTTCTTCAGATTTTCGAAACACTTCCTGGGAGTACCAATGAATCCTCATGCGATCGCCTCCGCTGCAGCCATGCTTCTCTTGGGCCTGAGCCTCAGCACCAGCGCACAACCCGGCAATGCAGGCGACACCGCCGAAGCACGGGACCGCGTTCAGCGCTCGGCAGCCGCACTTGCGGCGGAGTTGTCCAGCGTCTGTCCGCTCATGTCCGCTGGCGACAAGGCCGCCTACGACAACTGCCGCAAGGGGCTGTTCAAAGAGGGGTCGGTGCTGCGCGCCAAGCTGCCCAAGTTCGTGTTCTGGGGCCGGCAGCGCGACCCCAAACTGTCGTTGAAAGAAACCAGCCTGACGCAGTTTGCGCCGGATACGTTCGCCAACATGTACCTGCCGCTGTTCATGTTCAACGGCAAGCACACGGTGCGCTACATCGAGAGCGAGGGGCTCTACCAGGTTCGCTTGCAGACCGCCTTCCGCAATCGGCTGGAGCCGGGGCAGTTCCCCTACCCGTTCTGGCACGATTCCGAAAAATGGACCACGTACGAGAACGCGCGCGAGGTCGTGCTGTACTGGGACGGCAAGGCCGACCGCATCCGCGTCGCGCAGTTCACGGTCCACTCGGAGTTGCCTGCCTTGCAGTCAGTCGAGTCGGTTCAGCACGCCAAGCACGATGGCGGCTGGATGTGGACAGACGCTCAGGGGCGCACCCAGCCGAAAGTCACGGTGTTCGACGGTCTCTTCGATTCGCAAAACCCGCACATCGGCCAGGTCGACCAGACCTACAAGGCGCTCGCGCTGCGCCTGCGCGAAAGCCAGTGCAACAGCTGCCACGTGCCCAACAACCCCGACAAGATGAAGCGACTCGTGCTGCTGCAAACGCCCGCGCATGCAGCGGGCGAGGTGGGTCGGTTGATCAAGTCGGTGCGCGAAGACAAGATGCCGATCGACAAGATCGGTGTGGAGCAGCCACTGGAAGCGCAAGCCAAAGCCGATCTGCTCAAAGATGCTGAATCCTTCGAGCGCGCCTACCTGGCGGCCAAGGCATGGGAGAAGAGCGCCGCTCGCTGACCACCGCGTGGCTCGCTCGCTCATCGAATGAGCCTGCCATCCCGGCAGGCTTTTTTCATGGCTGCTTGCTCTTGGCCCATGGGCTCTGGCTGACCAGCACATCACAAACAACAAAGCCCGATCGGCAATCGCCGGTCGGGCTTTTGTGAAAGCGACGCGTCTCGTCTGCCGTGCCGGCCATGCCGACGTTGGCGATCAGCCCACCAGTCGGCCGAAGCGGTCGATGGCGATCAGGTCCACATACTGCGAGCCCTGCATCGTGCCCGCAAAATCGATCTTGTACCCGCCGAGGTCGGCGCGGAGCCCAGCCAGCGACTCTTTGAATCGCCCTTTGCCCAAGCCGCCGCGGCCCATCGCAGAGCGCACGGCTTCGACGGCGGTGCGGCCGGCGATGTAGCCCTCGAGCGTGGTGATGCCCATCTTCGACTCTGCTCCGATGGCAGCCAGATCTTGTGCGCAGCGGCTCACCACGCTGACGCGGGAGGCGCTGGGCCGCGGCACCACGGCACTCATGATGCAGCTCTGCTTGCGCTCGATCAGTGTGTCAAGCAGGCTTTGGCCACCGAAAGACGAGGCATAGAACAGGCCGGCGTAACGCGAAGCCATCATGCGGTCGATGATTGCTGCCGCCGGCGCCGAGTTGGTCGCGAACAGCACGCAGTCGAGCTTGGCCGCCAGCAGCGCGTCGGCCACGGTGTCGAAAGACTTGTCGTTGCGGTCGACGCCGATCGACTCCTTCGGGGCCACCGACAACTGCGCGAGCGACTGGGTCAACGCATCCATGTTGGCCTTCGACGTGTCCTTCAGGTAGACCACGCCGAGGCGGCTCATGCCGAAGTCCTTCGCGTAATTGACCATGCGCCGGTATTCCAGGTCATAGCCAGCACGCACATTGAAGACAGGCTGGGTCTTCGCCTGGCGGATGCCCATGTTGCCGCTCGCCGTGCCGATCAGCGGCACCTGGCTTTCTTGCACAACCTGCATGCAGGCCTCAGCGCCGGCGCCGCTGGTCAGGCCCACGACCGCCGAGACGCCCGAGTCGATCAGCGTGACCACATTCTTGGCGCAGCGGTCTTTCACGCCACCGTCGTCCATGGTCAGCAATTCGAAACGCGGACCATTGCCGTTGTCGGCGCGTGACGCCGCGGCGAACGCCGCCAGAATGCCGTCGCGCACGTTCTTGCCGTACTCCGCCTGACCACCCGTTAGCGATGCCGACTGGCCGAATTTGATCACCTGTGGTGTGTTCGCGAACACCGGGAAGGCCAAACCACCCAGCCCAGCCGCCGATGCTGCACCCAACATCAAGTTTCTGCGATTCATCGTCATGGCTGTTGCTCCGGATAGGAAATGTGTTGAGAGCAACCCCTGCCCTCAGTGAACGGGTCTTCGGACGTTGCGCATACCGACTTGAGGAATCGGCACAAACCGATACACCCGATGCATGTGCTTGCGGGCTGCGGAGCCTTTAACAGCTGAATTGCGACCCTTTGCGACTTTGTGCGCACAGGAAAGTCACACTCGTCGATGTAACGAATTGACACGGAACTGTTACCAAAACACACTCATTCCCAAGGACCTGATGACATTTCGACCTGCCCCAAGACTCCTGGAGAAACACATGACCGCCACCACCCGCTGCTCGAACTTCCTGCGCACCACCGTCGCCGTTCTGGCCCTCGGTGCCGCGGCCAGCGCGGCCCAGGCGGTCGAGATGCGGGGCTTCCGCGGGGTGGCTTGGGGTGAAGCGTCGGTGAAGCTCGGTGAAGCCACGCTGGTGTCACAAGCGGGCGAGGTGAGCTGCTACCAGCGCAACAACGAGAACCTGCTGTTCGGCGACAGCCCGGTCAACAATGTTCGCTTCTGCTTCAAGCAAGACCGCCTGTTCCTCGTGTCGGTCGAGTCGGCGCAGCCGGCCGACGCCCTGGCCGAGGAATTCACCCGCACCTATGGCAAACCAACGCGCAGCAGCGCCGGCCGCAGCGAGTGGGCTGCGCACCGCGGTCAAGCTCAGGCCGAAGTGATGTCGCAGGCGCCAACGGGCAGCGCGTTGCACGTGTACAGCGCCGGCAGCCAGCGCAAGGCGGTCAACCAGGCCCTGGCGCTCATCGCACCCGCCAAGGCGCCTGTGACCATCGCCTACTTGGCCAAGTAAGGGTCGTGGCAGGCCTTGCAGGCCTTCGCCACGCCTTGGAACGCCATTTTCACCTGCGCCACGTCGCCCGTCTTGGCGGCGGCCTTGAGCTTCAAGGTCTCGGCCTGCAATGATTTGGTGAGCTCTCGAAACTTCGGGAGCTCCTGCCAGACCGCCGGTTGTGCCTTGCTGCCGGCCTGGTCCCCGCCGGGCACGAAGCCCTCGAAGGCCGCTCGGCCCATCACCTCGATCACCTCGGCACTGAATTCGAGCGACGCCTTGTCGCTGGGCGCATCGCCTTTGACGGCCGCATTGAGCCGCGTCATGTGGATCCCCATGACAGTGAACGCCGACTGCCGATACTTGACAGCCTTGTCGGCCGGCACTGGCTGAGCGCCAAGGCCCGCACTGCACAAGGCCAGTGCCAGCACGGCCCACGCGCGCACGCACGCTGTAGTCTTTGGATACATAGAACTCCTCTTCGCGATGCTTCGGTCTACCGATATCGAACCATCATGCGCCGCACTTGAGCGGCATGCGAATCGAAGGAGTCAGCAGATGCACACACCGCCGCTTGTCAAAGTCTGGGACTGGCCGCTGCGGCTGTTCCATTGGGGGCTGCTCATCTGCGTGGCCGGCTGCATCACCACCATCAAGCTGGGTGGCGACTGGATGGACTGGCATGTGCGCTTCGGCTACTGCGCGGCCGGACTGCTCGCCTTCCGTCTGGTGTGGGGCTTCGTGGGCACGCGCCATTCGCGTTTCTCGAGCTTCTCGTTCACGCCACGCGAAACGGTGCGCTATGCGCAGGGCCGCTCGAAGAGCCACTACGAGGGTCACAACCCACTGGGCGCGCTGTCGGTGTTCGCGATGCTGGCCGCCCTGCTCTTCCAGGCCTTTGGCGGGCTGTTCACGAGTGACGATATCGCGTTCGAAGGACCGCTCGCGCATTGGTTGCCAAGCGCCTGGGTGTCGACGATCACCGGCCTGCACAAGGCCAACCAGTGGCTGCTCTATGGGCTGATCGGGACGCATCTGGCAGCCATCACCTTCTAAACCGTGGTCAAGCGCGAGAAACTCATCGGCGCGATGCTGCACGGCAAGAAGCCGGCATGGCGTCCCGGGCCCGGACCAGCCGGACCCGAGTCGTCAGTGGAACTGCCGTCTGTTCTTTGACGGCGGTTTGACGGCGGCTGCCCTCAGCCGAGGGCAGCTGGCAGGTCAGTACTTCCCCATGAAGTCCTTCTTGCCGACCTCCACGCCGTTGTGGCGAAGGATGGCGTAGGCCGTGGTGACGTGGAAGAAGAACTGCGGCAGGCCGTAGCTCAGCAGATAAGCCTGACCACTCAGGCGGCGCTCCTTGGGCGTGCCCGGGCGCAGCACCACGTCGCGTGTTTCGCTGCCCTCGAAGGCGGCTGCATCGAGCTTGTCGAGAAAGGCAATCGCCTGGGTGATGCGCAGCTGGGCCCCTGCAAAACTGGCTTCGGGTTCAGGGATCGTGGGCACCTCCACGCCTGCGAGGCGAGCCGACACGCTCTGCGCGAAGTCGGTGGCCACGAGCACCTGGCGCTGCAGCGCAAACATGTCGGGGAAAAGCCGAGCCTGCAGCAGTGCGTTGGGCTCGATGTTGCGGGCCGTGGCGTGCGCCTCGGCCTTGGCGAGCACGTCGCTCAGGCCGCCCAGCAGTTGCTTGAAGACGGGAACGCTGGCGGTGTACATCGAAGGGGACATGGGAACTCCGTGAAGGTGAACAAAAAACAGAAGGAGACACCGCAGCGGCGCGCCACTCGGCACCAGCGGCCAAGGCGATGCCGGTCGATGCCCGTCAGCTGCGCCGGCTGCGGGGCTGGCGTTTGTCGATTTCGGTCAGCTGGGCTTTGAGCAGTTGCTGCAGCACGCGGGCGGTGTCTTCGCTCATGCTGAGCCAGGTGGTCGGGGTCTTGCCCTCTGTCGTGGACGTGGGGATGATCAGTGCGTCGATCTGCGCATTCACCAGCCCGTTGCCGTGGGACATGGCCTTGATGCGCTGCATTTCAATGTTGAAGGTTTTCAAGTGTCGGCCCCTGATTGCAGAAAGATCGATTTTGCCATCGCGCCGACGGGCGCCACGAGCGCCTCCTGCGAGGGCTGCCCTTCAAACACGCAGGCGCTCACGAGCACAGGGTCGTTCAGCGTGCGCACTGCGGCATAGGTGGCCTCGGCCTCTGGGTAGACGCGGCGCATGTAGTTGAGCCACTGCTTGAGCCTTCCGGCACGAGCGCGTGGCTCGATCTGTCGGCACACGAGCAGCCAGAACTGCTGCAGCAGCGGTTGCAGCTCGTCCCAGCTGATGCGCACGGCCCCGGGGTCGAGGATGGCGAGTGCCAGCCCCGGGTCGCACACCATGCCGCGCCCGAGCATGAGGTCGGTGCAGCCCGACTCCTCACGGCAACGGCGTGCATCGTCCACCGTCCAGATCTCGCCGTTGGCCACCACGTTCACCTTCACCGCGGCACGCACGTCCCCGATACGTGCCCAGTAGGCGGGCGGCTTGTAGCCATCGGCCTTGGTCCGACCGTGAACCACGATTTCATCGGCACCTGCTTCGGCAATGGCCTGAGCGCATTCCACGGCGAGCAGGCTGTCGTTGACCCCGAGGCGCATCTTGGCCGACACCGGCATCGGTTGTGGCACGGCTCGGCGCACAGCCGACACGATGGCAAACAGCAGCTCCGGGTCGCCCAGCAGCGCCGCCCCGCCGCCGTGG
>JBEGTX010000351.1:0-11729 GCA_041179165.1 Pseudomonadota bacterium | reverse complement strand
TTTTGTCCCATAGCGGGGCTATGGGCCTGCAAATCCGGCAAAAACTGTCCTCGCTGGGGCCGATTTTCGCTTTCGACGTTCCAAGTCCGACAGGCTCCTAGAAGTCGCGCACGTAGGGGAGGTTCCAGCGCGTGCTCAGCCCTTCGCCCAATTCGTCCACCTCGCGCTGATGCTCAAGCCCCCTCGCATCGCGCAATCCCACCAACTCGGTCAGCGCGGGCGGATTTCCGGCGGCCAGCGCCGGGTCCCGATGACACAGGCTGAGATGAACCTCATACCAGGTTGTGGTTTCATCCTCCCGTTCCTCCGTCCAACCGCGAAGCACGAGATCGTCCATCAACAGCACGCGCTGAAGACGCCGCGTCGTGCCACCCGTCGTGACAACCTCTGCCACCAACTTGCGTCGAACCGCGTGAATCCAGATGCGTGAATCGACGCCCCAATGGCCTCGTTCATGCTGGTCTCGCACCATGTAGAAGAGACTCAGCAACGTCCCGATGAACAGGGCTCCCATCAAGGCCGACTGAGATCCTGAGTGCGTCAGCGGCAGCAGCGCGCAGAAGAACAGCATGACCGACACGAGCCCGAAAAGCCGCAGAAAGGCCACGAAGAAAATCCAGCCCAGATGCTGCCACCAAGTGGTACGGTCCCTGTACAACTGGAGGTGCGGGTGCCGGGATGCGTGCTTCAGCAGCACGCTGCCTGGCAAGTCGGAATAGAGCGAGTACCGACGCGGCAGCAGCTGAGACAACAGTCTTCGTTCGAATTCATCGGCTGGCGCGCGCGGGGTTCTTTCGTACGCAGCGCGGGGGTTCACAGGACGACAGCTCCGATCCGCGTCGCTGCCCTGCAGGTGTGCGGGCTCATGCGCCATCCTCCAGCGCCTCGAGCTCCACCCTCAGCCTGTCGCGCGACCACGCAGCAAAGTTGATGAAGAAGCGCGTGCTGCTCGGCAGCGGAACACCCTCGGCGAGCTTGAGCAGATCGGACACATCGGCCCATGCAATGGCGTAGTCGCAGTCGATGCGGTCATCGGCCATGCAGAACACCACGCCGGCATCTTCCCAGTGGTTGAGGATGAGCACGTGATCGGGGAGTCCGAAGGCCGTGCGGCAGGCCAGCGTGCGGGCCACCGAGTCTTCCAGCGGCTGCACCCCGGCCGCAGCCGAGTAGCCGTGTTCGGTCAACAGCCACTTGAGTGAAGGCGGCAGCTCGAAGCCGAGGGCCGACTCGTGCGCCCGAATGGAGGGCTCGGTCTCGCGGCGTTCACTGCGAAAGGGGGCCGGCCGTTGGCTGACGAAGTCTCGAAACTGGTCTATGTCCATGGCGGAACCTCCTGGGTGTGGTCAGGATGTGCGCAACGCGAGCGTCAAGGGGCTGGCGCCACCGACTTGGCGCGCTCGCGCTGGTACGCGTCGTGAGAAGGGCCGGTCTCGTTGAGGCAGCGTTGGCGATCAGGCAGCGCCTTGAGCTGGTCACACTGGCTGCGCTTGGACTGCTGCACGGTGTTGTACATCTGCTCCGTGGTGCAACCCGCGGCCTGCAGCGCGGCGGCCACCAGCACGGCGGCAAAGAAGCCCGTTCTTGTCATGATGAAAACCCCCTTTCGCTGACCCCGCGTTGCCCGGATGCGCCTCAACCGGCGTCGCTCACCCCAGCAGTTGAAAACGTCCCACGAGCCAGGTCGCCCCCAGGCCCAGCACGAAACCAGCACCACCATACACCACCGCCTGCAACAGGCGGTTGGTGCGCTGCTGTTCGGCCAACAGCGCCAGCAGCGCGCGCGACTCGCCATGGGGTCGCGGCTGCAAAGCCTGATTGAGCAAGCGTGGCAACTCGGGCAGCAGCTGCACATAGCGCGGCGCTTCCTTCTTGAGCCGTTCGACGAGGCCTCGCCAGCCGACCTGCTCGTTCATCCACCGCTCCAGGAAGGGCTTGGCGGTGTTCCACAGGTCGAGCTCGGGGTCGAGCTGGCGGCCCAGGCCTTCCACGTTGAGCAAGGTCTTTTGCAGCAGCACCAGCTGCGGCTGGATCTCGACGTTGAAACGGCGCGAGGTCTGGAACAGACGCAGCAGCACCTGGCCGAGCGAGATGTCCTTGAGCGGACGGTCGAAGTGCGGCTCGCAGACCGCGCGAATGGCCCCTTCGAGCTCGTCGATGCGGGTGTTGGGCGGCACCCAGCCGCTCTCCAGGTGCAGCTCCGCCACACGCTTGTAGTCGCGACGGAAGAAGGCAATGAAGTTCTGCGCCAGGTACTCCTTGTCGACTTCGGTGAGCGTGCCCACGATGCCGAAGTCGAGTGCGATGTAACGGCCGAAGGTCTGCGGCGCCACGCTCACCTGGATGTTGCCCGGGTGCATGTCGGCGTGAAAGAAGCCGTCACGAAACACCTGCGTGAAAAAGATGGTCACGCCGTCGCGCGCGAGCTTCGGGATATCGACGCCCGCATCGCGCAGGCGCTGCGTCTGGCTGATGGGCACGCCCTTCATGCGTTCCATCACGATGACGGTCTGCGTGCAGAGGTCCCACACCATCTCGGGCACGAGCAGCAGGTTCAGGCCCTGCATGTTGCGGCGCAGCTGGGCGCCATTGGCCGCCTCGCGCACGAGGTCGAGTTCGTCGTGCAGGTAGTTGGCGAACTCGGCTACCACCTCGCGAGGCTTGAGCCGCTTGCCGTCCACCGACAGGCGTTCGATCCAGCGGGCCAGCGTACGCAGCAGCGACAGGTCGTCGTCGATGATGGGCAACATGCCCGGACGCAGCACCTTGACGGCCACCTCGCGGCCATCTTTCAAGGTGGCAAAGTGCACCTGCGCGATGGAGGCGCTGGCCACGGGCTCGGCGTCGAAGGTGGCGAACACGTCTTCGATGGAACGGCCGTAGGCCTTCTCGACCAGCTGGCGTGCGAGCGCCGCAGAAAACGGCGGCACGTTGTCCTGCAGTTTGGCCAGCTCATCGGCCACCTCGTCGGACAGCAGGTCGCGCCGCGTGGACAGCACCTGGCCGAACTTCACGAAGATGGGGCCCAGACGCTCCAGCGCTTCGCGCAGGCGCTGACCCGGGGGGGCATCGAGCCGGCGTCCGATGGTCATCACCCACACCAGCGCACGCACCCAGCGCTGGCGGAACCCCGACAGCGCCAGTTCGTCGAGCCCGAACCGCAGGACGGTGACGACGATATAGATCAGCCGGAGCAGATGCCTCATCGAGGTCCGCCGCCCGCCCCGCGCACAGCCAGGTCCTGGACGGCGCGCACGGCAGCGTTGAACCCCTTGGCCAACAGCGCACCGGCCTTGGCCAGCTGGTGGGCCGGGCCTTTGCCGATGACCTGAGCGAGGTCGTCCTCGATGTCCCAGCGCAGGTTCTCGATCAGCCAGCTCACGTCACCCGCAAACGCGGCATCACCTTCGATGCCGATGGTCGGGCGCTCACCCGCCAGCCACTGCGTGGCCAGGCGAGCCGGGTTGGACGCATCGAGCGTGATGCGCAACTCGGGGGCGACGGGGGCTGTGCCGCCACACCACTCGAGCAGACCGGCGGGCGTGACCGTGAAGGCCACGACAGGCGGTGCAGGCAGCAGCGAGGGCCAGCCGCTCCAGACCAGCTGGATGCTGCGGCCGGCATGCGGCTTCAACCGGTCTGTCGCCACGGTTTCCGCGGCCAGCACGTGATTGAGCAGCAGCGTGACGCGTTCCATCGCTGCTGAACCAAGGGAGGAGGTGATGGCGTTGAGCATCACACGATTGTATGCGTGTGGGCTCCCACGCCCCTTCAGTCCTGCCCGTGAGATTCCCCCCGAAGAAGGGGCTGGCAGGTGTGGGGGCCGGGCCTATCATCGATCGGTCGTTTGCCCTGCGCGTTCCTGCCTCGTGCCAGTCGTCAGAGGCTCGTCCCCTTCCGCACCTCCGCTCCCTCCGCCTCCCTCACGCCATGCCCACCATCCTGCTCACCGGCGCTGCCGGCTACATCGCCTCCCACACTTGGCTGGGCCTGAAAGCTGCCGGCTTCGACGTGGTCGGGGTCGACAATTTCTCCAACAGCTCGCCCCGGGTACTGGAGCGACTGGCCGCGCTGGGCAACATGACACCCGTCTTCATAGAGGCCGACGTGTGCAATGCGCAGGCGATGGATGCCGTCTTCAAGGCCCACGCGATCGATGCCGTGGTCCACTTCGCTGCGTTCAAGGCGGTGGGCGAGTCATCGACCATCCCGCTGGAGTACTACCGCAACAACCTCGGCGGCCTCATCAGCGTGGCGGGTGCGATGCAGGCGAACGGTGTTCACCGCATCGTGTTCAGCTCATCGGCCACCGTGTATGGCGACCCGCAAACCCTGCCCATCCCGGAAGACTCGCCCCTGTCGGCCACCAACCCCTACGGCACGACGAAGCTCATGGGTGAAGAGATGCTGCGCGAGCTCGAACGCTGCAACCCTGCCTGGAAGATCGCCTGCCTGCGCTACTTCAACCCGGTGGGCGCCCACCCGAGCGGCACCATCGGCGAAGACCCGCAAGGCATCCCCAACAACCTGATGCCCTATGTGACCCAGGTGGCCGTGGGCAAGCGCTCTCACCTGCAGGTGTTCGGAGGCGACTACGACACGCCCGATGGCACCGGCGTGCGTGACTACATCCATGTGATGGACCTGGCCGAAGGCCATGTGGCCGCCGTGCGCCATCTGGTCGACAAGAACAGCTCGATCACCGTGAACCTCGGCACCGGCCAGGGCTACAGTGTGCTGGAGGTCATCAAGGCCTTCGAGAAAAACAGCGGCAAGCCCGTGGCCCATCAGATCGTCGGACGCCGATCGGGCGACATCGCCGCCTGCTACGCCGACCCCACCCGCGCCCGCGAGGTGCTGGGATGGTCGGCCACACGCGGCCTCGATGAAATGTGCGCAGACGCCTGGCGCTGGCAGAGCCAGAATCCTCAAGGGTATTGAAGCCTGGGCCGACAGGCCCTGGCTCTGAGCAGAACACTCCCGAAACAAAAACGGCCAGCAGATGCTGGCCGTTTTTGTTGGCTTCAACAGCTCACTTGCTGTTTTTCACGTACCAGGCCACGGCCTCGCTGAGGCCTTGCCGCACATCGTGCGTGGCGCTGTAGCCGAGCAGCCGCTTGGCCTTGCTGACATCGGCCAGCGAATGCTTCACGTCACCGGCGCGGAAGTCGGCATGTTTCGGTGGGTCGATCTGCAGCGTGGGGATCTCACCCTTCAACGCATCGGCAATTGCCGTGTGCAGCTGGTTGAGCGTAGTGCGGTCGCCCACGGCCACGTTGTAGACCTGGCCCGATGCGTCCGCGTTCTCGGCAATGCCGGCGCGCAGGTTGGCTTGCACCGCATTGTTGACGAAGCAGAAGTCGCGTGAGGTTTCACCATCACCGTTGATGACGCACTGCTTGCCGTTCAGCATTTCAGCCACCCAGCGTGGGATCACTGCGGCATAGGCGCCGTTGGGGTCCTGGCGCGGGCCGAACACGTTGAAGTAGCGCAGGCCGATGGTCGACAGGCCGTAGCAGCGGCCGAACACGTCGGCGTACAGCTCGTTCAGGTACTTGGTGACCGCATAGGGCGACAGCGGACGGCCGATGACGTCTTCGACCTTCGGCAGCGTGGGTGAGTCGCCATAGGTGGAGCTGGAAGCGGCGTAGACAAAGCGCTTGACGCCCGCGTTCTTGGCGCCGGTCAGCATGTTCAGAAAACCGGTAGCGTTGGCGCGGTGCGTGGTGAGCGGATCGTTGATGGAGCGAGGCACCGAACCGAGGGCGGCCTGGTGCAGCACGACGTCGATGCCTTCGCAAGCGCGGGCAGCGGTGTCGGCGTCAGCGATGTCGCCGCGGATAAAGGTGTGGCGTGACCAGGCTTCTTCACCCACCAGCGCACGGACCTGGTCGAGGTTGTGCTGATGGCCTGTGGCGAAGTTGTCGAGGCTCGTGACCTGCTGACCGGCACGAAGCAAGTTCTCCAACAGGTGCGAGCCGATGAAACCGGCACTGCCGGTGACAAGCCAGTGGCGCGGCTGGGCCGCGACTTGATCGAGAACGGTCTTGAGCATGATCACAGACGCCAGACGTTGAGGCCACGGGCGCGCAGAGCGGCAGCGTCGGCCTGCGACTTCACGTCGACATACAGGCCGCCCGGAGAAAGCCGCTCGACGTATTCGTCGATCGAGCGGGCCTTGAGTTCTTTGTGCGACACCGCCGCCACGATGGCGTTGGCGCGCGGCAGGTGCTCCCAGGCCACGAGGTTGACGCCGTATTCGTGCTTGGCCTCTTCGGCCGAAGCAACAGGGTCATGCACATGCACGGTCACGCCGTAGGTCTCGAGTTCACGGATGACGTCGATGACCTTGGAGTTGCGCAGATCAGGGCAGTCTTCCTTGAAGGTGAGGCCCAGCACCACGACATGCGCACCCTTGACCTGGAAACCGGCCTGGATGAGGTTCTTGATGGTCTGCTCGGCAACGTACTTGCCCATGCCGTCGTTGATGCGGCGGCCGGCCAGGATCACCTGCGGATGGTAGCCCATGCGCTCGGCCTTGTGGGTCAGGTAGTACGGGTCCACGCCAATGCAGTGGCCGCCGACCAGACCCGGACGGAAGGGCAGGAAGTTCCACTTCGTGCCAGCGGCCTCGAGGACGTCGAGCGTGTCGATGCCGATGCGGTGGAAGATGAGCGACAGCTCGTTCACGAGGGCGATGTTCAGGTCGCGCTGCGTGTTCTCGATCACCTTGGCGGCCTCGGCCACCTTGATGCTGGCGGCCTTGTACACGCCTGCCGTGATCACGCTGGCGTAGATCTCGGCCACGCGAGACAGCGTTTCAGGGGTGTCACCCGACACGACCTTGACGATGGTGGTCAGGGTGTGGAGCTTGTCGCCCGGGTTGATGCGCTCTGGCGAGTAGCCGACGAAGAAGTCTTTTTTCCACTTCAGGCCAGAGTGTTCTTCGAGCAGGGGAATGCAGACCTCTTCGGTCGCACCAGGGTACACGGTGGACTCGTACACGACGGTGGCGCCGCGCTTGAGGTTCTTGCCCACGGCGATGCTCGAGCCGATGAGCGGGGAAAAGTCAGGGTTGTGCGCTTCGTCCACCGGGGTCGGCACGGCCACGACGATGAAGTCGGCTTCCTTGAGCGCTGCGGCGTCGGTGGTCGGGTGCAGTTGCGATGCGGCCTTCAGCTCCGCGGTGCTCACCTCACCGGTGGGGTCGACATGGCGGCGGTACGACTCGATCTTCGCGGTGGAGAGGTCCAGGCCGATGGTCTTGTACTTCTTGCCAAACTCAACAGCCAGGGGCAAGCCCACGTAACCCAGGCCGACGATTGCAATGGTGGTCATGATTTAAGGTGCTTCAGGAGAATTCGATGGAAGGATCACCGGGTGGATTCATCGAGGCCTGCAGGCGAACCTGCCGGAATTTCAACGAACCGGCGCCTTGGCGAACCAGCTGACAAACAGAAAAAACGGAAGAAACGGAACAAACGACGGATGGATCAGAAGCGGGGAAACGGACTGCTCATGCGCCTGGTGACGCAGGGGCCCGGCACCAACCTGGTGCAATGACAAAGGCCTGTTCACGCAGTGCGCATCATCGGTCCCCTAGGGTATGCCCGCTATCCCTGAATTGTGGGGTACTGGCTTCACCACCTGTGACGGAAACCTCAATTTACCCTCTTAATGGGGGCTGCCGGCCCCCTGTTTTCAGGCCACCGGGCGACCCAGTGACTCCAGGTACAAGGCCTCATAGGCGGCCGCCGTGTGCGCGGCGTTGAAGTGCGCCACCACGGTGGCCTTGCCCGCCTCGCCCAGCTGCCGCCGCCAGGCAGGATCGGCCATCAGCTTCTGCAACGCCGCGGTGAGGCGCTCAGGTTGGGCTGGCGGCACCAGCAGGCCATCCTGGCCGTCGTCGATCACGCTCGGAATGCTGCCCACGTTGGTCGAGAGCACCGGCGTGGCCAGGGCCATGGCTTCGAGCATGGCCATGGGCAAACCCTCCCAGAGCGACGGCATCACGAACAGGTCGAGACCCGCCAGCACGTTGGGGATGTCCTTGCGCTGGCCGAGAAGCCGCACCTTGGACTCGAGGCCACGCGCCCGCGCATCGGCCTCGATCTTGTCCTTCAACTCGCCCGAGCCGGCCAGCACACACACAAAATCAGGGTGGGTGCGGTTGAGGGCCTCGAGCGCGATCAGCAGGTCGGCATGGCCCTTCTGCTCATGCAGACGGCCGATGACCCCCATCACGACGGTGGAGTCGGCTACGCCGAGTTCGCGGCGGAGCGCCCCACGGTCCACGCCGTCGAAACGGCGCAGGTTGATGCCATTGGCGATGACCGTGACCTTGTCGGCCGGCAAGCCTTCGACGTCGGTGAGAAAGCCGCCCACGGCTTCACCGCAACCGATCACCTTGTGGCTGGCGCGTCCGAGCAGCCAGGCGATGGCACGACGGCCCCGGCTGCCCCAGGCGTTGGTGTTGTGGCGCGTGGAGAAGCGCCCCCGCACGCCTGCCAGCAAGGCAGCGGCGCGGCCGTAGCTGTCAGCGGCATACAAGTGGGTATGGACCACGTCCACACGCTCCTGCTTGTACCAGCGCACCAGCGCGGGCACGGTGCCGAGGTCGAGGCCGCGCTTGCGGTTCAGGATGGTGACCGGCACGCCAATGGCACGCAGCTCGTCGACCATCTGCCCGCCTGCCACGATGCACAGCACCGAATACCGGAACCGGTCGGAACGGTTCTGCAGCACATCGACGATCAATCGCTCTGCGCCATCAGGGGGCAGTTCGTCGATCACGTGAACGACGTGGGGTTTGTCAACGCGATTCATTCGGTGCGCCATGCTCGTAGAGGAGGCGCGGACTTTAGCAGTTGACCGCCCTTTCTCACCCCCTCCGAACAGGGGCCCGGGCCACGCCAACGGGGGCCTGTGGCGACGGCAGCGACATCAGGCCCACGCCGGCTGGGGGCCATGAGCATGACGGGCAGGTCGGAAAGCACCTCTCACGCACCGGCCTGCCGCACGGGCGAAGCCAAGGCTCAGATCGAGATCTTTGCCCAGGGCTTGTCGGCGTTGCGCGGGTCGTACTCCACGAACGTGGGTTTGCGCTGATCTTCCTCGATGAAAAACACCCGCCCGCCTCCTGCAAAGGACGACAGCGTTGCATGGCGTTTCTCGACGATCTTCACCTTGTGGCCGACCAGCTCGGCCACACCTTCGGTGGTGGCGAACATCAGGCGGTTGTCATTGAGCGGCGTGATGGAACGCATCTGTTGCTTGTACGCGCCGAACTCGGTGAGGCTGTCTGCCCGGCCATAGAGGATGCGGCTGCCGTCCCACACACCAATCACCAGCACCTCGCCATTGGGCAGTGTGTGGACACCCATGTATGCCTCGTCGGCCCCCTTCGGTACCCCAGGAACCTTGAGCTTGTTCCATGACTTGCCGTTGAAGTGCAGCAATTGCTTGAGGCTGCCGGCATAGACGTCGTCGGGTGAGGACCCACCCAGGGCATAGACGCCCTCGGCCTTGAGCCCCTGACCGTCGAACACGTGCGCCCAGCCATTCTTTCCGCCGAAGAAGATGTCGCCTTTGGCCGTGCCGGCGAACACATGGTCGTCGTCGATGCCCCAGAGGCTGCAGACGTCGATCTCGTACCCGGGCCCCCACAGACTGGGCTTCGGTGGCTTGGTGCCGCCTGGTAGTGTCTTGGTCAGTGGCGTGACGGACCAATTGGCTTCGCCGAGGCGGCCGGCATACTGAGCCGGTCCGGTGTACGCCGGCCATGCGACCGGAGCCGTGGTCGCGATGAGTCCGCCCGCGCTGCCCGTCCACAGGTGGCCGCTGGGAGACGCCCACATGACACGCACCGGGTCGCTCGCGGACAGTACCTCGTGCGATATCACCTTGGTTGCACGGACGTCGGACGAGGCGCGAATCGATCCCACGCCCTCACCCTCTTCGTCAGGATCGACGCTGTTGAGCAAGAAGTAGACAACCCCTCGGGTTTCGGCCACCGACAGGATTTCAGTGTGAAGTCGGGATGGTTTGGCCATGGCGGTGCGGGGGCTCCAGCAGCGGACCCGCACCCAGTGTCCACGACCAGGGTGCAGGCGACGGGGTCAAGCGCCCTCCCGGAATGGCCGGATGCAGGGCGCGTGCGCGAATGGGCGCGATTATGTGGGCCGGATTCGACCCGCGAATTGGACGTTGGTCACTTCCCTGAAACTCCGCTCACGGCCTCTCATCCGCTGTTTGCGCAGCACCAACGAAAACGCCCCGCCAGGCTGTCACCTGACGGGGCGTGAAAAGCGGGGCAGCAGGCCGCCGAAGCGGCCTGTTGCATCAGCGGCCCAGTGTGTCCTTCATGACCTTGAAGTAGTCAGACGGGTACACGATTTCGTAACCGTAGAAACCGTAGGACTGGCTGTTGGCGCCCACGTTCATGTTCTGCAGTTCGTCGTAGCGGCGCGTGGCGATCGTGGCCCAGGTGGGCTGCGTGTCGTACCAGCCTGGGTTGGCAATGCGGCCGGCGGCGAGCTCTTGCTTGTACAGGCGATCGAGGTAGGCCAGCGGGTAGATGATGTGGGTGTCACCACCGCTGTAGCCGCGCGTCACTTCCGAGTACACGAAGTACTGACGGGTGCTGTCGTAGCCGTACTTGACGATGTAGTTCATGCCTTGCAGCAGCATGTCGACCACCTGCGCCTGGTTCACGCCCGATGCCTGGCCCGAGGCCGCGAAGAGCTTGTCGGCTTCGTAGAACTTAATGATGTTGCCCACGAAGGCGCCAGCCATCCATGGGTTGGTGCCGTTGGCGTTCAGGCCTGCACCGTTGTCCATCTTGGTCATGGTCCAGTAGCCCGTGCCCACAGCGGCGTTGTTCACACCCAGGACCGTGTTCGACGACAGACCCGTGGCCGGGCTGTAGCCGATGCGGTTCTGCGGCGAACGGAACCATTGGTTCAGGTAGGTCACGAGGCCACCGGCCACGTCACGGTGATAGGCCGCATCACCCGTCACACGCACCCACTCGTTCATCGCGTAGAGCGGCCAGCCATAGTCACGCTCGGCTTCGCGGTAGCGCTCGCCGAACACGAAGGGCAGCTTGAAGAAGTGCGGTGCCACGAACTTCCACCAGTTGGCGACTTCGCTCAACACGTCGAACGAGCGCTTGTCACCCGTCAGCAGGTAGTTGTTGCTCATGCCGCTCACGTGGGCGTGGCCCCAGTGCAGGTTGCGCACCTGGTGGTCCTGGTTCTCGTGCGAGATGGCGTGGATTTCACCGGCCGGCTGTGGCTGACCACCCGTCACCCAGTAACCTGCACGCGGGCCGTGCGAGACATCGATGTCCTGGAAGTGACGCGTGGCAATGTCGGCGAGACCGAACCAGCGTTGGTCACCCGTGCGCACGAACTGCACGAAGAAGTTGTTCGCACCGACGTGAGTGTCGTTGTAGAAGCTCGGCACACGAACGCCGTTGGTCACCACGTTCCAGCCTGCACGCAGGCGGTCACCATAGTCGCGCCAGCCGAACATCGTGGCGTTGCCGTCGGTCAGCTCGATGCTGCGCTCGTAGACGTCGCGCATCAGGTAGGCGTCGTAGCCGCGGGCTGCGGTGGTGGACGTGCCTTCGCTCAGGTCCCCGAAGACTTTGGACGAGGCGTACCAGGCTGGCGTGGCCATCAGGTCCAGGCGGTGACGTTGGTAGCTGTCGTTCAAGGCATTGACAA
>JBEGTX010000350.1:0-5849 GCA_041179165.1 Pseudomonadota bacterium | reverse complement strand
TGCCGTTTTCAGGCCACAGCAGCCAGAGCACGCTGAAGCCGAGAGCGGCCACGGCCAGCCAGGGGTAGGGCTCACGTTGCGAGGCCCCGGAGACGGCACCGCGCACATCGCCGATGACCTGCTCCATCGAGGGGCGAGCAGGGGCTGCGGCAGGGGCCTCCGCGGCCGACGACTGGGCCTCAGGGTTTGAAGGCGGGGGAGGTGACGGTGGCAGATGCGGCTCGGTCATGGGGGTAGGGTCCGTGAGAGAAGTTGAAACTGCGGCAGAAGATGGCGTTTCGCGGTGGCCTGTGGTGGCGTGTGCGGCGGAATTGTGCGTTGCGATGCGGGCCTTGAACAGCCCGAGGATGTTGCAGAGTGCAGTGCACAAGCCCCCGGCAGGCGGTCAGGGGCCCGACATGTCGCAGAATCTCGCATCACTCCATGACATCGCCATGAGCAGCCTTTCAGAATTCATTGCGCACGGGCAAGACCTGCTGATGCCGCTCGGCGGCATCACGACCGGCCGCCTGTTCGGCGGCCACGGGTTCAAGCGCAGCGGTCGCCAGTTCGCGATGGCCATGGGTGACACCTTGTACTTTCGCGTGGACGACACGACCCGCCCGGCCTACGAGCGCCACGGCATGGGGCCGTTTTCTTATTCCACGCGCAAGGGGGTGGTTCTGGTGCGGACGTATGCTGCAGTGCCGGTAGAGTGGCTTGAAGACCGCGAGCAGTTCCTGGCGGCGGCTTCTCGCGCTCTGTCGGTGGCCGGTGGCTGACGGTTTTCGTTCCTGCCCCGCGTCCCCTTTTCATTCAGCACGGACTTTCCCATGATGACCTGCCTGCGAGCTTCTGCCAGTGCCGCCACGACGGCCGCGCTCATCCTGTTCACCGGGTGCACGCAAGGCGGCCTGCCTGCCGATGCATCCCGGGCGGTGCTCTACCGCGGCGATGGCTCGGTTCAGTGTGAAGCCTCCGGCAAGTCCATCACCGCCACGCGCAGTGAACTCGAGGTGGCGGGCGTGCAGGTGCTCGACGCCACCTGTGGCAACAACGGCCGCGCGCAGATTGCGATGTGCGGCAGCGCCACGGGCCGCATCCACATCGTGGCGGTGCCAGGCCGGCAAGTGCAGGCTGCGCGGGCCCTTGGCTTTGCGCCCTTGTCGGACCTGCCTGAGGCCAGCCGCAAAGCCTGCCGTTGAGGGGCCGGGCGGCGACACAGCGTCTGCCTCGGACAGCGACAGCCCTGCAGCAGCCCCTGGCATTGGCGTGACGACTCCCGTCGAAGCGGTCAGGGCGGAGCCGTGTTCACGACACCGTGAGGTATTCTTGAACACCGAGTTTTCCAGACAACGAAACGCCCGAGGTTTGCGATGCCCTACATGCTGATGATTGTCGAGCCGGCCGGACAACGGCTCACCCGCACGCGCGCCGAAGGCGAGGCCTTGTACGAGCGCATGCTGCGTTTCGGCGAGGGGCTCAAGGCCCGGGGGGTGCTGCTCAGCGGCGAGTCGCTCGAGACCGACACCGGGGCCGTCCGGGTGGCCGTGCGCGACGGGCAGCGACAGCTGCGCGATGGGCCGTTTGCCGAGGCCAAGGAAATGATCGGCGGTTTTTTTCTGATCGACTGCGCCACGCGCGATGAGGCGCTGGCTGTCGCGTCGCAGTGTCCGGCGGCGGAGTGGGCGACCATCGAAGTGCGCGCCGTGTCGCCTTGTTTCGAAGGGGCGGATTGAGCCGCCCCACGCTCCCAGGCTGCATGGACCGCTGAGGGGCTGCCTGATGGCGGCATGGCTTGGCGAAATATGCTGGGAATCGATGTCGATTCTGCGGTTTCTCGTTCGTCGTGGAAGTGAAGGGCCGGAAACACCACGGGCCAACCACTGACCACGAAGGAGACCTGCCATGCGATACATGATTCTGGTGAAGGCCAGCACCGGCAGCGATGCAGCTTTGACGAACGCCACGGCCGCCATGGTCACCTACCACGCGCAACTCGCCCAGGCCGGCGTGCTGCTCGATGGTGCCGTGCTGCGACCCCGCTGTGACGGCTGGCGCATCCGCCATGCCGACGGGCAATGCGTGCTGCTCGGGGGGAGCGTTCCCGCTCCTGTTCCGATGGCCGAGGAGCTCCTGGTCGGCTACACGCTCATCCAGGTGCGAACGCGGGAGGAGGCGGTCGAATGGACTCGCCGCTTCCCGGCGCCTCAAGGCCCCGAGGTTGCCACCGAACTCGAGGTCCGCCCGTTGCATGAACTGGATGACTTCGGTGCCGATTCTTCGAACGAACGCTTTCGCCAAGTCACCCCCTCCACCCTTTTCTGAGCTGCGCTCTGACCTCCCAAGGAGATCCCCATGATCAAGACCGTTTTCATCGTCCTCGCCGTGGCCGTTGCCGCGTTTCTGTTGTTTGCCGCCACACGCCCCGACACCTTCGCTGTCGAGCGCTCCATCACCATCAGCGCGCCCCCGGCCAAGGTTCATGCGCTCATCGACGACCTGCGCGCCTACAACACCTGGAACCCCTACGCCAAGAAGGATCCGCAGATGAAGCTCACCTACCGCGGTGCGCCCAAGGGCGTGGGCGCGGGCTTTGATTTCGAAGGCAACAAGGAGTCGGGCAAGGGCAGCATCGACGTGCTGGAGTCCGACGCGGGCAAGGTGGTGATGGCCTTGCGCATGACGAGCCCCATGGAGGCCGACAACCGCGTCGTCTACAAGCTCGTGCCCAAGGGCGATGCCACCGAGGTGAGCTGGACCATGGGCGGCGCCGTGCCCTACATGGCCAAGGTGATTCACCTGGTCATCAACATCGACAAGATGGTGGGCAAGGATTTCGAGCAGGGCTTGAGTGACCTGAAGTCGCTCGCCGAGAAGCCTTGAGCCATGGTCCGATGAGCGAGGCCCATGATGACGCCCCGCATGCCGCCATCCAGGCGGTCTGGCGCATCGAGGCGGCCAAGATCATCGCCGGCGTGGCACGCCTGGTGCGTGATGTCGGCGTGGCCGAAGAGCTCGCTCAGGATGCGCTCGTGGCTGCGCTCGAGCACTGGCCGAAGGGCGGCGTTCCTGACAACCCGGGTGCCTGGCTGATGGCCACGGCCAAGAACCGCGCGCTCGATCACCTGCGGCGCGAGAAGCTGCTGGCGCGCAAGCACGAGGAAATCGGCCACGACCTGGAGGCGCAAGAAGCGCTGGTCGTGCCCGACTTTGTCGACGGGCTGGATGCCGCCCGTGCCGACACCATCGGCGACGACCTGCTGCGCCTCATCTTCACGGCCTGCCACCCGGTGCTGTCGACCGAGGCGCGCGTGGCCCTCACGCTCAAGCTGCTGGGTGGGTTGACCACGGCCGAGATCGCGCGGGCCTTTCTGGTGGCCGAGCCCACCATGGCGCAGCGCATCGTGCGGGCCAAGCGCACGCTCACCGCCGCCAACGTGCCCTTCGAGCTGCCGCAAGGCGAGGCGCTCGCTGCGCGGCTGACCTCGGTGCTGGAGGTCATCTACCTCATCTACAACGAGGGTTACACCGCCACCGAAGGTGAACACTGGATGCGCCCCATGCTGTGTGAGGAGGCGCTGCGACTGGGCCGTGTGCTCGCCGGCCTGGCGCCACGGGAGCCCGAGGTGTTCGGCCTGGTGGCGCTGATGGAGTTGCAGTCGTCGCGCGGCGCGGCGCGGGTGGACGAACACGGCCGACCTGTGCTCCTGATGGACCAGGCCCGCGGCCGCTGGGACCGCCTGCTCATCCGGCGAGGCCTGGCGGCGCTCGAGCGCGCCGAGGCATTGGGTGGCGCGCTCGGACCGTATGCCCTGCAAGCGGCCATCGCCGCGTGCCACGCGCGTGCGGCCGAGCCCGGTTCCACCGATTGGGAGCGCATCGCCGCGCTGTATGACGCCTTGTCCCAGGTGGCAGGCTCGCCCGTGGTGGAACTCAATCGCGCGGTGGCCGTGGCCATGGCCTTCGGTCCTGCCGCAGGCCTCGAGATCATCGATCCCATGCGCCAGGAGCCTGCGCTGCAGTCGTATCACTGGCTGCCGAGCGTGCGGGGAGATTTGCTGGCCAAGCTCGGCCGGCATGAGGAAGCGGGTGCCGAGTTCAGTCACGCGGCCTCGCTGGCTCGCAACGAGCGCGAGCGTGCGTTCTTGCTGGAGCGCGCGCGAGCGGCCCTCGAGGCCGTCGCGACCCGCCGACTGACTGGGAGCCTGGGCCCAGGCACTGCCGGGATGGCATGAATGTGGCATTTCCCCCGTGTTTTCGCAGGCAGTGCGCAGGGGCGTGGCCCTATCGTTGACGACATCGCAGCCCCGCTGCACGACGAGCTGACGTCTTCCATCAGCCTCCATTCGGTACGAGGCCTCACCCTCGGCTGAATGCCTTCCTGAACAGGTGCTCCATCGCCATGGGCACACCGTGTTCCTGATCGATGGGCATCGGTCCGAAGCGTCAGGAGAGTGAAGTGCACACCACTCCCCCCACGCTTTTGCCGCGTCGCCACGGTTCTCCCTTTCTTGATTTCGATCAAGACGAATTGCTCCACGACAAGGAGCTTGTGTCACCCCGACGGCCTCTTCGCTGTCGGTTTCCGCCCCGCCGGGATTCGCTCCCAGCCGGGCGCATTCCCGATCGGAGCTTTCTTCAACTCTGAAAGGAAATCTTGATGCGCCGAATGATGATCTCTCTGTTGCTTGCCACTGGCAGCTACGTCGTCGCTGTGAATGTGGTGTTCGAGCAGGACGGTGCGGCCGTACACGGTGGCTTGTGTGGTCCCTATGTGGCCGAGCAACTGCTCGACCCCGTGGTGCCAGCCGGTCTGTGATCGCGGGCCCCAGCCATGTCTGTGGCTGGTGGGTCGCGATTCACGGCCGCGTGCAGCGATCGGTCAGCAGTCAAGCAGTGAGTGAGCGCCGCCGTCGACCATGAAGGTCGGCGGCTGGCTCTCGATGTCATGTCAGTGGTTCTCCCGAACGGGAGGTGGACACACCTCCCTGCGGGCGAGGTGTGTCCATTTTTTTGCCGCAAGGAAATGAAAAATGGAAAACTTCGACGACACCATTGGTGCCAACTTCCTCGCCGTGCAAGAGGCGAAGGCGCAAGAAGCAGAATGGTTGAATGATGAACAAGGCGGTGCATGGCTGGCTCGGCTCATTGCCCACCAGCCCACCGTTGTGAGCTCGTTCACCGACCATGCCCTGGTGGCCCACAAGCTGTTGGCTGCCGGGGAGATTGCCACGCTGCACAGCGTGGCAGCGTCAGGTCGCCTGACGGGCCTGAACCTGCGGTTCTACCGCATGGCGCTGTGCTTGGCGGTGACGCAGGGGCGCTGTACCAAGTAACCCGGCCGTTCACCAGAGGGCCGACGCTGTCTCTGCTGCGGGCTCATCCGTCGTGTGATTCGACAGGGTGATCACCGCATCCGGGCAACACGGAACATGGACGTGGGTCACGGCATTCGCCGCGACCCACGCTCCATGGTCCTTCTTTGCAGCCCTGTGCCGCGACATCGGTCGTGTGCAATCGGCTGTGTGCACTTGGCTGCGTGCAATCAGCTGCGTGCAAAATGCGCGCATGAACCGCGACTCTTTATCCCATCGACCCACGCCCGGGAGCCCGGCCGCATGAAACCAGCGCCAGTGACCCCCAGCAAGGAGTTCATCGCCACGCTGCCGCCGTTCAACCGCATCGAGCTGAGCCACATCGTCGTGGTGTCGGATGCCGACACCTTGGCCCGGGCCGAATCTGAGCTGATGAATGCGCGTGCCGTGGGCTTCGACACCGAATCCAAACCCACGTTCGCCCGCGGCGAAGTGTCTGACGGGCCGCATGTGGCCCAGTTCTCCACACTGGAGCGGGCCTACGTGTTCCCG
>JBEGTX010000349.1:0-5733 GCA_041179165.1 Pseudomonadota bacterium | reverse complement strand
CGATCGCAATGCCGGTTTCCAGCGCCACGGCGCGTGTGCTGACACCGGCCCAGCCTTCTCGCTGCCAGATGCGGACAAAGGCGTCGAACACAGCCTGCACGGTGACCTTGGCCCGGGCCTGCGTCGGACGCTTGAGCGGTTTGGAGCCGGGATGCGGGGGAGGGGTACTCATGACACGGGCAACCATATCACCTGAGCTCCGGTGTGAATGTCACCTCGGGTGAAGCGCTGCAGGGAGCCTGCCGCAAGGTCATCCTAGGAGCCTGTCGGACTTGGAACGTCGAAAGAGAAAATCGGCCCCAGCGAGGACAGTTTTTGCCGGATTTGCAGGCCCATAGCCCCGCTATGGGACAAAAAGGCGGTGAAAAATGGACCGCTGCGGTCGATTTGCAGCCGACGCTTTCCAAGTCCGACAGGCTCCTAGAGGCTAACCCTCAATCGGGCATCCAGATTGCTCTGATGTACCTCCGGCACCGCCTGAGGAGAGCACATGAGCGATCATTCAGACTTGGTTGAGGTCATCAGCAGCCAGACCTGCGTGGGCTGTGGAGCCTGCGCGGCGGTCACCCCGTCCATCTCGATGCAGCGCACCGAGCTTGGCCGCATGGTGCCCATCCTCGCCAGCCCATCGGCACCGGAGCTGGCCCGCGCGTCATCGGTGTGCCCGTTCTCCAGCCATGCGAAAGATGAAACGGCGATTGCTACGGAATGGTTTTCCGATTTGCCGAAGTTCGACCCCCGCGTGGGCCGCTACCTGGGCCTGCACGCCGGGCGCATTCTGGACGATGCCGAAATTCTCGGTAGCAGCTCGGGCGGCCTGACCACCTGGTTGTGCAAACGCCTGCTGGAGACCGGTGCCGTCGATGGCGTGGTGCACCTCGGCGAAGGCAGCCTCCATGAGCAGGGGGGCGACCTGTTCGAGTTCCGCATTTCGCGGTCGGTGGCCGAGCTGAGGCAGCGACGCAAGTCACAGTACTACTCCGCCAGTGTCGAGCAGGCCTTGAAGCACATCCAGGGCGATGGCAAACGCTATGCGGTGATCGGCGTGCCCTGCTACATCAAGGCCGTGCGCTTGCTGATGGGCCAGGACGAAGCGCTGCGCGCACAGCTGGTCCTCACGATGGGCCTCGTGTGCGGGCACATGAAGAGCGCGGCCTTTGCCGAGATGATGGCGTGGCAAGTGGGCGTACCCCCTGAGCAGCTGAAGGCCGTCGACTTCCGCCAGAAGTCGCCCGGCAAGACGGCGAGCGAGTACAACTTCGCCGCGGTGGCCAAAGAGCTTGGCAGCGACGAGGCCGATCGGCAAAAACAGCTGCAACATGATCCATTGGCCACCCACCATGTGGCCAAGTCCAGCCACATGGTGGGTGGCAACTGGGGCCATGCGATGTTCCAGCTGAGGGCCTGCGACTTCTGCGACGACATCTTCGCCGAGACGGCCGACGTGGTGTTCGGTGATGCCTGGATTGCGCCGTATTCCAACGACTGGCGAGGCACGAACGTCGTGGTCAATCGCCATCCGCTGGTGGCCAAGCTGTTCCAGGAAGGCCATGCGGCAGGGCAGTTGATGTTCGATGACATCTCCGTGGCGGCACTCGCCGAGACGCAGGCCGGCAACTTTCGCCACCGCTGGGATGGGCTGTCGGTTCGCTTGCAAGACGCGGTGCGTGCCGGACGATGGGTGCCGCGCAAGCGCATTCAGCCGGGCAGCCGGCGTGTCACCGCGCAGCGGGTGCGCATCGTGCGCCTGCGCGAGCAGATGGCCGCGGCGAGCCATGGTGCCTTTCTGGCGGCACGCCGCGAACACTCGCTGCAACGTTTTTTCGACGAGATGAATCCGCTGATCGCGCAGATGGATACGCTCGCGCGCCCATCGCTGTGGTCGCGGGTGCAGCGCAAGGCGGGCCGCATCGCGCGCCGTGTGGTGGCGCTGTTGCGAAGCAGCCCGGTGGCTGTTCCTCGCTGAATGAAAGGCCTGGCAGGGAGAGCAGCCTGCTATCGTGCGACACATAGCCGATGGCTGCCACCTTCTTGATTCATGCCTCGATTCGCCGCGAACCTCAGCTGGATGTACACCGAGCACCCGTTCCTTGATCGCTTCGAGGCGGCGGCGCGCGACGGCTTCAACGCGGTTGAGTTTTTGTTTCCCTATGAGCACGATGTGCAGGCCATTGCCGCGGCGCTCCGGCGCCATGGCTTGAGCCTCGTGCTCTTCAATGCGCCACCCGGCGATTGGGCGGCAGGAGACCGCGGCACCGCCAGCGTGCCCGGGCGCGAGGCCGAGTTCCGAGCCGGCATCGTGCTGGCGCTGCAGCATGCGACTGCGTTGGCCTGCCCGCGGGTGCATGTGATGTCGGGCTGCCTGAGCGCTTCGCCCACCGCGCACGCGCCCGTGCTGCTCGAGAACCTGCACTGGGCCTGTGCACAGGCCGCTGATGCGGGCGTGGAGCTGCTCATCGAGCCCATCAACCGGCGAGACATGCCGGGCTACTTTCTGGAGCGCCAGGCCGAGGCCCATGCCATCGTGAACACAGTGGGCGCCGCCAATCTGAAAGTGCAGATGGACCTGTACCACTGCCAGATCACCGAAGGTGACGTGGCCACCAGACTGCGAGAGCACCTGGCGACGGGCCGCGTGGGGCACCTGCAGATGGCCGGCGTGCCTGAGCGCCGTGAACCCGACGATGGCGAACTGAACTACCCGTACCTGTTTGCGTTGATCGACTCGCTCGGATTCGAAGGCCACGTGGGCTGCGAGTACCGGCCACGCGCAGGCACGAGCGAGGGTCTGGCGTGGCTGCGGCGAGAACGTGCCCGCAGCAACGATGCGGGCGCGTCACCGCGCTGACGCATCCGCTGCGCGCTCAGGGCTTGGCAGCGATCACCAGGTTCGACACCCCCGCCGCCACATGTCCCGACGGCACATGGGCAGACGCATTTTCGATGTGGCCCGTTTGATCGTCGAAGAAGAAGTCGGGTTCGAACTCGCGCAGGAAAGTGCCCTTGGGCAGGCCGCCGAGGAACATGGCTTCATCGATCTCGATGTCCCATTCCATCAGCGTGCGGATGGCACGCTCGTGGGCCGGCGCACTGCGCGCGGTGACCAGGGCCGTGCGAATGCCCATGGCGGGCGAGGCATTGCGTTGGAGCAGCTTGAGTGCATCGAGCAAAGGTTTGAACGGGCCTGCCGCGAGCGGGATGCCGGCACGCTCTCTCTCGTGCGCCTGAAACGCATCGAGCCCGGCGCTCTGGAACACCTGCTCGGCTTCGTCGGAGAAGAGTACGGCGTCACCGTCGAAGGCGATGCGCACTTCATTCGGGTGCGCGTCAGAGGCCCGCGCCGAATGCGGAAACACACGCGCCGCCGGCACGCCAGCATCCAGGGCCGAGCGCACATCGGGTTCGTTGGTCGACAGGAACAGCGTGGCGTTGAGCGGCTTCAGGTAGCGCCACGGCGACTCTCCTCGCGTGAACACACCGCGCTGAATCGGCAGCCCATAGTGCTTGGCCGATCGAAACACGCGCATGCCCGACACCGGGTCATTTCGCGACAGGATCACCACCTCCACCGAGGGGCGCGCAGACGCGGCATTGAAGGCCAGCAGCTTGTTGACGAGGGAGAAGGCCACGCCGGGTTTGGCCGGCTGGTCCACCTTCTGAAGCTGCAGCTTCATGTAGGCACGGTCGTCCTTCGCCTCGAACAGGCGGTTCTCTTCTTCGAAGTCGAACAGGGCGCGCGAGGAGATCGCGACCACGAGTTGATCAGCAAGGGATGCGGCCATGCTGGAGTTTAGCGCCTGAGCCCACCGGCAGCAGCCGGTGGGGCCAGGTGCGCAGGCTACTGCAGAAAGCCGATCTGTCCGCGTTTGTTGTTGGCTTCCGGCAGGTCTTGTGGCTCGACGCGTTCGCGGCGTGCGAGCTTGGCGTTGCCGAAGGCCGTCATCCAGGCGCGGCGCATGTCGCGCGGGGCCATCTCGGCCATGCAGTCGAGCACGTCGTCGCCTGGCTCGGGGGTGAAGCGGTTGCCCCAGCCGTGGTCTGCGCGGATGCCGCGGTAGAGCTTGGCTGCGATGTGGCGGGCCTGTTCGCGGTCGGGTGCGGCCACGTCGTACACGTTCATGCGGTTCAAGATGGGGTCGGGAATGCCGCGCGCATCGTTGGCCGTGGCGACCCAGATGAGCTGGCTCGCATCGATCGGCACCTCGGCGAACTCGTCGGTGAAGCTGCCTGCGGTGTCGTGTTCGAGCAGACCGTACAGCGCGCCCAGCGGATCGTAGGCATGTTCACCACCGGCCTTGTCGATCTCGTCGACCACCATCACCGGGTTGGCGTATTCGCCGTCCACCAGCGTCTCGAACACCTTGCCAGGGCGAGCGCCTTTCCACTGGCTCGATGCGCCAGACAGCACCCAGCCCGCCGTCATCGAACTCATGGAGATGAAGCCCATGCCGGTGCCGAGCAGCGTGGCCAGTGTGCGAGCGAAATGCGTCTTGCCGATGCCTGGCACACCGAGCAGCAGCAGTGGCGTGATCTCGAGTGCGTCGCGGCTGTCTTCGCACAGGGCGAGTTGGCGTTTGACGTCGTCGAGCACCTCGGTGAAGTTGGGCAGGTCGTCGTAGAGGTGGTCCATGGCCGGCAGGCCGGAAGGCTTGACCTGGAAACGTTCGGGCCCTTTTTCGAGCATGCGCTCGTAGGTGGAGCGCAGCCCCTCGTGCTCTTTCTGCGGCAGCTTCTCGAGCTTGCGGCCCACTTCATCCATGCGGTACAGGTGGCGCATGCGGGCGATGGGAATGTTGCTGCGCGATGCAGCGGACTCCAGCGTGACCAAGTCTTTCGATGCGCTCATGTCGGACCTCCATGCAGGCCGGCACCATCGAGCAGCGAAGGCTCTCGGGCCAGCACCATTCAAACACCAATGACCCCATTCAAGCACAGTCCGGGTCCGCAGACGGGCTGAACAGGCCGAGGAAACCACGGTTGTTCTTAGCACGGTGTGTGCCAAGCGCGGGAGCGTGAAAGACTGCACAGCGTCCAAAGCGGTGCGTGAGGCCATCATTCGGCAGCAACGGAGTTCAAGGAGCGCCAGCGCACTTCGCGCATCGCGCCGAAGCGCTCGCGAAACGGCCACCCGGAATGACTCCGGGTGACCTTGATGATGCGGAGCACCTGGACAGCAGCGCTGTCCTGTCCAGCAACCACACGAGATTCGGCTCTGCCGGTCGACCAGTGGGGCCTTGCAGGCCGCGCTGAGCTGAAGCTCAGCCCTTTTCCAGGCATGAACAGTCCATTGGACTGTTCAAGTCCGGGCTCAGCCCCCTCGGGGGGCAGGACCGAAGGGACGTGGGGGCCCTTATTTCACCCAGGTATTGAGCTGGATGATCGGCTGCAGCACGGCCAGCACGATCACCATCACCATCGCACCCATCACGACCATCAGCAAGGGCTCGAGGATAGTGGCCATCTGCATGGCGCGGCGTTGCACTTCGTCGCTGAGCTGCTTGGCGGCACGCTCGAGCATCTGGGGCAACTGGCCGGTCTGTTCACCCAGCCGCGCGAACATGGCCAACAGACCGGGGAAACGCTTCTTGCCGGCGATGGCGGACGCCAGGGGCGCGCCTTCACGCACCTGCACCAGCGCATCCATGGCGTCAGCGCGCATGGCGCGGTTGGACAACGTTTCAGCAGCAGCCTGCAAGGCCTTCAGAATGGGCACGCCGGCGCCGGCCAGCATGG
>JBEGTX010000348.1:0-6040 GCA_041179165.1 Pseudomonadota bacterium | reverse complement strand
GGTGTGTTGACAATGTGCGCACGAGCCCCTAAAGTGAAGCCGCCAAGCCACTTTGGAGTCGACCATGCAAGCCTCTACAAACATCAACGTGCGCGCCGCACCTCACGTGCGTGACTTGATTGATCGTGCAGCGAGCCTGGTCAACAAGACGCGGACTGACTTCATCCTTGAAGCGAGTTGCAATGCGGCGAATCAGGTGCTGCTCGACCAAGTTCTCTTTCGTGTCACGGGGGAGCAGATGGCCGAGTTTGAAAAACTCATGACCGAGCCCGTCACCATGAACGCCGCTGTCAAGAAGCTCTTGGCAAAGCGCTCCCCATGGGAGGCGTGAAGCCAGCCGCTCTGACACCTCCTGCCCTTCTAACGGTCGAACAAGATTGTTCGCAGTTTGTCTGCGCCCACGATTCGTTGACCGAGTGGCTGAAGCAACGGGCCAGAAACAACCAGGTGTCGGGGGCCTCCAAAACCTATGTCGTGTGCGATGCCTCGGCCCAAGTGGTGGGGTATTACTGCTTGGCAGCAGGCGCGCTGGAGGCAAGGGTTGCGCCGGGTTCGATCAGGCGCAATCAGCCCAACCCCATCCCGGTCGTCGTCTTGGGTCGGCTGGCCGTTCACGTGGACTGGAGCGGCCACGGCATCGGTAGCGGCATGCTCAAAGACGCTGTGCTTCGCTCGATCGAGGCCGGCCGCATCGTCGGAGCACGTGCCTTGCTTTGTCACGCCATCGACGAGCAGGCCAAAGGTTTCTACCTTCATCACGGTTTTGTGGCCTCGCCATCCGAGCCGCTCACTGTGATGCTGTCGCTGTTGACCTGATGGCTCCGCAACAGATCAACTCACTCGCCGCGCCTCCGACAACGCGATCGTGAGCTGCACGATCTTCTTGCGCAGGGCGGCGTTCTCGGCCTGAAGGGTTTCGATGGTGGGCGGCTCGTCGGAGGCTGCCGGGGCGGCTTCGGGGTCGTCGCCTTCGACGGCAACCGGCATCAGCCGGGCATGGGCCTTGGACTCGCGCACCAGCCGCGCGGCTTGCTGCATTTCCTTCTTGCCGCCGGCCACGGCCTGCACCTGCTGCTCGCTTGGCAGCGAGGCCACGGCGGCGGCGGCGTTGATCGAGATGGTGCCGGAGCGCACCGCTGCCACGAGTTCCGGCGTCGCGCTTTTCTGGATCTTCTCGATCTGGCCCACGGTGTTGGGGCTCAGCCGTGCGGCGCGGGCGATGTCGTCGCGTGTGGCCATCGCAGGCGCTCCCGCGGCTTTCGGCGTGTCGGCAGGGCTGTCGGGCGAGGGGGTCTTGACGCGGGCCGACTCGATGTCTTTCTTGCGCAGCGCGAGCACGCCGCGCTGGAAGTCGGACACGCTGCGGCGGCCCAGGTGCTGGTCGATCATCCACAGGTGCACATCGTCCATCGAGTGCAGGCCGGCATGCTGCACCGTCTGGAAAGGGATGTCGTGCTTGAGGCAGATCGCGTGCCGGTTGTGGCCGTCCACCAGCACCTCACCCCACAGCACCAGGGCGTCGCGGCAGCCTTCGCTCAGCAGGCTGCGTTCGAGCGCGGCATGTTCGTCGGCGGTGAGTGGATCGATGTAGGCGCGCAGTGCTTCGTTGACCTGGATGTTCATCTGAGTTCGGTGGGGAATGGGGCGCGCTGGTGCTTCTGCAAGCCAGGCTGGAGCCGGATTTTCTCAGGCTTTTGCGCCCCCGCTCTCAATCAGCCGGAAATGGCCGCAACGCCACACGCAGGTCTTCATACAAGTCGGTGACCCAGCCGCCGTCATGGCGCAGCGGGGCGCGTCGCTTCTGCCTGAAGTCGGTGGGGCTGATGATCACCTGCACGTGGTCGCGCGTGGCCAGCACGGCCATCGCGAACAACTCTTCGGCCGCGCTGTCGCCCATCGCCACACAGCCGATGGACACGGCGTTGCCGTGAATCATGATGTCGCTGCCCAGGCGTGTGCGCTTGTCGGCCCGTGCCATGCGGCGATCGAACTCGTTGGGGTAGTTGAGCCGCAGCGACACGTGGAAACGGCTGTTGGGATTGAAGGCCTCGATGCGGTACAGGCCTTCAGGCACCTGGTTGTCGCCTTCGCGCAGCTTGGGACCCAGCTCACCGCTCGCCGCGAGGATGGGGTAGCGTTTGATGAAGCGCCAGGCCCGTTCTTTGGCGGGGCGCGCATAGACCTCCAGGCGCTTCGTGTCCTTGAACACCAGGTAGGCCAGGTCCTCCGGGGGGTAGTCGACACCGGCACGGCGGAAGTGGCCGGCCAAGCGCTTCAGCACTGGCGTGCCGAAATCGGCCATGCGGTCGTCCACCGTGTAGGCCGCCGACGCGAGACCGGGGAACGCGGCGGCGCAGGCCAGGGCGATGAAATGGCGGCGGGGCAGGGAGGTCATGGCGGCAGGGTGAAGGCTGGGAAAACAGGGAAGTCAGAGGTGGGAGAAGCTGCCAGCCCAGTGTGCATGCGTTCAAGGTTGCCCACACCACGTGGCTGCGGGGGGAGGCCCCCTCTGATCCCGGGGTGCCGGCAGGGTGCCTGCGTGCAGGGCATGATGTGAACATGCCCTGGATCGACACCCACTGTCACCTCGATGCCGCCGAGTTCCGCGCCGACCGCGACGCGGTGGTGGCGCGCGCGGTGTCGGCCGGGGTTCGCCGCATCGTCATTCCCGCCGTGGCCGCCAGCAACTTCGACACGGTGCGTGAACTCGCGCATGCCCATGGCCTGACCTACGCGCTCGGCATTCACCCGCTGTGCGTGAACGAGGCCAGCGAGGGCGACCTCGCGACGCTGGCCGAGGCGCTGGACAAACATGCCGGCGACCCGCGGCTCGTGGCCTTGGGCGAAATCGGTCTCGATCATTTCGTGCCCGGCCTCGATCAGCCCAAGGCCGAGCACTTCTTCGCTGCGCAACTCAAGCTGGCGCAGCGTTTCGGCCTGCCCGTCATCGTGCATGTGCGTCGTTCGGCCGACAGCCTGCTCAAGCACCTGCGGCGCATTCCTGTGGCGGGCATCGCCCATGCGTTCAATGGCAGCGACCAGCAGGCGGAGGTGTTCGTGTCGCTCGGTTTCAAGCTGGGTTTTGGCGGCGCGATGACGTTCGACCGCGCGCTGCAGATCCGCCGGTTGGCGCAGACTGTGCCCGCCGAGGCGCTGGTCCTCGAGACCGACGCACCCGACATCCCGCCCCACTGGCTGTACCGCACGGCCGAAGAGCGCGCAGCCGGCGCTGTGGTGCGCAATGAGCCGGCCGAGCTGCCTCGCATTGCCGAAACACTGGCGGCCTTGCGCGGCTGGAGCCTGGACGAGACTGCGCGGCAGTGCGAGGCCAATGCGTTCGCGGCCCTGCCGAAGCTCGCTGCCTTGAGTGCTTCTTGTGCTTCGTCTGCTGTGAGCGCATGAACCGCCCCTTGACATTCAACCCACCGACCTCGCCGCCTGCTGCGCTGCTGCAGGGCCTGTCCCCTGTCATCGATGCTCGCACCCGCCTCATCGTGCTCGGCAGTTTTCCGGGCGTCGCCTCGCTGCAGGCGGGCCAGTACTATGCCCACCCGCGCAACCAGTTCTGGCCGATCCTGTCGGCGCTCTGGGGCACCGACCTCAGGGCCCTGCCTTATGCCGAGCGCTTGGAGGCGATGCAGGGCCACGGCGTGGGGCTCTGGGATGTGTTCGCCCATTGCCGGCGCGAAGGCAGTCTCGACAGCGCCATCCGCCACGCCGCGCTGAACGATCTGGCCGGTTTGAAGCAGCGCGCGCCCGGCTTGCGCGCCGTCGCTCACAATGGAGCCACCTCGGCGCGGGCCGGCAAGGCCGTGGCATCCCTGGCGAGTCAGGGGGTGGCCAGTGGGGCCTTGCCCTCGACCAGCCCTGCATTCGCAGCCTGGACGTTCGAGCGCAAACTGGGCGCCTGGCGCGAATTTTTCACAGCACACGGAGTGGCATGAGCCGAAGACGAGCAGAACCCGAGATGGCCCCGGCCACGATGTCCGAGGCCGATGGCGTGCGGTACCTGCATCTGGGCACGCCCTGGGTGCAGGGCGCCATGCGCGTGCGCAAGCCGCACGCGCTCGAGCTCGAGTACATCCAGCGCATGATGGTGTGGCTGCTGCTGCGCGACCCCGAACAACTGACCGAAGGGCATGCCGTTCAGCTCGGCCTCGGTGCCGCCGCCATCACGCGCTTCTGCCATCGCAACCTGCGCATGCGCACCACGGCGGTGGAGCTCAATCCCACCGTCATCACGGCCTGCCGCATGTGGTTCCACCTGCCCGAAGACGACAGCCGCCTGACGGTACTCAACCTCGATGCCGGCCGCTACGTGGCCGATCCCGAGCACATCGGCTCGGCCGATGTGCTCAGCGTGGACCTGTACGATCACGATGCCGCCAGCCCGGTCCTCGATGATGAGATCTTTTATAAGCGCTGCCACCGCCTTCTGGCCGACGGCGGCGTGATGGTGGTCAATCTTTTTGGCCGAGACGCGAGCTACGAGCGCAGCGTGGCGCGCATTGCGACGGCGTTCGGCGCTGAGGCGCTGCGCAGTCTGCGCCCCACCAAAGAAGGCAACACCATCATCGTGGGTCTGAAGGGGCATGATTTCCCTGCCCGTGACGTGCTTGCCCAACGTGCTGAAAACATTGAAACTCGCTTTTCGCTGCCCGCGAAAAAATGGCTGCGGATGATTCGCGCACTTCCTGAGGCGCTTCCTGATGCAGTGGCCTGACGCCGATGCCGGATGCACGTGCGGGATGCGCCCTCTCGAAGCCAGCCCTGAGGTGTCACCTTTGATCGGTCTTCACTGCCCATGAACGCTGCCTCCCCCAAGCTCAAGTCCGGTCAGCCCACCATCGCCCATCCCGCGGGGCGTCTGCAGTGGCGTGTGCTGCTGCGGTGGATGAAAGAAGACGGCCTGCTCAGCACGGTCGACTACGATCTCACCGAACGCCGCTTTGCCGCCGGTGACAGCGTGCAACACCCGCTGGTGCGCCTGGCCGGTGCGGGCCTCACCAACGCACGCAATGGCAAGCAACTCGATGCCGAGCTGCTCACCGAGTGGCTGGCCACGCGCTGCGGCTTGCCGTACCAGCGCATCGACCCGCTCAAGGTCGATGTGGGCCGTGTGGCCGAGGTCATGTCCATCAACTACGCCGAACGCCGCCGGTCGCTGCCGCTGTCGGTGGGCGCCCACGAGGTCACCGTGGCCACGAGCGAGCCCTTCGACCTGGCCTGGGTGCCCGAAATCGAAGGGCACACCCGCAAGGCGCTCAAGCTGGTGCTGAGCAACCCGCAGGAGCTTGCGCGCTACACGACCGAGTTCTACACGCTCTCGAAGTCGGTCCGCAACGCCGGCAAGACGGGCGAGATGGCGGCCACTGCAAGCTTCGAGCAGCTGGTGGAGTTGGGGCGCAGCAACAAGCAGCTCGATGCCAACGACCAGGGTGTCGTGCAGGTGGTCGACTGGCTGTGGCAGTACGCATTCGACCAGCGCGCCAGCGACATCCATCTGGAGCCGCGGCGCGAACTCAGCGTCATCCGCTTTCGCATCGACGGCGTCATGCACACCGTCTACCAGCTGCCGCCCGGCGTCATGAACGCGATGATCGCGCGCATCAAGCTGCTCGGCCGCATGGACGTGGTCGAGCGCCGCCGGCCGCTCGACGGCCGCATCAAGACGCGCAACCCCGAAGGCGACGAAGTCGAAATGCGGTTGTCCACGCTGCCCACGGCCTTCGGCGAAAAGATGGTCATGCGCATCTTCGACCCCGACACCACGGTCAAGCAGCTCGACGCCCTCGGGTTCGGCGCGCACGATGCGCAGCGTTGGGAAAAGCTCGTGGGCCGAGCGCACGGCATCATCCTCGTGACCGGCCCCACCGGCTCGGGCAAAACCACCACGCTCTACTCCACGCTCAAGCGCCTGGCGAACGATGAAGTCAATGTCTGCACCATCGAAGACCCGATCGAAATGATCCAGCCGGCCTTCAACCAGACTCAGGTGCAGCCCGCGCTCGACCTCAACTTCGCTGAAGGCCTGCGCGCC
>JBEGTX010000347.1:0-4733 GCA_041179165.1 Pseudomonadota bacterium | reverse complement strand
CGTCGGCGTCGCGCAGGGCCACGTGCCGCACGCTCACCACGCGCGGCGTGCCCGTGATGGAACCTGTGAACTCGTGTTCGGTGGGCGCCGTTCTGCCCATCGCGCGCTTCATGACGGGGCGACCCATGGCGCCCACCGCCGGGCCGAAGGCCTCCTCGACCGTCTTGCCCAGAATGGCCTCACGCTGAACCGAAAACTCCCGCTCGGCATGCTGGTTCACGCTCAGCACCCGCAGCTCGTCGGCGCTGTAGACGAACAAGCTGACGGGCAGGTTCTCGACCAAGTCGAGAAGGAAGCGGCGTTGCGACTCGGGGTCGTCTGCGGCCGACACCCGAAGCGCGTTGCGTTCGATCCAGAGGTTGAGGTGAAGCTGTACAGCCTCGAAGAGGGTCGTGAGCAAGCTGGCATCGGCACCGCAAGGCACCTGCTGCCACTCCAACAAGGCGACCGTGCGGGCGCCATTCAGCAGCGGGAGGAAGACGTCGCAGGTGGCGTCCGACACCGGGCGCACGATCAGCAGCTGACCCAGGGTCGCGTCACCGCGGGCGCCATCACCGGCCAAGGAGCGCGTGCGCTGGAACGGCTCGCCACACGAGATGAAGTCGATCTGGTTGTCGTTGATCCACACCACTTGCAAGGCGGTGCTCTGGCCGGCATGGAGGCGCGCGGCCAAGAGTTCGACCGCGCCCTGGAGGGTGTCCGCCAGCGTGGCGCCGTGTCGCACCAGCCCGGCGAGCTCGTGAACCAGCCTCAGCAAGGCTGCGCCATCGGCCGGCGGCAAGCCGCCCGCGGCGCGAGCGAGCTCGGACGGGTTGTCAGGCAGGGAGGTTGTCATGACAGGCACCACAACCCAGCCAGGGGCAGCGCGGCAAGGAGATCAGAAAACAGGGCATGCGCTGGACTCGGCAGAACAAACACAGAACGTTTTTACTCCCGCTTCGGCCAGCATGCACCGGGATCGCGGGTTTCTTCCCTCTCTATGTCGGCCGTTGTGCGAAAAACTTGAGATATCGCGGGCTGTCCAGGGGGGTGTTCCTGCCGTCGGCACCACGTTCGCTCCTTACAATCGCCCCGATGATCCGAGCCCCTGAGCCCTCCCTGGCATCGCGCCGGCGCCAGCCGTGCGCCAGTGGCGTGGTGCTGGCGGGTTGCAGCCTGGCTTCGCCCGCCTGGGCCGAGGTGTCGGGCACCCATGTGCTGGCGGTCTCTGGCGTGGTGTCGGCCTTGTCGCTGGTCGTGGCCCTGGCCGTGATGGCCTGGGCGCTGCGCACCGACCGCCGCCTGCAGGCCGCGGCCGATGCCTTGCGCCGCAGCCAGGCCGAGGTTCGCGGCATGACCAGCCTGCTCGATGTCTGGCAGTGGCGAACCGATGCCGACCTGCACGTGGTCGAGCTGCACGCGCCGCCCGGTGTGCAGGCCCTGCCCTCGGAACTCATCGCCCGCCGGCCCTTGCTGTGGGAGCTGTTCGCCTCTGACGAGGCCACCACGCGCCAGTGGCGCTCTCAGCTCGAGCAGCGTGCAGCCTTCACGGGCGTCCCTGCCGACACCGCGTTGGCCGACCGCCCACCCTGTGTGTTGCAAGGGGTGGCTCTGCGCGACGACACCGGGCGCTTCACCGGCTACATGGGCACCGCCCGCGACCTGATCGACCGGCGCGACGAGCTGCTCGACGAGGTCATTCAAACCCTGACCACCCCGGCCCTGAGAGTGTGCCTGTCTCTCGCCGGGCAGCCGACGACGCTGAACGGCCACAACAGCGCAGCCAATCTGTGGCTGGGGGACGCGGCCCCGCCCACCCTGCCCTGGGCGGAGGCACTCGACCGGTTGCCCGCCGCGCTTCGGCCCGTTGTCGAGCAGGCGCTGTTGCAGCCCACGGTGGTCGCCACGGCGGCCGAAGGCTGGTCGGTGCGGGCGCATCGGTTGGCCAGCGCACAGCCCTCAGGCGGCGGCACCGAAGCACTGCTGTTGTTCCAGCGCCTGGACAGCCCACCCGCCTTCCATGACACACAGCGCGACGACCAGGAGTCGTTCGGCTATACCGTGTCGCACGATCTGCGTGCGCCCATCCGAGTGGTCGAAGGTTTCACCAAGATCGTGAAAGAAGACTACGGCCGCCTGCTCGACCGCATCGGCAACGACCACCTCGACCGTGTGCTTGGTGCCGCCGCCCGCATGAACAGCATGATCGACTCGCTGCTCGGCCTGTCTCAGCTGTCGTCACGGCCACTGGCTCGCCAGCCGGTGAACCTGTCCCAGCTGGCGGGCTACATCATCGACGACCTGCGGCGCCAGGCGCCCGAGCGCGAAGTCGTGGTGGAAATCGAAGCCGGCCTGCAGGCCCATGGCGACGCCACGCTGCTGCGCGTCGTGCTCGAGAACCTGCTGGGCAACGCCTGGAAGTACACCGGCAAATGCCGCACTGCGCGCATCTGGTTCGAGGGCAGTGAACACGAAGGCCGCCCGGCCATCACCGTGCGCGACAACGGCGCGGGCTTCGACATGCGGTTCGCCGACCGGCTGTTCGGGGTGTTCCAGCGGCTGCACAGTGCCAATGATTTCCAGGGCACAGGCGTCGGCCTGGCGTCGGTGCGGCGCATTGTGCGGCGGCATGGGGGAGACATCTGGGCCGAAGGGGCGGTAGATCGCGGCGCACGCTTTCAATTCTGGTTGGGCCCAGAGGGTTTGAAGCACGACGGCGGCAGTTGATCACACTGGCCAGACGCCAGAGCGTCCTGCTGCCTTGTGCCGCCAAGTCCCCCAGGGACTGGCGCTAGGAGCCAACGGCTCCCTGTCAAGCAAGCACACGAGATCCGGCTCGGTGGGGGCCCACAACCCTAAGGGTGCGATGGCATGGACAGCAGTTCGACTGCTTCGAGCAGGCGCTCGGCTTGCACGTGCAACGGGCGCGACTCGGCTGCGGCCAAACGCTGCAGGCGCTCAAGGGCCGCGGCACGCGACAGCGAATAGCGGTGCATGAGCACGCCCACGGCGATGGCCACGGGGTGCAGCAGGGGATCGGCGTCGGCAGCGGGGACGCTGTCGGTGAACTCGCCCGCCACCTCACCAGACACGCCTTCGAGGGTGCGGCGGCGATGGAGCTGGGCGAAGGCAGCCTCCACGGCGGGCACGATCTGGCGGATGTCGAGCGGCTTGACCAGGTAGGCGACAGCGCCGAGCGCCTTCACCTGCGCCACCGTGCTCTCGTCTGAAAACGCAGACAAGAACATGAAGGGCATCTGGCAGTAGTCGCGCAGGTAGGCCGCGACGTCGAAGCCGCTCTTGCCCTCCATGCGGATGTCGAGCAGCGCCAGTTCGGGGCGGTGTTCGCGGGCCAGCAGGATGGCGTCGTCGCCGTTGTCGGCGTCAATGATCTCGTAGCCCGCTTGCGAGAGCCCGTGCGTCAGCGTGGCCAGCACCAGCCGGTCATCGTCGACAACGAGGATCTTTCCTTTGGAACTCACGACAGGCCTGTCTGGATGGGCAATGAAAAGCGGCAACACGGGTGACAATTGTGGCTGATTTGCGGGCCGTTAGACGGAAGAATGATGCCGTTCGCGCCAATCAGGTGGTCTTGGCCCGCAGTGCGGCCAGGAATTCGTCGGTATTGAAGCCTTCTTTCATGTGGTGGCCCTTGACCACCAAGTAGGGCGTGCCATCCGCCGCGTAGCGGAGGTAGTCGGCCCGGCAACTGGCATCGCTCTCGACATCGCAGCTCTTGAAGGCGAATCCGTTCTGGTTAAGCCAGCCCGCTGCCTGGTGGCAGTAGCCGCAGGTCTTGGTCACGTACATCGTCACGTCACCGGGTTTCACCGAGGCGGCCAGCGTGGCGATGTCTTCATGGCTGTCGCCGCCCAGACGCGAGACGCCCCCCTTCAGGCCGAACCACGCGCCCGCGACGATGGCCACGATGGCGAAGGCCTTGCCCCAGGGCACGGGCGACTCGTTGCGCGGAGCGGGTGTCCAGACAGTCGGGGGCGTGTAGCTGCGGGCGGAGTCGGCCGCCTTGGCATAGGCCACGCCGCAGGACGGGCACTGCCAGTCGGGTGCTGTGTCGGTGGGCAGGCGGACGTAGCGGCACTTGGGGCAACTTTGGGTCATGGATCGACGGGACACTTGGCCCGGATTGAAAAAGGGGAAGGAAAAAGGAAAGGAAAAGCGAACAGGGAGCGATCAGTCGGACACGCAGCGTCGACGCCGGAACGGTGCCGACCAGCACCACCACGCATGGAACCGAAGCATCTCACGGGCTTCATGGCTTGTCCAAGGCGTTACATGCGTCAGCAAGCCGCAGACGTCGGCAGCACACAGGAATCAATTCCGGTCGTCGCGGTAGGTCATGGCCCGCGTGTAACATCCGCGCGTTCCGGAAGTGTCGCTCCATGCCCTTCCAGCCCGTGGCTCACGACCCCATTCTTGATTCATCGACGGCACCCATGCCGCAACCCCATGACCGATCACCACACTCCTCCACCACAGCCGACCGTGCGCTCGCCCATCCGGCCGCTGCCGAACTTCATTTTCATGAGCCGCTGGCTGCAGCTGCCGCTGTACCTCGGCCTCATCCTGGCGCAGTGCGTCTACGTCTTCCACTTCTGGGTCGAACTGGTGGACCTGATCGGCGCGGTCATGGGCAACCAGTCGGCGCTGGACCACATCCTGAACTCAGTGGCCATCGAAGGCGCAGTTCGCCCCACCAAGCTGAACGAGTCGACCATCATGCTGGTGGTGCTGGG
>JBEGTX010000346.1:0-2733 GCA_041179165.1 Pseudomonadota bacterium | reverse complement strand
CGTAAAAAGACCCGCCCATGACCGATTTTCGCCGCACCCTGCTCTGGGTGGTGTTCTCGATGTCCATCTTCCTGATCTGGGACGGATGGAACAAACACAATGGTCGTCCGTCGCTGCTGGGGCCGAAGCCTGTGGCCACGGCGGCTTCTGCGCCGGGTGCTGCTCCGGGTACCGTGCCTGCTGGCGTGCCGGCGGTTGCTGGCGCACCGGCTGTGCCGGGCGCGGTGGCACCTGCCGCGGTGCCGGCTGCGCCTTCGGAACAGTTCGTGGTCACTACCGACCTGGTGAAGGCCACGATCGAATCGCATGGCGGTACCCTGTCGCATGTGGAGCTGCTGCTGCAGCGCGACAACATCGACCCCACCAAGAACGTGAAGGTGCTCGACCAGACGTCTGGCGTTCGCCTCTACCTGGCGCAGACGGCGGTGGCCGCGGCCGGCGTGGGCACGGCCAAGCCCGACTTCAAGCTGCCGATGACCATCGCCCCCACCTCGCAGTTCGCGTTGAAGGACGGCGTGGACGAGCTGCACGTGCAGCTGGAATCGGCCGATCTGGGCGGCCTGAAGCTCATCAAGACCTACACCTTCAAGCGCGGCGACTACGTGATCGGTGTGAAGCAGGAGCTGCGCAACACCTCGGCCGTGCCGCTGAGCCCGCAGGTCTACCTGCAGCTGGTGCGTGACGGCAACCCGCCCCCCGGTGAGTCGAAGCTTTACAGCACCTTCACCGGCCCGGTCGTTCACACCGACGCCGAGCGCTTCATGAAGCTCGACTTCGAGAAGATCGCCAACGGCAAGGCCGAGCACGCCAAGAGCGCCGACAACGGCTGGGTGGCGATGGTCCAGCATTACTTTGCATCCGCCTGGCTGGTGGGCGCCACGGGCGACGTGAAGATGCCGCGCGACTTCTACAGCCGCCTGGTCGACACCAACCAGTACGCCGTGGGCATGGTGGTGCCGGTGGGCACGATCGAGCCGAACCAGAGCAAGGTGTTCGATGCGCGCTTGTTCGTGGGCCCGCAAGAAGAAGACAAGCTCAAGAAACTGGCCCCCGACCTGGAGCTGGTGAAAGACTACGGCATGTTCAAGCTGCTGTCTGAGCCGTTGTTCTGGCTGCTTACCTTCTTGCACAAGATCCTGAACAACTGGGGCTGGGCCATCGTGGCGCTGGTCGTGGTGCTGAAGGCCGCGTTCTACTGGCTCAACGCCTATGCCTACCGCTCGATGGGCAAGATGAAGGCTGTGAACCCGAAGATCATGGAGATGCGCGAGCGTCTGAAAGACAAGCCGCAGCAGCTGCAGCAAGAGATGATGCGCATCTACAAGGAAGAAGGCGTGAACCCGATCGGTGGTTGCCTGCCTATCCTCGTGCAGATGCCGTTTTTCATTGCGCTGTATTGGGTGCTGCTGTCGAGCGTGGAGATGCGCAACGCGCCGTGGATCGGCTGGATCACCGACCTGTCGGCCGCTGACCCGTACTTCATTCTGCCCATCTTGATGACCCTCTCGAGCCTGCTGCAGACCTGGCTGAACCCGACGCCACCGGACCCGATGCAGGCCAAGATGATGTGGATCATGCCGCTGGTGTTCTCGATCATGTTCTTCTTCTTCCCGGCCGGCTTGGTGCTGTACTGGCTGACGAACAACTTGTTGTCGATCGCTCAGCAGTACCTGATCAACAAGCAGTTGGGCGTTCTCGGGAAGTAAACGCCGCGCGCTGTTCTTCGAAGGCCTTCGCTTCAACGCGAAGGCCTTTTTACTTTGTGGCGCGGTGAGACCAGCGCATCCCCAACCTGTTCGACAATCCCCCCCATGCTGCCTCGCCACCACGACCCCATCGTTGCCATCGCCACTGCGGCCGGGCGTGGCGCCGTGGGCATCGTGCGGGTCTCGGGGCGCGACATCGCGTTGGTGGTGAAGGCCTTGTGCGGCCAAGCGCTCACGCCGCGCCATGCGCACTACCTTCCGTTTGCCGATGCCGATGGGTCCACCATCGACCAGGGCCTGGCCTTGTACTTTCCCGGGCCGCATTCGTACACGGGTGAAGACGTGCTGGAGCTGCAAGCCCATGGCGGGCCAGTGGTGCTGCAGCTGCTGCTGGCGCGTTGCCTCGAGGCCGGCCGCGAGCTGGGGCTGCGCTTGGCCGAGCCGGGTGAGTTCACCGAGCGCGCCTTCTTGAACGACAAGCTCGACCTGGCGCAGGCCGAGGCGGTGAGCGACCTGATCGACGCCGGCACCGAGGCGGCGGCGCGGTCGGCCGGGCGTTCGCTGAGCGGTGCGTTCTCAAGCGAGATCCACACGCTGCGCGACGGCCTCGTGAACCTGCGCATGCTGGTGGAGGCCACGCTCGATTTTCCTGAAGAGGAGATCGACTTCCTCGAGAAGGCCAATGCGCGCGGCCGGCTCGATGCCATCGCCGAGGCGGTGGTGGCGGTGCTCGACCGGGCGCGGCAAGGTGCGCTGCTGCGTGAGGGCATTCAGGTCGTGCTGGCCGGGCAGCCCAACGTGGGCAAGAGTTCGCTGCTGAACGCGCTGGCAGGGGCCGAGCTGGCCATCGTCACGCCCATCGCCGGCACCACGCGAGACAAGGTCACGCAGACGATCCAGATCGAAGGTGTGCCGGTGCACGTGATCGACACGGCGGGCCTGCGCGAGAGCCAGGATGAGGTGGAGCGCATCGGCGTGGCGCGCAGCTGGGACGAGATCGGCCGGGCCGACGCGGTGCTGTTCCTGC
>JBEGTX010000345.1:0-24095 GCA_041179165.1 Pseudomonadota bacterium | reverse complement strand
CGGGCCAGGGTCTCGACCTGCCAGGGCTCGGCCGGCGATTGCTGAAGCGCGATGAGGGCGGCCGACAGCTGTGAATGAGCCAGCCCGGCCAACAGGCCTTCGGGCATGGGGTAGCGTTCGGGGTGGTCGTGCAGCCAGCGGATCAGCTGGATCATCAGGATCTCGAGCAGGCGGTCGGTCACCTGGCGGTGGCCGGCACGGGCGCCATCCGCCTCCATGAACAGCAGGTCGAGCGAGCCCTTCAGCACGGGCAGGTCGGCCAGCGGCAGCACCATCAGCGGTGGCAGTGCCATGGCCAGCGGGTGTTGGCGTCCGCCATCGAAGCGCACGGTCGCACACACAAGCTGTGCGCCCCGCGCAGGAATGAGGAACCGGTGGGCCATCGGCCGGGGATAGAACACGAGGCTCGGCTCCGACAGCACCAGCCGGGCCGGCAGTTCGGGGGCGGCCGGATGGTGGATGACCAGCTCGCCTTCGCGCAGCATGTGGATGAACCCCAGCCCGTGCGTGTCGTCGTAGCTGCTGGTGCCGCACAGCAGGCCGGCGTGGAAGACCTGCGCGCTGAGGCGCAGCGAATCGAGCCAAGGGGACAGTCTTTCTGCAGTGCTCATGGAGGAATGGTATGTTTTCTCGGAGAGAATGTCACCCTTCGTCCAGCGCATTGGGAAATACTGGGGCACCTTTTCACAGGAGCTTCCCATGACCCGCATCGCACCCGCCACCCTCGACTCCGCGCCCGCTGCTTCTGTCGCCCGGATGCAGGCGGTTCAGAAGCAACTGGGTTTTCTGCCCAACATGATGGCCACCATGGGGCAGGCGCCCGTGGTGCTGCAAGGCTACCTCGGCCTGTCGGAGGCCTTGCGCGCCGGCCAACTCACCCACCGAGAGCGAGAAGGCGTGGCCCTGGCGGTGGCCCAGGTCAACGGCTGCGACTACTGTCTGGCTGTTCACAGCTACTTCGGACAACGCGTCGGCATGACCGATGCCGAGGTTCAGGCGGCGCGCCAGGGCGAGAGCGCCAAGCCGCGTGAGCTGGCGGTGTACCAGCTGGCGACACGGGTGCTGCTCAAGCGCGGGCACATCGGCGACGCGGGCATGGCCGACGCCCGCGCGACCGGCCTCGACGACGGGCTGGTGCTGGAGGTCGTGGCCCATGTGGCGATGAATTTTTTCACCAACACTTTGAACCATGTGGTCGAGACCGACATCGATTTCCCGCCTGCCCGTTGAGCGCTCCCGACATTCGGGGGCGTTTGTCTGACGCGGCTAGGAGCCTGGGCGGCAGAAAGAGGGCTCGCGTTGGGCCTGAAAGGGTGGGCCGGCTAGGCGCAAAGCGCAGCCGGGTTGTACACCCGGCGAGCATTTGCAACGACGCCGGGGCGCCCTTTCAGGCCCAACCCTTCGGGCTGAGGCGATTCGGGGTGCCATCCTTCGTTGCCGAATCGTTGTGTGGCCCGCCACACGGCCTCATCGGCGCCTCGTCTGGCACCCCGACTCGCCTCAGCGCGGGCCCTCTTTCTGCCGCCCAGGCTCCTAAGGGGCGGAGTGGGCTAACCTCGGGGCTTTGCCAACCTGGAGCGCCCGCATGCCCCGTCAAGTCCTCGAAGAATCGCGCCTGCACCCGGCCATCCGCGACAAGGTGGTGAATCTGCACGCGGACATCGTCCACAACGTGCAGGCGGCAGCGGCTTCGAACGCGGTGCTGGTGGTCGGCATGGCGCAGAACCCGCAGTGTGGCAAGGCGCGGCGTGCCTTGAAGGCGGCCGGGGTGACCCACCAGTACCTCGAATACGGCAGCTACTTCAGTGAATGGCGCCGGCGCAACTCGCTCAAGATGTGGACCGGCTGGCCCACCTTCCCCATGGTGTTCGTGAAGGGCTCGCTCGTGGGCGGGGCCACCGACCTGATGGCCCTGATCGACAGCGGCGAGCTGAAGCGCCTGCTCGGCGAATCAGCCTGAAGCGCTGATGAACACGGGGTTTCGCATGGCCCGTTGGCCGGGCATGGCGTCGTGCGCTGCCGCGCTGCTGGCCGCGCTGCACGCGGTATTGACGCCAGCTGCCGCTCAGGCCGCCACGGCGACGGAAAAGACGACCACCGCGCCGCCACTCGCACCTTGCCGCGTGGCGGGCATCCGCCACGATGTGCTGTGCGGTGAACTCAGCCGCGCGCTCGATCCGGCCAACCCGGCGAGCCCGCGCTTCAAGCTGCACTACGTGGTGGTGCCGGCCCTCGCGCGCCGCAAGCTCGACGACCCCGTGCTGTTCATCGCCGGCGGCCCCGGGCAAAGTGCCACGGCGGTGGCGGGCGGTGTGCTGCCCTTGTTCGCCCGGCTCAACAACCGGCGCGACATCGTCTTCATCGACCAGCGCGGCACCGGCCGGTCGGCCCCGCTGCGGTGTGATGACGTGACCGAGCAGCGCAGTGTGTCCGAGCAGGCCGATCCGGAGCGTCAGTTCCAGGCCCTGGTGCAATGCCGCGATCGCCTCGCCGCCCTGCCCCACGTGGGTGGCCGCGACGGCCTCAAGTACTTCACCACCACCCTGGCCGTGCAGGACTTCGATGCCGTGCGAGACGCGCTCGGGGCCACACGGGTGAACCTGGTCGGCGGCTCCTACGGCACGCGCGTGGCACTCGAGTACCAGCGCCAGTTCCCCACGCGCGTGCGCCGCAGCGTGCTCGACGGCGTGGCGCCGTCCGACATGGTGCTGCCCGAGAGCGTGTCCACCGACGCCCAGGCCGTGTTCGACGCGCTGCTCAACGCCTGCGCCCGCGAAGCCGCGTGTTCACGCCGTCACCCCAAGCTTCGGGCCGACTGGACCCGCCTGCTGGCCAGCCTGCCCAAGACGGTGACGGTGGTCCATCCGCTCGGTGGTGTGCCCGAGACCTTCGTGCTCACACGCGACATGGTGCTCGGGGCCGTGCGCGGCGTCTTGTACGCGCCCAGCTTGGCGTCGGCCTTGCCCTCGGCCTTGGCCGAGGCAGCGGCAGGCCGGCCGCAAGGTTTGCTGGGCTTGAACGCCATGCTGAGTGGCCGCGGCCCGACTGCCCCCGCCATGGGCATGCACTTCTCGGTCACCTGTGCCGAAGACGTGCCGCGGCTGGGCGCTGGCAAGGACCGCCCCGGCAGCGATTTCGGCGATGCGCCGTCCAAGCTCTACCAGCGGGTGTGCGCGCAATGGCCGCGCGGTGAGGTGCCTGCTGCCTTCTACACGGTGAGCCCTTCGGCTTCCCCCGTGTTGCTGCTGAGCGGCGGCCTCGACCCCGCTACCCCGCCCCGGCATGCCGCGCGGGTGGCTCAGTCTCTCGGCCAGCAGGCCCTCGCCGTCACCGTCGAGAACGCAGGCCATGGCGTGATGTCGATCGGCTGCACGCCCGACGTGCTGTACCGTTTCATCGCCGCAGATGACAACGCTGCGGCCCTCGCGCTCGACAGCGGCTGCATGCAGTCGGTGCCGCGTCCCCCGATGTTTGCGCCTCTTGCCCTGCCTGCCGGAGACTCGCCATGATCCATGTGGACCAACTCGCCAAGTCGTTCGTGCAGCCGCGCCGCGGGCTGAAAGACCGCCCGCCGCCGGTGCAGGCCGTGCAGAGCGTGAGCTTCAGCGCAGCCGACGGCCGCATCCTCGGCCTGCTCGGCCCCAACGGTGCGGGCAAGACCACCAGCCTGCGCATGCTGGCCGGGCTCATCAAGCCCGATGCGGGGACGATGGACGTCGACGGCATCGATGTGTCGAAGCGCCCGCGCGAAGCACTCGCCCGGCTCGGCCTGCTGAGCGATTCGCGCGGCCTCTACCCTCGGCTGAGCGCCCGCGAGAACATCGTCTACTACGGCGCACTGCAAGGCATGACACGTGACCAGGCCCATCACCGCGCCGAGCAGTTGGCCCACACGCTCGACATGAAGCCCTTGCTCGAGCGCCGTGCCGATGGCTTCAGCCAGGGAGAGCGCATGAAGACGGCCCTGGCCCGCGCCCTCGTGCACGACCCCGCGAACATCGTGCTCGACGAACCCACCAACGGCCTCGACGTGATGGCCACCCGCGCCCTGCGCGATGCGCTGCGATTCCTGCGCACGCCCGAGGGCGGCGGCAAGTGCATCGTCGTGTCCACCCACATCATGCAAGAGGTAGAGCGCCTGTGCGACACCGTGGCCGTGATTGCGGGCGGCCGCACGGTCGCGACCGGCACGGTCGAGGAGTTGCTCGAGCAAACCGGGCAGCGCGATTTCGAGGAGGCGTTCGTGCAGCTGGCCTTCGGGCCTTCGGTCGAAACCGACACCGGAACCGCAGCCGGGTCGGAGGCCTTCGCATGAGGGCCGTGCTCGCCGTCTTCCGCAAGGAGATCGTGGACGCGTTGCGCGATCGGCGCACGCTGATGATCGTGCTGTTCTCCAGCGTGCTGATGGGGCCGCTGGTGCTCGTGGCCTTGTCGGGCCTGCTCGCCAGTTTCGAGACCCAGGCCGAGAAGCGTGTGGTGCTGGTGCAGGGCATCGAGCATGCGCCGGGACTGAAGAACTTCTTTCAGCGGCAGACCTACTCGGTGCGCGAGGCCCCGGCTGATTTCGCCGACCTGCTGCGCCGCTCCAAGCAGAGCGATCCGGTGCTCGTGGTGCCGAAGGACTTCGAGGCCGATCTGGTCGCCGGGCGCCAGCCTGCGCTGGAGCTGGTCTCCGACAGCGGCAACCGCCAGGCGGAGGCCGGTGCCGCCCGGGTGGCCCGGCTGGTCGACGCCTACCGGCGTGAGCGCGGCATGCTGAGCCTGGCCCTGCGTGGGGTGTCGCCTGCGTTGCTGGAGCCGTTGAAGGTGGAGTCGCGCGACCTCGCCAGCCAGCAGTCACGCGCCGCGCAACTCACTGCCATGCTGCCCTTCTTCGTGCTGATGGCCGTGCTCTACGGCGCCTTGAACGCGGCGCTCGACACCACGGCGGGTGAGCGCGAGCGTGGGTCGCTCGAGCCCTTGCTCATGACCCCTGCGTCGCGCGTGGCGCTGGTGCTGGGCAAGTGGGCGGCGGTGGCGAGTGTGTCGATGCTGATTGCCGTGCTGAGCTGCTTCAGCTTTCTGCCCGCGCAGTACCTGCTGCAGAGCGACACGCTGCAGGCGCTGTTCCAGTTCGGGTGGGTCGAGGCCAGCCTGTTCGTGATGCTGCTGCTGCCCTTTGCCGCGGCCTTGTCGGCCTTGCTGATGGCAGTGGCGATCCGCTGCAAGACCTTCAAGGAGGCGCAGGCCAGCAGCTCGGTGCTGATGCTGGCGGTGTCGATGCTGCCGCTGGTGGCCTTGTTCAACCAGCAGGGCGAGGCCCCGTGGCACCTGTGGGTGCCTGCCCTCGCTCAGCACACGCTGATGAGCCGCGTGCTGAAGGGTGAAACGCTGGCCCTGCCCGATGTGGCCGTGCCCGCCGGGGTGTGCACGGTGCTGGCCGTGCTGGGCATCTGGTTCGTGGCGCAGCGCCTCCGCAAGGTGATCTAGAACCTGGGCGGCAGAGAGGCGGTCAGAGCCCGGCTTGCTTGGGCTCCAGCCAGCCCAGCGTTTTCGCATGCAGGCTTTGCACATACAGCCGGTCGGTGGTCTCGGTGACCGCGGTGGTTTCCGGGTAGAGCCCGGTCGGGTCCTGCAGGTCCAGGGTCACGCGGCCTGATTCATCGAAGGCGAACACGTGGCCGTAGGCTGGCGGCACCGGCCACAGGGCCTTGGGCAGGCGCAGCACCATCGCACGCATCCAGGGCTTGGCGGCGGCGTTGTCGATGAACGCCCCACGCGGTTTCACCAGGCCCACCCAGAGGCGGCCGTTCAGGCCGCGCATGAGGTTGTCGGGGAAGCCCGGCAGGTTGTCGAGCAGCACCTTCGCTTGGGTGTTGGGCGCCTTGGCGCTGACGCCGCTGGCGTGGAGGTCGAGCTTCCAGATCCGGTAGGCTGCGGTTTCGCTGACGAACAGGTGTTGTTCGTCAGCGCTCAGCGCCACGCCGTTCGCGAAGGCAAGGTCCTTGAGCAGCACGCGGCTCTGGCGTGTGGCGGGATCGAACTCGATCACGCGGCCTGTGGCCTGGTGTTCCAGGGTGTCGAGCACGCTGGCCTCGAAGGTGCCGCCCGATGCTTTGGCCCCGAAGCGTTGCGAGGCATCGCTGAAGTAGATTTTCCCTGAGCGCGCGACCACCACGCTGTTGGCGTACAGGATGGGCGTGCCGTCGACATGGCCGGTGAGCAGCTCCTGAACCGCGGTGGCGCCCTGCCCCGTGACCCGCCACAGACCGCCGTGGCCTCCCGCCATGGGGTCGGCCACGATCAGTGCGCCCTGGGCATCGAAGTCGAAGCCGAGGGGCCGCCCGCCCGTGCGGATGACCGTCGCTTGCTCGCTGCCATCAGGCCGCATGCGCACGATGGCGCCGCTGGTGACGGCAGCGTAGAGCCAGCCGTTGCGCATCACGACGTGCTCGGGGCCCGACTCGCCTTCGATGCGAATCTGCTTGAGGGCGGCCAGGCGTTCATTCACCTGGTGCGGCCCGCTGTAACCCGGCGCGGCCGGTGCAGTCCACACCGCCGGTTGAATGGGCACCGGCCACAGCAGCAGGTAGGCGGCTGCAGCAGCAACCAAGAGTGCGACGAGCAGCAACACGGAACGCAAACGCATCAGGAGATCTCCAGCGGGGACATGCAAGGCCGCCAGTATCGCGGCATCGCGGCGGGTCGCTGAGGGTCTGTAGCGCGTGTGTTGTCAGTGCGAGGTGTTGTTCAGCGCCTGAAGCGCCCGATTGACTTCCTGCTGCCACGGCAGGTGGCGCACCATTTCGTTCAGGTACAGCGCCATCTGCGACTGGGTGAGGGTTTCTCCGTGGTCGCCCACGAGCCGCAGGTTGGTGACCAGGCCGAGCGGGTCGGCCATCACGTACACGCCGTGGGCCAGCTGCACCCAGTCCCAGGCCACACCCGCGACAGAAGGCTCCAGCGGGTTGCCCCACAGGGTCTGGCCGGTGCGGGGCTGGTGCTGATCGCCGTGGCTGAGCACGCTCGTACCCAAGTGCACGAAGTGCAGGTCGGGCGTCGAGCAGGCTTGCCACATGACCGGCGGCCAGGCACAGACGATCCACGCGGGTGTCATAGGGGTTGACGGGTCGGCATGCGATCCGTGAGCATTGCGATGGGATGATGATCGGGCGGGTGACACGGGTCTCACAAGCTGTAAGTCATGGCAGGTGTAAACAGTGACAGGGCGACTGACAGGGCGGCCGACTGCGCCGACCGACAGTTCAGCCCGGCACCTCCACACAAGAGACAATGGCGCCTGCCGCAGCCACGTCGGTGGCCGGCAGCTGGGACCTGGGTGAAACGTGTGCATGCAGACCTCGGCGTGCAGCATCCCCAACCGACCTGAGCCCACAGGGGCCGGTCCCTCGTTCAACCACAGCATTGCAAGAGGAGCACATGCTTCAAAGCGGATACATGGCAGTGATGCAGGCGGCGAACCGGGAAGATTTTCTTTCCGAGATCGTGCGCTTCACGCAGCAGATCGGGTTCGAAACCGTGTCGGCCACGATGGTGGTCGACCACCTCATGGCGGACACCGAATTCACCACGGTGGACAACGCACCCGAGGCGTTTCGCTCGGCCTTCTTGAGTCGCGAGGCCGGTCGGCGCGATCCCGTCATGCAGCATTGCAAGAAGCAGAGCGTGCCCATCATCTGGGAGCAGTCCACCTACACGGCCGCGGGTCAGGGCGATGTGTGGGAAGAGCAGGCCCGCCACGGCTATTGCACGGGCATTGCCATGGCCTTGCACCTGCCCGACGGCCGGCATTTCATGCTGGGTGTCGAGCGCGACAAGAAGCTGCCTGACACACCGGATGAACTCACCCGCATCGTGGCCGACCTGCAGCTGCTGACCGTGCACGCGCAAGAGGCGGCGGTGCGCATTTTCGTGCCGGCGCCGCGTGAGTCGAGTGTGGTGGCCTTGACCCCGCGTGAGCTCGAAGCGCTGCGCTGGACCATGGAAGGCAAAACGGCCTGGGAGGTGGGCAACATCCTCGGCATCAGCGAGCGCACCGCGGTGCTGCACGTCAACAACGCCATGCACAAGCTGGGCTGTGTGAACAAGCACCAGGCCGTGCTCAAGGCCTTGCGCATGGGCCTGCTGCGCTGAGCCGATTCGGCCTCGGAACGCTGCCTTGCAACCTGGTGGGCAGCCGAGCAGTAAACCAAGAAAAACACGGGTCCGACACGAGGGAAATCACCCCGCTCAACCTGTAAGACATGACAGTTCCCACCCCGGGGGCTGACTGCTGGAATCTGGCTGTGCATTCATCGGAATGCACTGACCAACCCGGAGCAGATCATGTCCAAGAAATCCAGCAGTGCCGACGTCAAAACGCCCGTGCAACGTGGTCCGCAACCCGCGCCTGGCAATCGACCCGTTCCGTTGGCGCCTGAGCAACAGCAACAGGTCGGTGGTGGCGGCGGCCCTGGCGGTGGCTTGCCAAAGGGCTTCTGGTAAATCGCCCTCTCATCCCGCGACATTCTTCTACCCGTTCATCGCATTATTTTGAGGTGTTGCACCGAACGCGACATCCCACGGTGGACCCCACTTGTGTCGGGTCCACCGACCTTTGCAGTTTCCAAGGTTCGTCATGGCTGGCCTGTTTCGCCCTGAAGTCATTGAAGGCCGGCAGCATGGCTGGCTTGGCCACATCCAACTCATTCGCCCGGTGTCGTTGAGTGTGTTGACGGCGCTGGTGGTGGTCACGGCGCTGGCCGTGGGCATCGGTTTTTCCATCGGACAGTACACACGCAAGGCCCGCGTTGTCGGCTACCTGGTGCCCGACCTCGGTGTCATGCGGCTGGTGTCGCCGCAAGCCGGCACGGTGCTCGAACGCCATGCGGTCGAAGGCCAAGCGGTTCACGCCGGTGACGTGCTCTTCGTGCTCTCGCTCGATCGCGCCAGCCTGACTGGTGACACGCAGGCCGCCGTGCAGGCCAGCCTGGCCGCACGCGAGCGCTTGCTGCAGGCGTCGAGCCAACAGAAGAATCGGCTCCAGGACGCTCAGCGCAGCGCCCTCGATCAACAACTTGCCAACATGCGACGCGAGTCCGCACAGATGGCCGCCGAGGCGGGTCTGCATCGCGAACGCCTTGCCCTCGCCCGCGAGGCCCTGGCGCGCTTGGAGTCCTTGCGTGGCGACAACTTCGTGTCGGCCGCCCAGGTTCAAACCAAGACCGAGGAGGTGCTCGGCCTGCGTGCTCAGCTGCAATCGCTCGAGCGCCAGCAGGCCGCACACCAGCGCCAGATCGATGGCCTGGAGGGTGAACGTCGCGACCTCCCCTTGCATGCACAAGTTCAGCAAGGCGAGATCGACCGTGACCTCGCCGCCTTGGCCCAGGCGTCTGCCGAGAGTGAAGCGCTGCGCCGCGTGGTGGTGCGCGCCACACACGATGGCACGGTGACCACGGTGCTGGCCGAGAAGGGTCAGGCCGTGCCGGCCCAGGCCGCTTTGGCCAGCCTCGTGCCGCAGGGTGCGGCCATGCAGGCGCATCTGTTCGCGCCGTCGAGTGCCATAGGCTTCGTGCGTGCCGAGCAATCGGTGCAGCTGCGATACCAGGCCTACCCGTATCAGAAGTTCGGCCACCAGGGCGGGCGTGTGCTCGCCGTCTCACGCACGCCTCTGCAGGCCAGCGAGATGTCGGGGCTGTCGCTGCCGACGGGCAGCGAGCCGATGTACCGCATCACGGTGGCGCTCGACCAGCAGGCGGTGCATGCCTACGGCAAGCTGCAGCCGCTGTCGCCGGGCATGCAGCTGGAGGCCGATGTGTTGCTCGACCGGCGCCGGCTGATCGAATGGATCTTCGAGCCCGTGCTGGGTGTGGCGGGCAAGGTATGACGGCGTCTGGCAGCGTGCGGCACGTCCGTCCCTCGGGGGCGCTGGCGTGAACCTCCTGCATCAACTTCATTTCGGTGGCGCACGGCGTCGCGTGCCGCTGGTGCTGCAGAGCGAGGCGGCCGAATGCGGCCTCGCCTGTCTGGCCATGGTGGCCGCCCACGCCGGCTTGCACACCGACCTGCCGACGCTGCGCCAACGCTTCTCGCTGTCGCTCAAAGGGGTCACACTTGCTGATCTGGTGCGCATGGCCGGGCAGCTCGGCCTGCAGTCGCGGCCGCTGAGGGCGGAGATGGAGCACTTGTCTGAACTGCAGTTGCCCTGTGTGCTGCACTGGGACCTGAATCACTTCGTCGTGCTCACCGAGGTGAAGGGCGACCGCGCCGTGGTTCACGACCCGGCGCGCGGCGTGAGGCGTCTGTCACTCGAGGCGGTGTCCAAGCACTTCACCGGGGTGGTGTTGGAGCTGTCGCCCGCGGCCGATTTCCAGCCCCGGGTGGAAAAGCAGACGGTGAGCATCCGCCAGCTGCTGGGCCGGGTGACGGGATTGCGGCGTTCGCTGGCGCAGATCTTTGCACTGGCGCTGGCGCTCGAAGGCTTCATGCTGCTCGCGCCGTTTTTCCTGCAGTGGGTGGTCGACTCGGTGCTGGTGAGCGCCGATCGCGACCTGCTCATCACGCTGGGCGCAGGTTTCGGGCTGCTCGTGATCATTCAAGTGGCGACAGGGGCCATCCGCTCGTGGGCGGTGCTCTACCTGTCTGCCACGCTCAACCTTCAGTGGCTGGGCAATGTGTTCAGCCACATGATGCGTCTGCCGGTAAGTTGGTTCGAACGTCGTCATACAGGTGACATCTTGTCGCGATTTGGTGCCATTCAGCACATTCAACAAACCATGACCACCAGCTTCATCGAGGCCGTGCTCGATGGGCTGCTGGTGGTGCTCACGCTGGTGATGATGGCCGTCTACAGCCTCACGCTCACTGCCATTGCCGTGGGCTGTGTGGCGGTGTATGCGCTGCTGCGCTGGGCCTTTTTCAAGCCGCTGCGCACGGCCACCGAAGAGGCCATCGTGCACGAGGCCAAGCGCGAGACGCACTTCCTCGAATCGCTGCGTGGGGTGCAGTCGATCAAGCTCTTCAACCGGCAGGAAGACCGCCAGGCGCAGTTCATGAACCGGGTGGTCGATGCGATGAACGCCAACATCGCCACCCGCAAGCTCGACCTCTTTTTCAGCGTCAGCCACAAACTGGTGTTCGGCCTGGAGCGCATTGCCGTCATCTGGGTCGGGGCGCTGCTGGTGATGGACCGGCAGTTCTCGGTGGGCATGTTGTTCGCTTTTTTTGCCTACAAGGAGCAGTTCGCGCTGCGGGTCAGCGGGCTCATCGACAAGATCGTCGAGCTGCGCATGTTGCGCCTGCAGGGTGAGCGACTGGCGGACATCGTGCTTGCCGCGCCTGAACACGAGGGACTGGCACCGGCCCGTGACCTCACGGCCCCCGCCCGGCTTGAGCTGAAGGGTGTGGGCTTTCGCTATTCCGACGTGGAGGCCGACGTGCTGCACCACATCGACCTGGTGATCGAACCCGGTGAGTCGGTGGCCATCGTCGGCCCGTCGGGCGGGGGAAAGACCACCTTGCTCAAGCTGCTGTTGGGCATCCATGCACCGCAGCGCGGCGAGATCCTGGTGAGCGGCGTGCCGCTGGCCACCTTCGGCATGCGCGCCTGGCGCGACATGATCGGCACCGTCATGCAGGACGACCAGCTGTTCGCCGGCTCCATCGCCGACAACATCAGCTTCTTTGACCCGGCGGCCGATGCGGCCTGGGTCGAGGAGTGCGCGCGGCTCGCCGCCGTGATCGACGAAATCGAGGCCATGCCCATGGGCTTTCATACCCTCATCGGTGACATGGGCGCCAGTGTGTCGGGCGGCCAGAAGCAGCGCCTGCTGTTGGCGCGCGCGCTGTACAAGCGGCCGCAGATTCTGTTTCTCGACGAGGCCACCAGCGCGCTCGATGTCGACCGAGAGCGCCTGGTCAACCAGGCCATCAAGCAGCTCGACCTGACCCGGGTGATCGTGGCACACCGCCCTGAAACCATCGCCTCCGCCGGGCGTGTCATCGTGCTGAAGGACGGCCATGTGGGCCAGGACCTTCGCAGCGTGGTGGCGGGGGCGCGGTAACTTCTCATGCATGCATTCCGATCGGTGGGCAGCGAGCCCAACCCCTACGCCCTGTCGGCCCTGATGAAGGCCAGCGAGACCCACGAGATCGTGGCCTCGCGCGACATCGTCGATGTGCGGGGCATCAAGCTGTGGGCCGAAGGGCTGCCTGTGTCGGCCAGTCTGCACCAGCGCCTGCTCGACCGGCGGCTTCAGCACCCGCTCGAAACCTGCCTGCGGGTGGAAGATGGCGTCACCGCCTTCACGCTGCTGGGCGATCTGCAAGAACTGCTCGAGGACGACACCTCGCCGCTCGCGCCCTTGATTCAACCCTGGTCCCGCTTGCTGATAGCCCAGATGAAGCAGCTGCCCATTCATCCCGTGGTGCAGCTGATGCTCACGGCCTCGGCCGCCTCCCGCCCCCAAACGCTGGGCCATGCGGTGGCCGGCATGGCGCTGGCAGGCGCCATGCTGGCCAGCCACGACGCCGGGCATGCCGACATTCGCCTGGCCATGCTGGGCGGGCTGCTGCACGACCTGGGCGAGATCTACATCCACCCGCTCTATCTTGACTACGCGCAGCCGCTCGACTTGGTGGGCCACAAGCACCTGGTCGTGCACCCGCGGGTGGGCCAGTTGTTGCTGACCCACCTGACCGACTACCCCAGGGAGCTGGCGCGCGCCGTGGGCGAACACCATGAACGCAGCGACCGCTCGGGCTACCCCGCGCGCCTGTGCGAAGACGAAATCTCACCGCTCGGGCGCGCGCTGGCCGTGATGGAACTGACGCTCGGAGTCATGCGCTGGCCGCACGCCAAGCTGGCCCGGGCGAGTTTCGCGCTGCGGGTGCTGCCCGGCGAGTTCGATGCCCACTGGGCTTCAGTGATCTGCGAGGCAGCGCGCGCGGCCCAGGAGCCGATGCCACCCGAGCTCGACGACGCGAACGAGCCGTCGGCCGCCATCCCCGACCAGCTGGCCGACATCGACCGCCGCTTGGGTGCCGCCCGCCTGCTGGCCATCGAGCTGCAGGAGCAGCGCCGCACGGCCCAGGTCACCGATGTCGTGGGCCACGCCCTGCACCGCTTCGACCGCCTGCGTGCGGCCTGGAATTCGCTCGGCCTGTGGGGCATCGCTGACGCGCCACTCACGCCCGAGCAGCAGTTCGAGCTGGCCCTGGCCGAGGCTGAGTTGAGCCAGCGCATGCGCAACGTGCAGCGCGAGTGCCTGTTGCTCAGCGAGTCCTTGGGTGAGGGCGAGAAGTTTCGGCTGTCGCCGCTCTGGCGTGGGCTCACCAGCTCACCCCACTGAGGGAGCCACTGAGCGTTCAACGCGCGGCGTCATGGCGCGGTTTGGGTTTCCATCATCCCCAGCCAGCGCATGGCCTGCTCTCGGCTGTCACCGCACATCTCCTCGGCTGGTTGCAAGGAGGCGCACACGAGCGGCCGGTCGGGGTGGCCGAAGATCGCGCACAGGTTCTCTGCCGTGAGGTGCAGACAGCGCACGCCCGCAGGCTTGCTGATGCCGTTGACGAGCGGCATGCCGGGAATGGGAGACGAGATCGACGGGGCGGTGCAGCAGGCGCCGCAGCCCGGTCGGCAGCTGAGAGGCGTGGACATGCGCCATTATTCGACAATCACACCACGCCCTGCGCCACCAGGGTCTCGGGAGTCGTGACGCCAGGCGGGCCAGCGCCTAAAATTCACGCCTTGCCCACCCCGTATTTTCACGGGGCTGCGGCCCCCACGCCTCCGGAGTTTCTGATGTTGTATCCCCACGAATTCGACGTGATCGTCGTCGGCGGTGGCCATGCCGGCACCGAAGCCGCGCTCGCCGCCGCACGCATGGGATGCAGCACGCTGCTGCTCACCCACAACATCGAAACGCTGGGCCAGATGAGCTGCAACCCGTCCATCGGCGGCATCGGCAAGGGCCATCTGGTGAAAGAGGTCGACGCGCTGGGGGGGGCCATGGCGGCCGCCACCGATGAGTCGGGCATCCAGTTCCGCATCCTCAACGGCTCCAAGGGCCCTGCCGTGCGCGCCACCCGCGCCCAGGCCGACCGGGTCTTGTACAAGGCAGCCATCCGCCACCGCCTGGAGAACCAGCCCAACCTGCAGCTCTTCCAGCAGGCGGTGGACGACCTGACGGTCGAGGGCAACCGGGTGGTCGGTGCCGTCACGCAGGTGGGCATTCGGTTCCGCGCCCGGGCTGTGGTGCTCACCGCTGGCACCTTCCTCGACGGCAAGATCCACGTCGGTCTGCAGAACCATGCAGGGGGCCGGGCGGGTGATCCACCAGCGGTGTCGCTCTCGGCTCGGCTCAAGGAACTCAAGCTGCCGCAGGGCCGCCTGAAGACGGGCACCCCGCCACGCATCGATGGCCGCAGCATCGACTTCAGCCAGCTGTCGGAGCAGCCGGGGGACGGCGTGCCCTCGGCAGACGGCACGCCTTCGAGCCTTCCTGTGCCAGTGTTCAGCTTCATGGGCCACGTGTCGCAGCACCCCCGCCAAGTGCCCTGCTGGATCACCCACACCAACGCCCGCACCCACGAGATCATCCGTTCCGGCTTCGACCGCAGCCCGATGTTCACCGGGGTGATCGATGGTGTGGGCCCGCGCTACTGCCCGAGTATCGAAGACAAGGTGAATCGCTTCGCCGACAAGGATGCCCACCAGATTTTCCTGGAGCCCGAAGGCCTCACCACCAACGAGTTCTACCCCAACGGCATCAGCACCAGCCTGCCCTTCGATGTGCAGCTGCTGGCCATCCGTTCCATGCAAGGCATGGCCAACGCGCACATCCTCCGCCCAGGCTACGCCATCGAATACGACTTCTTTGACCCTCGTGCGCTGAAGAACACCTTCGAGACCAAGGCGATTGACGGCCTGTTCTTCGCCGGCCAGATCAATGGCACCACCGGGTATGAAGAGGCGGCGGCTCAGGGTCTGTTCGCCGGTATCAATGCCGCGCTTCAGGTCCAGGGCAAAGACGCTTGGTCGCCGCGCCGTGACCAGGCCTACCTGGGCGTGCTGGTCGACGACCTCATCACCAAGGGCGTGACCGAGCCCTACCGCATGTTCACCAGCCGCGCCGAGTTCCGCCTGCAGCTGCGTGAAGACAATGCGGATGCCCGCCTGACCGAGATCGGCCGCACGCTGGGCTTGGTGGACGACCTGCGATGGGACACCTTCAACCGAAAGCGTGACGCTGTTTCACGTGAAACACAGAAGCTGCAGTCCACATGGGTTCAGCCCAGCACCCTCCCCGCTGCCCAGGCGGAGCGTTTGTTGGGCAAGGCCCTGGAGCACGAGTACAGCTTGGCCGATCTGCTTCGTCGGCCCGAGGTCAACTTCGACACGCTCACCGAGGTGGCATCGATCGCCCGCCCAGGCTCCAACGTTTCACGTGAAACATTGCAGGCGGAGTTGGGCGTGGAGATGGCTGCGTCGGTGATCGAGCAGATCGAGATCAGCGTGAAGTACGCGGGCTACATCACCAAGCAGAACGAAGACGTGGAGCGAGCGGTTCACTTTGAGGCACTCAAGCTGCCGGCAGACCTGGACTACAGCAAGGTCACGGCCCTGAGCTTCGAGGCCCGGCAGAAGCTTGCAGCCCAGCGCCCCGAGACGCTGGGCCAGGCGTCGCGCATCTCCGGCATCACCCCGGCGACCATGTCGCTGCTGCTGATCCACCTGAAAAAGGGCCGCTTCCATGGCTTCGCCGCCAACGACACCCGAGGCAACGTGGCCAATGACAATGCAGCCTGAGACTGGGGCGCCGATTTCCGCCCAAGCCACCACCCTTCGTGAAGGTGCCAAGGCCCTCGGCATCGAACTTGATGCCCAGCAAGAAGCCACCCTCCTCGGCTACGTCGGCATGATCGGCAAGTGGAACCGCGTCTACAACCTCACCGCCGTGCGTGATGAGGGCGAGATGATGGTGCTCCACTTGCTGGACAGCCTGGCTGTGGTGCCCGCCTTGCGCCGCCACTTCGATGGTCGCACCGCCAGCATCATGGACGTGGGCAGCGGCGCCGGGTTGCCTGGGGTGGTGCTGGCGGCCGTGATGCCCGAACTCACCGTCACCTGTGTTGACACCGTGGGCAAGAAGGCCAGCTTCGTGCGGCAGGTGTCGGCCGAGCTCAAGCTCAAGAACCTCCGCTCTGAACATGCCCGAGTGGAGCAGCTGGTGATCCCACCAGTTCAGCTGATCACCTCTCGCGCCTTTGCGTCGCTGGTGGACTTCACCACCCTTACCCGCCAACACCTGGCACCCGAGGGTGTGTGGATGGCGCTCAAAGGCAAGGCACCAGCCGATGAAATTGGGGCCCTGCCCAAGGACCTGTCGGTGTTTCACGTGGAACAATTGCAGGTGCCTGGATTGGACGCTGAACGCTGCCTGATCTGGATTCGCCCTGAAGCCCATGCTGCGTGAGGCCGAACCCCGCCTCTGTTTGACCTCCTGTTGGCTCTCGCCATCGTCGATCCCTTTGTGAACCCCGAGACCTTTCACATGCCTCGCATTTTCTGTGTAGCCAATCAAAAGGGTGGTGTGGGCAAGACCACGACAACGGTGAATCTTGCCGCCGGCTTGGCCCGCATCGGCCAGCGTACCCTCGTCATTGACCTGGACCCACAGGGCAACGCCACCATGGGCTCGGGCATCGACAAGCGCGCCCTCACCCTGACCGTCTACGACGTGCTGCTCGAAAACGCGTCAATCGCCGAAGCGCGGCAGCGCAGCGACAAAGTGGGCTATGACGTGGTCGGTGCCAACCGCGAGTTGGCCGGTGCCGAGGTGGAGCTGGTCGACCTCGAGCGACGAGACCAGCGCCTCAAGGCCGCCCTGGACCTGGTGAAGGACGACTACGACTTCGTGCTGATCGACTGCCCCCCGAGCCTCAGCATGCTGACGCTGAACGGCCTGTGCAGCGCCCACGGTGTGCTCGTGCCCATGCAGTGCGAGTACTTCGCGCTCGAAGGCCTGAGCGACCTGGTGAACACCATCAAGCAGGTTCACGCCAACCTGAACCCCGACCTTCAGATCATCGGCCTGCTGCGGGTCATGTTCGATCCGCGCATCACTTTGCAACAACAAGTGAGTGAGCAGCTCAAAGCGCACTTCGGCGACAAGGTGTTCAACACCGTCATTCCCCGCAACGTGCGGCTGGCCGAGGCGCCCAGCTATGGCCTGCCCGGCGTGGTGTTTGACCCGGCCTCCAAGGGGGCGGTGGCCTTCATTGAATTCGCTCGCGAAATGGTCGACCGCGTGCTGGTGCCGGCGTGAAAACCCTTACTACTTTTGGGGGAACGTACCTGCCACTTGTTCCACACTCTTGCCACGGACGACCCATTACCATCGGGTAATCGAGGGCGCTTGAGCTCTGTTCAGTCAATTGGGGAAACGATGCAAAACAAGATGAACGTGGTGGGGTATGTTGCAGCGCCAGTGATGGCCGTTGCTTTGCTGCTGGGTGCGTGCGGCGGAGGGTCCGACAGCAACTCGTCCGGTTCCGGCACTCCCCCGCCCATTACGGGCTATGTCGCAACCGTGCCCTTCGACCCCATCGTCTTCGGCAAGGTCATCGACGCCAACTCGGGTCTGCCTGTCCAGGGTGCCAGCGTCCAGGCCGACGGCCAGACTGCCACCACCGACGCCGCAGGCAAGTTTTCATTCACACTGGCCGTGAACGCACGCGTCATCGTCAGCACGAGCAAGCCTGCCTACGCGACCAACGTGGCCATCACCACCGCGGCGCAGAGCACCCGCAGCTACCTCACCGTCCCGTTGCTGCCTGAAGCGGCGACCCCAACGTTCGATCCGGCCACGGGCGGCACGGCGACCGTGCCCGGCTCCACCGCACGCATCGTGCTGGCGCCGGCCTCCTTGGTGCGTGTGGACGGCGCGGCCATCACTGGCAACGTGACGGTCCGCGTGACGCCCATCAACCCATCGATCAACCCGGCCTACATGCCAGGCAACTTCAGCGCCGACCGCCCTGGGGCGGGTGGTGCGCCCAGCACGCCGGCCTGGATCGAGAGCTTCGGCGCAGCCACCGTCACCGTGGTCGACGCCTCCGGCGCCGCCGTGGCCATCGCACCGGGCATGACGGCCTCCATCCGCATTCCTGTTGGAACACGAAGCGCAGCCCGCCCTGCCACCGTGCCGCTGTTCTACTTTGACGTTCCCACAGGCAAGTGGGTCGAGCAAGGCACGGCCACGCTGGGCGGTACTGCGCCAGACCAGTACTACGAAGGCACCGTCAGCCGTGTTGGCACCTGGAACGCTGACCAGTACTACGACACCGTCGCGGTGACGGGTTGCCTGCAAGACGACCGCGGCCGTCGTGTGGCGGGCGGCCGTGTCTTCACCGACGGCATCGACTACTCCGGCACCGCCGAAGCGCGCACCGATGCCCAAGGCAATTTCAGCGTGCCCCTGAAAACATCGGCGCAGGCCATCCTGACCGCGCAGAACGGCATCCGCCAGTCCAACTCCAAGACGGTGGGGCCGGCAACGTCGAACGTCGCCGCCGGTGCTTGCCTGGTGGTGGGCAGCGACGTCAATGGCCTGAATGTCCGCTTGACCTGGGGCCTGGGCCCGCTCGACGTCGACTCGCACCTGTATCTGCCAGACGGCACCCACGTGTCCTACCTGAACAAGGGCAGCTTGGGTGCCGCGCCCTATGCGAACCTGGACATCGATGACGTCACCAGCTACGGTCCTGAAATCGTCACGGTTCGCCGCCTCATGGTGGGCACCTACCGCTACTCGTTGCACAACTACAGCGCGACCTTCACGCCGGGCATGATCGGTTCGCCCACCCGGGTGGAGCTCACGGCGGCTGACGACCTCACCGCCTACTCGCCTCCGGCAGGCGAGTTGAACAACCGGTGGTGGAACGTGTTCGAATTCACGGTGGACGCGCAGTGCGGCATCACGGTCACGCCCACCAATACGTGGAGTGCCAACGCGCCCGTGACTGGTGCGACATCGACCCCGGTCTACTGCGTGGTTCCACCGGCCACGCCCGCATCGGCACCGTGACACCCTGAGGCGCTGGGCGGCCTCGCCCAGCCAACAAAAAGGCCGCATCTCAGATGCGGCCTTTTTTCATGTTGAAAGGCGCCGTCGGGCGCAGGTCAAGCTGTGGCGTTCAGAGCCCCAAGCCTTCGTCGAGCCCCAGGTGCAAGTTCATGCACTGCACGGCCGCGCCGCTCGCCCCCTTGCCCAGGTTGTCGAGGCGGGCGATCAGCAGGGCTTGCGTGTCGTTGCCGAACACGAAGATGTCGACCCGGTTGGTGTCGTTGCTGGCCTGCACGTCGAAGAAGCCGTCTTCGAGCGTGGCCGGGTCACGCACCGGCAGCACACGGATGAAGCGCTCGCCGGCATAACGTTTGGCCAGTGCATCGTGCAGCTTCTCGGCGCTCACGTTGGCACCCAATTGAGGCAGATGCAAGGGCACACTCACCGCCAAACCCTTCAGAAACGGGCCTACCACCGGAACGAACACCGGCGGAGCCAGCAGCCCAGTGTGGGCTGTCATCTCAGGAATGTGCTTGTGGGCCAGGCCCAACGAGTACGGCCGTGGCGAGGCCAGGCGGGCGTCGCCGCCGGCTTCGTACTGCTCGATCATCTTCTTGCCGCCGCCCGAGTAGCCGGTGAGCGAGGTGGCGCTGACCGGCAGCGAGGCTGGCAGCACGCCGGCGTCGATCAGCGGGCGCAGCAGCAGGATGAACGCCGTGGCGTGGCAGCCCGGGTTGGCAATGCGCTTGCTGTTGCGGATCAGCGCGCGCTGGTCAGGGCTCAGCTCAGGCAGGCCGAAGGCCCAGCCCGAGGCCGTGCGGAACGCCGTGCTGGCGTCGATCACGCAGGTGTTGGGGTTGGTGATCAGGCTCACCGCTTCGCGCGAGGCGGTGTCGGGCAGGCACAGGAAGGCCACGTCGGCGGCGTTGAGCAGGCGGGCGCGCTCGGCCACGTCCTTGCGGCGGTCGGCCTCGATGCGCAGCACCTCGATGTCGTCACGTGCGGCCAGGTACTCGTGGATGCGCAGTCCCGTGGTGCCTTCTTGGCCGTCGACAAATACCCGATACTTCATTTCAATCCCTGTCTTGTCAAAATCTCTGTGCGAACCCGAAGGATAGCTGCTTGACCCCCTCTGTTGATGACGCGGCTGCGAAGTCCGCACACCGAGTGCTTGTTCTGCCCGGCTGGGAGAACTCCGGCCCCACCCATTGGCAAAGCCTGTGGGAACAACAGCACGGCGACGAGCGGGTGGAACAGGACGACTGGTCCTGGCCCAAACGCGGCGACTGGATGACGCGGCTCGAAGAGACGTTGCTCGCCAGCGACACCCCAGCCCTGCTGGTGGCCCACAGCCTGGGCTGCCATCTTGTGGCCGCCTGGGCCTCCCACTCGCAGCACCTGGGCCGCGTGAGGGCGGCCCTGCTCGTGGCCCCGCCCGACCTCACCCGCGAGAACCTGCCGCCCCAACTCACCACCTGGCGCAGCACAGCGCGGCAGGCACTGCCCTTCCCCACGATCACCGTCTTCAGCGAAGACGACCCCTACGCCAGCGTCGAGGCCTCGCGCGCCATGGCCGCGGCCTGGGGCAGCGAGGTGATATCAGTGGGCGCGCGCGGCCACATCAACGGCGATTCAGGCCTCCACGATTGGCCGGAAGGCCGACAACTGTTGTTGCGACTGGCGGGAGTGGCGCGCTGATCGGTGAGAATGCGCGCATGGTCACCAAGAAACCCAAAGGCCTCGGCCTCGGCCTCGAAGCGTTGCTCGGGCCCAAAGTCAACGACACCCCCCTGCCCGTCAACGATGGCACGCCCCGCACGCTGAAGCTCACGCAACTGCAGCCGGGCAAGTACCAGCCGCGCACGCGCATGGACGAGGGCTCGCTCTACGAGTTGGCCGAAAGCATCAAGGCCCAGGGCATCATGCAGCCCATCCTTGTGCGCCCGGTCGGCCCCAACAAGTACGAAATCATTGCCGGTGAGCGCCGCTCGCGCGCTGCCACGCTGGCGGGCCTCGACGAGGTGCCCGTGCTCGTGCGCGAGGTGCCCGACGAAGCCGCCGCCGCGATGGCACTCATCGAGAACATCCAGCGCGAAGACCTCAACCCGCTCGAAGAGGCGCAAGGCATCTCGCGCCTCGTCAAAGAGTTCCACCTCACCCACGAGCAGGCGGCCCAGGCCGTGGGCCGCTCGCGCAGTGCGGCCAGCAACCTGCTGCGCCTGCTCAACCTCGCCGAGCCCGTGCAGCAGATGCTCATGGCCGGTGACATCGACATGGGCCATGCCCGCGCGCTGCTGCCGCTCGAAGGCGCGCAGCAGATCCTCACGGCCGCCGAAATCGTGGCCAAGAAGATGAGCGTGCGCGACGCCGAAAAGCTCGTCACACGCCACACCACCTCGCGCCAGCAGCCGCTGCTGCGTGTGCCCAAAGAGAAGCCACGCGACATCCGCCGCATCGAAGAAGAGCTCTCCGACACGCTCACCGCGCAGGTCGAAATCCGCATCAAGAAGCGCACCAAACGCGGCGAACAAGGCGAGGTCGCCATCCAGTTCGGTTCGCTCGACGAGCTCAACGGCCTGTTGCAAAAGCTCGGCCTCAGCAACAGTTGAGACACCCGCACCCCGACGCTAATGTCATAAGCTTGTTCGGGCGTTGTGGAACTTCGCACGACTCTGGGGGCTCCACCCTATGCGAGGGGAGTGCGAGGTTTTTCAGTTCGGTGCACACTGTGCTCAAGGCCATGTGTCAGCGGGTGCTGGTCCCCATGCGTTGGGTATGTAGTGACCAAGGACCCATGGCCGAAAACTGTAGCGGTAATCCCGCGTTTCTCAAGGCATGATGAGTAGCACAATGATCCAAGCTTGAGCCATTCAAGCAGCCGACCGACAGGAAAGCTCTGATGGAGCCCCGCAACGGGTTTCATCAGAACTTCCCTCAAATGCACAGAGGTGGCCCCCTGTGCGTTTGCCCTGATGATTAGGAGGTCCGCATGGATGTGATCAGCCATTTTGCAGCTCGTTTCGAACGCACCCGCGAAGAGGAACTCTCGCTCGAAGAGTACCTGGCGGAATGCAAGACCAACCCCGTGGCCTACGCCACCGCCGCCGAGCGCATGCTCAAGGCGATCGGCGAACCTCAAACCATCGACACCCGCAACGACCAGCGCCTCTCGCGCCTGTTCGCCAACAAGGTCATCAAGGTCTACCCCGCCTTTGCCGAGTTCTACGGCATGGAAGACGCCATCGAACAGGTGGTCTCGTACTTCCGCCACGCCGCCCAAGGCCTGGAAGAAAAGAAGCAAATCCTCTATCTGCTCGGCCCGGTCGGCGGCGGCAAGTCGTCCATCGCCGAGCGGCTCAAGTCGCTGATGCAAGAGGTGCCCTTCTACGCCATCAAGGGCTCGCCGGTGAACGAAACACCGCTCGGCCTGTTCGATGCGCTGGAAGACGGCCCCATCCTGGAGAAAGAGTACGGCATCCCCCGCCGCTACCTGCAGCGTGTGCTGTCGCCCTGGGCCGTGAAGCGCCTCGAAGAATACGGCGGCGACATCCGCAAGTTCCGCGTCATCAAGCGCTACCCCTCGGTGCTCAAGCAAGTGGGCATTGCCAAGACCGAGCCAGGTGATGAGAACAACCAGGACATCTCGTCCCTCGTGGGCAAGGTCGACATCCGCAAGCTCGAGACCTTCGCGCAAGACGACCCCGATGCCTACAGCTACTCCGGCGGCCTGTGCCTGGCCAATCAGGGCCTGCTCGAGTTCGTTGAAATGTTCAAGGCGCCGATCAAGGTGCTGCACCCGCTGCTCACCGCCACGCAAGAAGGCAACTACAAAGGCACCGAAGGTTTCGGCGCCATTCCGTTCGACGGTGTCGTGCTCGCGCACAGCAACGAGAGCGAGTGGAAGACCTTCCGCAACAACAAGAACAACGAGGCCTTCCTCGACCGCATCTACATCGTGAAGGTGCCCTACTGCCTGCGCGTCAGCGAAGAGGTCAAGATCTACGAGAAGCTCTTGCGCGGCTCGTCGCTCGCCCAGGCCGTGTGCGCCCCGGGCACCCTGAAGATGATGAGCCAGTTCGCCTCGCTCACGCGCCTGAAGGAGCCCGAGAACTCGAGCCTGTATTCCAAGATGCTCGTGTACGACGGTGAGAACCTGAAAGACACCGACCCGCGCGCCAAGAGCTACCAGGAGTACCGCGACTACGCCGGTGTCGACGAAGGCATGAGCGGCATCTCCACGCGTTTCGCGTTCAAGATCCTGTCCAAGGTCTTCAACTTCGACTCCACTGAAGTGGCGGCCAACCCCGTGCACCTGATGTACGTGCTCGAGCAGCAAATCGAGCGCGAGCAGTTCCCGCCCGAGACCGAACAGAAGTACCTGGCCTTCATCAAGGAGCACCTGGCGGTGCGCTACGCCGAGTTCATCGGCAAAGAGATCCAGACGGCTTACCTCGAGAGCTACAGCGAGTACGGCCAGAACATCTTCGACCGCTACGTGACGTACGCCGACTACTGGATTCAAGACCACGAGTACCGCGACACCGACACCGGCGAAGTGTTCGACCGCAGCTCACTCAACGCCGAGCTCGAGAAGATCGAGAAGCCTGCAGGCATCGCCAACCCGAAAGACTTCCGCAACGAGATCGTCAACTTCGTGCTGCGTGCGCGTGCCAACAACGCCGGAAACAACCCGGTGTGGACCAGCTACGAAAAGCTGCGCACGGTGATCGAGAAGAAGATGTTCTCCAACACCGAGGAGCTGCTGCCCGTCATCAGCTTCAACGCCAAGGCCAGCGCCGACGAAGCCAAGAAGCACGAAGACTTCGTCACGCGCATGGTGGCCAAGGGCTACACGCCGAAGCAGGTCAGGCTGCTGTGCGAGTGGTACCTGCGCGTCAGGAAGTCATCGTGAAGTGATGGAGCCCCTCGTCCGCCGGGTACGGCGGCCGATCCCCCGAGGGGATCCATCCCGCCTCCGGGCGGCCGAGCGCCGGGATGGCGCGCTGAACCAAGCTCGACACGCTTGATTCGGTCGAAGGTTTTGTGTGG